>DWZZ01000132.1 GCA_019117305.1 Candidatus Mediterraneibacter merdigallinarum | reverse complement strand
TCTGCTCTTCTGCCTCTGAAATGAAAAATGAAGTTTCCCAAACTGCCGCCTCCTTTGTCAGATATCACCGGAAATGGATCTCCGCGTCCGGGGATCCAGCCATGCGCACAGAAGATCCGTCAGCAGATTTGCCAGGATCACCACGGCTCCCATAAACACGGTCAGTCCCAGGATCAGGGTGTAGTCCCTGTTTGTGATGGAATTTACAAATTCCCGTCCCAGCCCCGGAATATTAAATATACTCTCCACCGCAAAGCTCCCGGTAAGCAGATATGCCATAGCCGGTCCCAGATAACGCAGAACCGGAAGATACGCATTTTTCAAAGCGTGGGTAAGCACGGTACGGCGCCGGCTCAGCCCCTTCATCCGGGCAAAGACCACATATTCTTTCCGGAGTTCCGTCTCCAGGGAATTTCCGGTCAGCCGGCAGATCACTGCGGCGGGATACAGAGCCAGAGCCACCGTAGGAAGCACATAGTGGGCCGGCGTCAGAAGGCCGGATACCGGAAACACCTTCAGTTTCATGCTGAATACATACAGGAGAAGAAAAGCTGCGGCAAATCCGGGAATGCCTGCCGCCAGCATTTCTCCTGCGGAAATCACACTTTTCACTGCTCTGCGCTTTGTAACCGCCCGGAGGATTCCCAGCCCGGTTCCCGTGATTACCGCCGTCAGAAGCGCCGCAATTCCCACCGACGCGGTCAGCGGCCAGGTCCGCCCGATAATTTCCGCCACGCCGGTCCCCGGCTCTGTGTAGGAAATGCCCAGATCTCCCTGCAGCAGATTGCCCATGTAGGAGAAATACTGGGAAATCAGCGGTTCACTCAGCCCGTACTCTTTCTCAAGGGTGTCTACCACCTGCTGGGAAACTGCTCCGCTCTGGAACGGGCTGCCCGGCATAAAATGAATGAGAAAGAAGGTAGCCGTAGCAAGGACAAAAAGGGAGAGAATCCCTGTCACGATTCGTTTTCCTGTATAGCGGAGCATTTCTCCTCACCTGCCTTTCTCATTCGAATATGGATATGAACCGGCGCTGTCTCATACAGAAAATCAGACAGCCGGAAGCCGCTTCTTTATTCTTTGCCTATTCTGCAATATCCGCCAGCTGAAAAGGAATCACTTTTTCCAGATCAGAGAGGCTCATCTCCACCTGGTATCCGATTTTTCCTCCGCTGAATATGATCCGCTCACAGTCTGCGGCGGACTGGTCTATAGTTGTCACAAACTGCTTTTTCATGCCGATGGGGGAACACCCTCCGTGAATATACCCGGTCAGCGGAAGCAGTTCTTTGGACTTGATCATCTCAATACTCTTCTCTCCTACAGCGCGGGCTGCTTTTTTCAGATCCAGTTCCTTTTTCACCGGAACGACAAACACATAGTTTGCTTTTGATTTTCCCACGGTAACCAACGTCTTAAACACCATGTCCGGATCCTGATTCAGCGCCTGCGCCACCTCTACGCCGCTGATGGCCCCGGTGCTCTCATAATTGTGGCTGATATAGGTAATCTTCTTCTGATCCAGTATGCGCATTACATTGGTTTTATCCTTGTTTTTACTCATTCTCCGTCCTGTCCTTTCCTGCTTTTTTCAGACCCTCATACATTTTAGAGGAAACCGGAAGATCCAGCCCCAGTTTCTTTCCTTCGTGAACAATATATCCGCTGAAGGTCTCTGTCTCCGCCGTCCTGCCTGCCCGGATATCCCGCTGCAGAGAACTGGTGGCATTCCCGGCCAGTTCCTTATAAAATCTGTGGATAATAGCGTCAACGTGTTCCTGAGTCACCGCCACGCCTTTTGCAAGCGCCACCTGCCATGCTTCGTTTACAAGGGCCTCATACTCCGCCGCCTTCCGGGAATCTTTTCTCAGCTCTCCGATGGTATTATCATAGTAGGCAGTCGCTACGTTGTAGGCACAGTTCAGAATATACTTGCGCCAGATTTCCACTTCAATCTCGTCCGACACCTGATGGTCAATATCCGCCGCTCTCAGAATCGCCGAGACTTCCCCGATCTTCACCTTTTCTGATATGTCTGCGTCCGTGATCCCGATCCGCAGATTCGCGAAATCTCCCTGCTGGGTGACGGAATAGTCCTCATTTGCGAAAGAGACAATATAGATCAGAGAGTCCACCACTGTGCCTCTGCTGATCAGAGAACGGATTCTGTCCCCGGGATCCACCCCGTTCATTACGGGAATCATTACCGTATCCTCTGTCACCGCATGTTCCAGCTCCCGGCACACATCCTCCAATGAATAATTTTTTACACAGACAAAAATGTACTCCTGCTCTGTCATGCCGGAAAGCTCTGTCACCGTCTCCGGATGAACCGTGATTTCCCCTTTGTATTCGCTGTGAAGCACCAGGCCGTTCTTAAGAATCGCCTCTTTTCTGGCGCCTCTCGCCGCCAGAGTAAGATGGGGACACACCCGGCCCAGCATTCCGGCCAGAAAGCCGCCTACGCCTCCGGCGCCTACAACAGCGATCTTCTTCCCGGTCAGATCTGTTTTATATGTCTGATTTTCTCTCTTTCCCAACTATTGTCACCTTCCTTCTGCCCTGTGTTTACCCCACCGGCAGTTCTCTGATTTTACGGAGGATCTCCCTGCCCGCCTGCCACTCGACCTCCGCCGCCAGAGCGGCAAAGCCCCGGCCGTTTCCGGTCTGCCAGTCGTAAAAGCCATGCTCCCCTTCCGCCAGTCTGTGCAGGGCGGCCATGATCGTTCCGCCGTGAACCACAAAGGCGATACTTTTTTTCTTTTCTGCAAGGCCCTTCTGCAGCCATCTGTGGACGCCTTCCGCACAGCGGCTCCGAAACGCCTGCTGGTCTTCTCCTTCCGGAAAAGCAAGAGTGCCTCCGCTCTCAAGCCACGCGATATAGGCCGGATCGCCTTTCAGCTCCTCATAGGTCTTTCCCTCAAATCTGCCGAAATCACACTCCCTGAGTTCCGGTTCCGTTACAATCTTCTGTCCCGGATAAATCAGTTCCGCCGTCTGCACACAGCGTTTCATGGGACTTGCCACTATCATCTCTGCCGGCGGATAAAAAGGGGCGTATTCCCCGTCCGTTTCTTTCGGATTTTTGAGATACATTTCTCTTTTCTTACGAAAGGACGTTACCGCCCTGTGAGACAGGGCTTCGTCCGTCCTTCCGATATACTGCTTCTTTTCATTCCCCGGCGTGGGCAGATGCCGGATAAAAATCACTTCCATAAAAGACCTCCTGCCAGGACAAAGGCTGCCAGCATTCCCAGTTCACAGAGCTGGAGAAAATACCCGGCCAGATCTCCCGTCGTCCCCCCGAACTGCTTTTTACACAGGCGATAATAGTAAAGAAAGATCACAGCCGCGGCCGCCAGCATTGCAGCCCCCTGAACCGGCGACAGAAGGCACATCAGAGTCCCGGCCAGAACTGCCCACAGGAAGAGCACAATCCGGACTCTGGTCTTGTGGGCGCTGTCTTGAAATGTCCGGAGAAGACCGCTGTTTTTCGCCGCCGGAAAGGTCACCACTGAAATTCCGCTGAGTGCCCTGGACAGCACATACATACAGGCGGCTGCCGCCAGAGTGTTCCGGCAGTTTCCGCTGTCCGGCACTTCGCTCCACAGAGCAAATGTAAAGAGAAACCAGCAGCACAGACCGATCACGGCAAAGGCGCCGGTGTGGGGATCTTTCAGAATCTCCAGCTTTTTCTCCTTACTTCCCCAGGAGGCAAGGGCGTCCGTGGTATCGGCAAATCCGTCCAGATGAATCCCTCCCGTCACAAGGACAGGAATCAAAGTCATCACGGCCGAAAAAAGGACGGCTCCGCAGCCGGTTAATCCGAGAAGTACCGCCGAGGCCAGATACTGCAAAGCCCCCACAGCCACGCCGACAACCGGAAAAAAGCACATGGCGTACTTCATATTTTCTTCCTTCCACTCCACTGCCGGGGCCGGAATTTTCGAGTACATGGACAGAGCCACTGCCAGTGATTTTACCAGATGCATTTACTTCAACTCCTCATATTGCTGTACATGGATCTCATCAAAGGTGCTCATTTTCCGGTACACTTCCAGTCCCATTTTCAGAAGGGGAAGGACTGCCACCGCTCCGCTTCCCTCCCCCAGAGACATGTTGCACTCAAGAAAAGGCGAAAGCCCCAGGGCTTCCAGCACCAGTCCTCCGGCAGGTTCTCCCGAACGGTGGGAGGGCAGCATGTAGTCGGACGCATCCGGCGCCAGACGGGCCGCGCAGAGGGCTGCCACAGACGAGATAAAGCCGTCAATTACCACAGGGATCCGGCAGATAGCTCCGCCCAGGAATACTCCTGCCAGACCTGCAATGTCCAGGCCGCCGACCTTTGCCAGCACATCCAGAGGGTTCTCCGGATCCGGCCGGTTCAGGCTTACAGCCTGCCGGATCACCTGAATTTTCCTTGTAAGTCCCTCTGTGCTCAGGCCGGCTCCCCGTCCTGTCACCGTTTCCGGATCACAGCCGAGAAGAACCGACGCCACAGCGCTGCTGGTAGTGGTATTCCCGATGCCCATTTCTCCGGTGGCAATCAGGTCATATTCCTCATCCGCCAGTTCTTCCACCATACGGATGCCTGTAAGAACCGCCTGCGCTGCCTGCGTCCGGGTCATGGCAGGACCGTGAGCCATGTTGCCGGTTCCCCGGGCAATCTTGTACTCTGCTCTGGTCAGGCCGGGCACATCCGAAGCCATACCGATATCCACGGGGAACAGATCCGCTCCCGCCACCTGTGCCATCATACACACACTGGCAGCGCCCCGGGTAAAGTTCTCTGCGACAATCGCCGTAACCTCCTGCCCCGTCTGGGTCACGCCCTCGGCCACCACGCCGTTATCCGCGCACATGATCACAAGGGCTTTCTTATCAAGGCCAAAATCCACCCTTCTCTTCATGCCCGCCATCCGGATCACCGCGTCTTCCAGCTTTCCCAGACTGTGGAGCGGCTTGGCCACCGTCCGCCATCTCTCCTTAGCCATTTCCATATAATCCCCGTCTGCCGGGCTGATTTTTCTCAATTGTTCCTGCAATTCCATATTTTTCTCCCAAAGGGGACGGACCCCTTTACCTCAAGTTGTCTGACTATTCCAGTCAAAGGGGTCCGTCCCTTTTGACTGAAGTTTTCTGATAATTTCTGCATTTCCCCACGAATCGCTCTGCGAATTCCCTGCATGAGGGTAGGTACAGATGGGGGAATCCTGCGAAGAGATTTTTTTCTGCATGAATACAGTTCCAACTCCGTTTTCCGTCCGGCTTGACAGCGGTACAGCTGCTGCCGTTGTCTGTGCTGTCCCAGTAGTGGAACTCGTGTCCCCGGATTTTATCTTCCGCCGTCAGCCAGCTGTCTGCTGCCGTACTCTGTCCCGCATCATGATTCCGTCCGATCTCCACATAGCCGAACCGGGTCAGCCGGCCTGCGGGAAAGGCTTTTCCTCTGACAATCCCTGCCATGGGCCATTCTCTGCCGTTTTCATCCTGCAGAGTTTCGTGCAGATACAAAAAGCCGCCGCACTCGGCCAGACAGGGAACGCCCTTCTCTATAGCCCGGCGGATGGAATCACCCATGCTGCGGTTAGAAGACAGGTCCCCCGCATACAGTTCCGGATAACCGCCGCCCAGGATGATGCCGTCCGCCTCAGGAAGCCGCCGGTCAGAAAGGGGACTGAAAAATACCAGACGGCATCCCAGTTCTTTCAGAAGCTCCAGATTGTCTTTGTAGTAAAAACAGAAGGCCCGGTCCCTGGCCACGGCAATACAGGGGCCGTCCGGATACTTTCTGCTGTCTGCTCTGTCCCGGCCGCCCCATCTGTCCGTCCGCTCCCCCTCCTGCATCACCGCACTTTCGGCGATCTGCAGGATCTGATCCAGATCCACTGTCTCAGATAGAATATCTCCTGCTTTTCTGAGCTGCTCTTTTAATCCGTCTGTTTCTTCCGGCGTCACAAGGCCCAGATGCCGGCTTTCGAAACAGAAGGCCGGATCCCGGGGAATATACCCGAGCACAGGGATGGAATGTCCCATGCTTTCCAGCTCACGCTCCAGCATCTCTTTCAGCCGGGGATAAAGTCCTGCCGAAATCTGATTTAACAGAATTCCCTGTATCCCGCTGTCCCTTCTGTACTCCGCCATTCCTTTTATCACTGCGGCAAGACTGAGCGCCACGCCTCTGCCGGAGACAACAAGGATCACCGGAAGTTTCAGCGTCCGGACCACATGATAGGAACTGGCCTTCGCCGAGTCCAGAGACATGCCGTCATAATATCCCATCACACCTTCCGTAATCACAAGATCTGCCCCTTCCCCGTGGCGGGCATATATTTTCTCAAGCATATCTTCGTCCGTGAAAAACAGATCCAGATTTTCCGAATCCACACCCAGCACTTCCCGGTGAAACATGGGATCAATATAGTCCGGGCCGCATTTGCAGGCCTTCACTGCAAACCCTTTTTTCTGAAAGGCCGCCATAAGGGCGCAGGAAACCGCTGTTTTTCCGCTGCCGCTGGCAGGCGCTGCAAGAAGAATACCCAGGATCTCCTGCTTCCGACCGGCCGAAGATCTGTTTCCTGCAAATGCGTTTTCTGCAGACCTGTTCTCTGCAGACCCGTTTTCTGAATGCCTGTTTCCCGGAGATCTGTCCTTCGCTGCATCATTCTGAACTGCTTCCGTCTGCTTCTCCATCTGAACATCCTCTCTTCTTCATACCGGCGTACACCCGGCTTATATTCCACCCCGGTCCTGATCGGAGTCTGCCTCCGGTTCTTCCCCTCCGGCGGAAATGATATATACCGGATTCAGCCCGGTCATCATATGATACCCGGCCAGCTCTCTGGACCGGGATACACACAGCTGGGTTATCTCCATATGAGGCAGAAGTCCCTCCTGCGCGGCATCCATCACTTCTTTTATGGTTTCCATTGAAATGGCGTTGATCACAATACGGACCCGGGGATTTTTCCGGATAACAGCTTTCAGAATTTCCCGCAGTCTGCCGCCGCTCCCCCCGATAAGTACATGGGTGGGCGGTTCCAGATCATCCAGTACTTCCGGTGCCTGTCCCCCGACAATGCGGATGCCGTCCGCCCGGAACTTTTTCCGGTTCTGCTCGAGAAGCTCCAGAGCGCGCTCATTCTTTTCCACTGCATATACCCGGATCCGGTCACTGCAGCAGGCGGCTTCCACGGACACAGAACCGGTTCCCGCCCCGATATCATAGACAACCCCGTCTCCGGTCAGGTTCAGACGGGCAATACTGACCGCCCGCACTTCCTCTTTGGTCATGGGAACCTTTCCCCGGACAAATTCCTCATCCCGGATATGAGGAGTCGCCCGGTTTTCCGGCCGGGGATTTTCGATCAGCACTGTGCACAGGCCCTCCACATCTTCCCCGCTCAGTTCTGACGGGTGACCGGACAGGATCTTCTCATCCGGATACGACAGCCGGCTTCCCACCGTCACGGTCACATCATCTATCCCATAATATTTCAGTTTCTGAAGCATCCTGCTGCCGGCGTCCTTTCCTCCCAGCAGGAGAAATGTTTTCCTGCTGCATAAAACAGTCCGGATAAAGCCGGCCTCCCGGCCGTGAAGACTCACGATTGCAGCGTCATCCCAGGAAGTACACAACCGGGCTGCCAGATATGAGACTGAACTGATCCCCGGTATCACTTCCACATCATACAGGTCCGGCGCTTCCTCCAGACGCCGGGCCAGCTTTTTCGCTCCGCTGTAAAATCCGGTATCTCCGGAAAGAAGCACGCCAATACACCGCCGCTCTCTCTGCTGCCGGATCAGGGAAAGGATCTCTTCCGTCACATATGCCTCCGCATATTCTCTCTCTCTGGCCGTCCCGGATTCCACCGGTTCTTGCGGATTTCCCGTCTCACGAAGGAGATCCAGCATCCGCCGGGCGCCGATCAGATAATCACAGCGCGCAATCGCCTCTCCGGCCTGGCCGGTCAGGGATACCGCCGTTCCCATTCCGATTCCCACAAGAAAGATTTTCTGTTTTTCTGTCTGCTGATTTCTGTTCTCACACATCTTTATATCCTCTGGGCGTAACCATCCGCCCGTTCAGTTCCACTGTCCGGGAGTTCCCGATAAATACGGTAGAAAACATATCTGTCCCCGTATCTTTGAGCTGGTCCAGAGAAAGAATCCGGACAGACTCCCCCTCCCGTCCGATATTCTTCGCAATACCGCACACATTTGCCCCGTCCCTGTATTCCAGAATAATCCGGCAGGCCCGGTTCAGATAATCCGCCCGTTTCTTACTGGATGGATTGTAAAGGCAGATCACAAAATCCGCGGCCGCCGCCGCCCGGAGCCGCGTTTCAATGGTCTCCCAGGGAGTCAGCAGATCACTGAGACTGATGACTGCGAAATCATGCATAAGAGGCGCGCCAAGCAGGGCCGCTCCGGCTGACGCGGCAGTCAGTCCGGGCACAATCTCTATTTCCGTTTGCGGATACTCTTTTCCGATCTCGCAGATCAGTCCGGCCATGCCGTAGATGCCTGCGTCTCCGCTGCAGACAATCGCCACATCCTGTCCTTTTTCCGCCTCTTCAAAAGCCATCCGGCATCGGTCTGCCTCTCTGCGCATGGGCGTGCTTAAAAACACCTTTCCCGGAAACAGATCCCGGATCAGGTCAATATATACTGTATAACCGATAATCACCGGACAGTGCTCCAGCACTTTTCTGGCCCGGATTGTCATCTGGTCTTCCGCCCCCGGCCCCAGCCCGGTTACATAGATTTTATTCATTGGCTCCTCCTTCTTCCGTCTGCGCTTCCGCCTCTTTCCTCGGAGATTCTGTGCCCTGACGGAATTCTGTAGTAAAAGAAGGATCATAGAGCTTCGACCGCTCATATTCTCCCTCCAGCACTTCTCCCACAACAATCAGCGCTGTCTTCCGGACGCCTTCCGCCCGGGCCGTCTCTGCCAGAGTTTCCACCGTACATCTGAGTACTTTCTCCTCCGGCCAGGTGGCTTTGTACACAACCGCCGCAGGAGTCTTCGGGGGATATCCGCCTCTGATCAGCTCTCTGGAAAGCTCCGGAAGCATTCCGGCGCTTAAAAAGATCACCATAGTCGCCCGGTGGGCCGCGAAACTTCGGATGGACTCCCTCTCAGGCACCGGCGTTCTTCCTGCCATACGGGTAATCACCACCGACTGGGATACGCCGGGAAGGGTATACTCTGCTCCAAGAGCTGCGGCAGCTCCGCAGAATGAGCTGACTCCCGGACATACTTCATAGGCAATACCTTTTTCATCCAGACAGTCCATCTGTTCCTTTATGGCTCCGTACAGACAGGGATCGCCTGTGTGGAGACGGACGACACGCAGTCCCTGCATCTCGCCTTTCTCCATTACATCCATCACTTCTTCCAGCGTCATTCCGGCGCTGTTGTAAACTTTACAGGACTCCCGGCACAAAGAGAGCAGGTCCGGATTCACAAGAGAACCTGCATAAACCACAATATCCGCCTCCTGAAGAAGCCTCTGTCCCCGCAGAGTAATCAGATCCGCCGCTCCCGGACCTGCTCCGACAAATGTAATCATGGCCTGTTCCTCCTTTTCCTGTCCCTGCTCTTCTCCGACCGTTCCTTCACGACAAGAAGGGAATAATAGCCGGCCTGATCCGGTATCTCTTCCCTGCTCCGGAAAACGCGTTCCCCCTCCATGCCGCAGTTTTCCACCATCTTTGCCTCCAGATCCCTTTCCCGGAGAAGGGCTTTCACCTGCCCCATCTTCCTGCCTGCTTTCATCAGCACCTTCGTTCCCGGCAATTTCAGCCCCTCCTCAATATCATAGGACGCCGGAAGAATATGAAGTTCTTCCCGGTTTTCCGCAAGAGAACAGTCCAGCCGGGCTGCGGCCGCGCAGAAAGATGTAACTCCCGGAACAAGAGCTGTTTCATACCCCATCCGTTTCAGACGTTTGTGCACATACATACAGGTAGAATAAACAGAAGGATCTCCCAGGGTAAGAAATACCACATCCCGGTTCTGATCCAGTAGTTCCGCCACCTGACGGACATCCATGTCGTGCACCGCTTTCAGCCGCTCTTTCTCTTTAATCATAGGCATGGGAAGAAACAGCACCTCTTTGTCCTCCGTCTCCGGGCACGCCTTCCGGGCTGTCTGGTATGCCACGCAGCCCTGCAGATACCTGCTGTATATGCCTTTCTCCGGGCAGGTGTCCCGGACCGGTTCCTCTAATTCCGGATCCGATACAGGTATCGCGATCACACTGCTCTCCCGGATTACGCGAAGGGCTTTGCATGTAATCAGTTCCGGATCCCCCGGACCTACCCCCGCCCCTGTAAATTTTCCACTCATATCTGTGTCTCTCCTTCTGTAATCTTCCGAAGCATCTGCCTGGCTCCTGAGGTCTCTGCCCGGATCTGGTCTTCTGCAGAGAACATAACCGCCTCAACCGCCAGTTCTCCTCCTGCCCGCTGCCGGAGATAAAATTCCATCCGCTCCATAACAGTCCGGAGGACCGGCTGCAGAAGCCCTTCCTCCCGGAGAACCGCCGCAGCCTCGGAAGTATTGATGCAGTTCATGATCCGTTCCACCGTCTTCTGTCCCGCGCCTGCCAGCGCCGCGTGGGAAGCAAACACTTCCATCCGGCAGTCGGCCTGTCTGGAATGGGTATTCATTACGCCGGCCGCCAGCTTGATAAATTTCCCCATATGCCCCACAAGAAGGATTCCCTTCATGCCCAGAATCTTTCCAAAGTCAATGGCCTCTCCCACATAATTGCTGCACTTTACACACAGCCGGGGATCTGCTGAAAGTTCCTTTTGCAGGAAATCGCTGCCGTAGTTTCCCGGCGTTACAAAGCACCTGAGACAGCCGCTCTCCCGGATCATTTTCATTTCCAGATAAATGGTATCCGTCAGAGCTTTTTCACTCATGGGCTCCACAATCCCTGTCGTTCCCAGAATGGACAGACCGCCTTCAATCCCCAGCCGGGGATTAAAGGTCTTCTTTGCAGTTTTTTCCCCTCCGGGTACAGATACTGTTACTTTTATGCTTCCCCTGTACCCGTATTTCTCACACATCTCAAGAACTCCGTCCCGGATCATCCGGCGGGGCACTCTGTTAATAGCTGCCTGTCCCACTTCCTGTTCCAGTCCGGGTCTGGTCACCCGTCCCACCCCCGGTCCGCCTTCTATAAGAACCCGGGGACCGGACAAAAACGGTTCTGCCGTCTTCTCCGCCCGTACAAAAACAAGCAGGCCGTCCGTCACATCCGGATCGTCTCCGCTGTATTTGCGGACCGCACATTCTGCGTACGTATCGTTCCGGGTAATCTCCTCAAGATCCAGATACAGCTCGATTCCTTTCGGCGTCATCAGCCGGACCTGCCGGATCTCCTCCTGTCCGAGAAGCATCCGGGCCGCCGCTTTTGCCGCTCCGGCTGCACAGCTCCCGGTAGTATATCCCAGCCGGAGGCCAGAACGGGTTGTCCCGATATCCCGATTCATCTTTCCTGTGACTGCTCCTCTTCTGTTTCAAGCTCTCCCAGCATCTGAGCCGGGTTGTCCGCTGCCTTCACTTTGCCGAATGCACGGATGATTACACCGTTTTCGTCGATCAGATATGTGGTGCGGACTACGCCCATTGTCTTTCTGCCGTACATGTTCTTCTCTTTCCACACGTCATAGGCCTGAATACAGGACAGTTCCGGATCGGAAAGCAGGGTAAAGGGCAGGCCGTATTTTTCTTCAAATTTTTTGTGGGACGCCACGCTGTCTTTGCTCACTCCGATTACAACCGTGCCCTTTTCAGTAAACTGAGGATAAAGCTCCCCGAACCCGCAGGCCTGCTTTGTGCATCCCGGTGTGTTATCTTTCGGATAGAAATACAGAATCACTTTCTTTCCTTTATATTCCTCCAGTGTGTGTATGTCGCCATTCTGATCCGGCAGTTCAAACGCCGGCGCTTTTGTTCCGATTTCCAGCATAATGTTCTCCTCCTTCTTTTCACCGTCAGACGGACCTCTTAAAGTCCGCGCTGTCCTTCTTTTACCATCCCGGATTTTGTATTCATCCTTCCGCTGCTTCCTCAATATGCTCCAGAAAAATCTTCCGGATTCCCTCCAGTTCTCCCAGTCCTTTCAGAATCACCCGTACTTCATACCCCGCTTCTTCCAGCTGGCTCTTCCAGGAATCTTCCTCTCCTGCCATATCATTTTTTGCATGGTCACCGGCCACAAGAAGAAACGGCATAAGCACCGCCTTTTTCTTTCCGGAAATCTCCAGTCTAGATATAACGTTCTTCAGCTCCGGAAAACTCTCCACTGTCCCTACCAGAACCTGGGTATATCCCAGAGCGTGAAAGGTGTACTCCAAAGTAGGGTAAGCGGAATTGGCGTGATGGTCAGTACCGTGTCCCATCAGCACAAGCATTTCATCCGGTTCCAGCTCTGTCTCCGCCATCACCGCATGAACGGACTTTTTATAATCATCCACACTGCTCAGGAGAGGTTTCCCCGCGCGGATCTGACGGAACTGTCCCATATGGGCCATCAGACTTTCCGTCATAACATCGTTTTCTATTCCGTTAATAATATGAGTGGGCTGGACGATTACTTCCTCCACCCCGTCTGCCGCCATCCGTTTCAGCGCCTCTCCCACTGTATCAACAGCAAGGCCGGCTGTCCGCTTCAGCTTGCGGATAATAACCGAACTGGTAAACGCACGGTATACACCGGCCTGGGGGAACTTCTCCGCCGCTTCCCGTTCAATCACCGCAATCGTCTTTTCCAGCGTATCCAGATAGCTTGTTCCGAAGCTTACAATCAGAATCCCTTTTTTCATCCCGCTAATACTCCTTCTCTGTCTGAAATTTTTATAACAGCATTTCTGTCAGTTCATCCATACTTCCGGGGATCCGGCCACCGGACAGCACTCCCTTTTCTTTCAGTTTCTCATAGATCCGCAGCACGGCCGGGCGCTCCAGGCCTGCCTGTCTCAGGGCCGCCTCATCTTCACATACTTCCCGGGGCGTTCCCTGCCGGATCACCCTGCCCCTGTCCATCAGCACAATCTCATCCGCCCAGGACCAGGCATAATCAATATCGTGAAGAGACATAAGAACCGTAATGCCCTGCTCCGTAAGTCTCCGGATCAGTTCATGCACCTTTTTCGTGTGAACTGCATCCAGGGCAGAAGCCGGTTCATCCAGAATCATCACCTGCGGATGCATGACCAGTATATCAGCAATAGCCACCTGCTTTTTCTGTCCCCCGCTTAACGCATGGGCCGGACGGTCTTTAAAAGGCGTAATATCCAGCTCCCGGATCACCTGTTCCACTTCCTTCCGGACGGTCTCTTCCTCCGTACCCAGATTCAGAATCCCGAAGGAAATCTCCTGAAAAACACTGGCGGAAAACAGCTGGTTGTCCGGCTCCTGGAATACAATTCCCACCTTTTTTCTCACTTCCAGCAGACCTTTCCGCGTATAGGAGACAGGTTTTCCATCAATGAGCACCCGGCCCTTATCCGGCCGGAGGATCCCGTTCAGGCACAGAAAAAATGTGGATTTCCCGGAACCATTTCCGCCCATAAAAGCCACTTTCTTTCCCCGTCCGATCCGGACGCTCAGGCCGTCCAGTGCCTTTCTGTCATTTTCTTCATAAGAATAGGACAGATTTTCAGCCTCGATCACCCAGTCTTCTGTATGGTTCATATCGCTCTACTCCCTATTGTAACAGCCAGCAGCATAATTTCAAATACTGCAATATAACATATTTCTTTTTTCCTCACCGGCTGCTCCTCTGAAAGCACCCGGATGGTTCCGTCATAGCACCGGGACTCCATAGCGTCATACAAGGCATTCGCTCTTCGGAAGGCCTGAATAAAAAGGGCGCTTCCCATACTGCCGAAAGCCCGTACTTTTGTCCGGTAATTCCGGTTTCCCAGCCGGGATTTCTGAGCAGTCGTTATAGCGGATGCCGTCTCCAGAAGCACAAAGACAAACCGGTAGATCAGCAGCATTAGCTCAATCATCAGCTCCGGGACATGCAGTTTCCGGAAAACTCCCAGTATATCTGTCATGGTCGTATTCAGCGACAGAAAATACAGGCAGCTGACTGCCGAAAGCGCCACCGCCCACAGCAGCGCGCCGTTCATTACAGAAGCTCTGCTTCCGGTAATATACCAGTCTCCGACCGGAAACGCAAAGGCGTCCAGGGGCGTTTCTGAAACATTTATAATCACTGCCGCACATCCCGGAATCAGAAAAGCCAGCGGCACCATAAGAAGTTTCAAATAGCGGGATAGGGGAATTCCCCCCTTCCTCACCGTCAGGATCCCGTTTGCCGCGAAAGCAGCGGCCGCCGCTGCAGGGGAGCGGCCCGCAATACAGATCACAAGTGTAGCAACAGTATACAGAAACTTCTCCGACGCATTTACATATCTGAGCCGGGAGCGGTAACACAGCTTATCAATTACTATCATGATCCGTTTCTTCTTTCATCCACTTCTTCCGTTCTACAAAACGTCCCATGAAAAATGCAATGACGCCCACTCCGATTCCGGTCTGGACACAGAAAATCAGACTTTCCACCTCGCCGGGCAGTTCTCCTCCCAGCGCGGTTTCCAGCACCGGGGTAAACCAGGGTTCATACTCTTCGTTTATTTCAGATGCCATCTCGCTTCCCGCATTATCTGAGCCGCCGAATTCAGCGCCTTTTAAGGCAAACAGCGGCACAACTGCAATAAGAACAGCTGCGGCAAGCAGGATCAGCACGGTTTTCCTGTTTTTGCTCATCTTACCGCGCCTCCTTCTCTTTGAAAAAACCAATGCTCTTTAATTCAGGCTTTGCATATGTCTCCAGCCCGATCACAATCACCACGGTCAGTATCCCCTCGATTACAGCCAGCGGAAGCTGAGTCGGTGCAAACACACCCAGGAACTTCACCACAGAAGCCCCCACGCCGCCTGCTTCAGACGGATAGGCAAGGGCAAGCTGGATACTGGTTACACAGTAAGTAAACAGATCCCCCAGACACGCCGCCAGGAAGATTCCGATTCTTTTGTTTATCCTCATCTTCTGACTGAGTCTGTAGATTCCGAAAGATATCAGCGGCCCCGCGATAGCCATGGAAAAGGTATTGGCCCCCAGTGTCGTCAGGCCTCCGTGTGCCAGAAGCACTGCCTGGAAAATCAGCACAATAATTCCCAGCACACTGACAGAGGCCGGTCCGAACAGAATTGCTCCCAGACCGGTTCCTGTCATGTGGGAACAGCTTCCCGTCACAGACGGAATCTTCAGAGAAGAAATTACAAAGATAAACGCTCCCGACATGGCAATCAGTGTCAGATTTCTTCTGTTTTCCTTTACTTTGTTTCTCAGGGAAAAGAAGCCTGCGATCAGAAACGGCAGGCAGATGAGTCCCCATGCCACACAGTAGCCTGCCGGCAGGTAACCCTCCATGATGTGCATCGCATTGGATGCAGGCGCGACGGCAAACACTGCGGCCAGCGCAATGGATGCCTTAAGTAAGTATTTCTCTTTTTTCGGCATTTTTCTCTCCTTTTTGATCATAATCCCGTAATCTCTCCAGGTCCTTTGAAAGTGAATATTCTGGCTCAGGCATCATCACAGATGTTCCGCCTTCCCACAGACTGCCGTCCGCAGTGACCTCTGTACCGTCCTCCTCTTTTGCATACTGTCAAAACCATAACGGCATACAGCCGCTGTTCTCTCTGTACACATTCAGGTACGGCTCAGAATGGAACATTGCTCCTCCAATACAGCAACGGGTATTGCGCGGGATTCTCACCCGACTTCCTCGTATCTTTTCCTGTTCCGGGATCCTCACGGGAAATACGCCCCGCAGTTTTCTGCACAGACTTCCCGCCTTTCCGGCATTTCTCATGCAGATTCCATAACAGGCAGAGATAACTGCTCTTTCAAAATATGCCAGACCTGGCACTGTTACCTCTTCCGGTGAACAGATTTTCTCACCGTGAAGACTAATATTCGATTCCCTTCCGGGCAGCAACGCCCCGGTCAAAGGGATGTCTGATCTTGCGGATCTCCGACACATAATCTGCCAGTTCCACAAGACGGGGATCCGGACTGCGTCCGGTCAGGACGACTTCCAGACCTTCCGGTTTCTCTCTCAGGAAACGAAGTGCCTCTTCCTTCGGAATCAGGCCGTAATTATAGGCAGCCATAAATTCGTCCACTACAAGCACGTCATAAGAGCCTCCGGATACAAGCTGCACAGTTTTTTCCCACAGCTTCCGGAAGGTTTCTTCAGCCTCCCTTTTTTCCTCTCCTCTCAGAGAAGAATAGAAACCAAATGATTTTTCCAGATGAATAACCTGAATTTCAGGAATCCTGTCCAGGATTTTAATTTCTCCTGAATTTTCATTTTTCAGGAAGCGGACAAAAAGAATCCGTTTTCCCCATCCTGCCGCCCGAACAGCAAGCCCTGCTGCGGCTGATGTTTTGCCCTTGCCGTCGCCACAGTAAAGATGAATCAGCCCGAAATCCATACTCTTTCTTTCCTCCTGTAAAATCCTACTCATTTTAACACATCGCCTTATCATTCACAACCCTGAGAGTCCATATCCGGGAACCGCAGAAAATCATATCGGCCGGCCGTTTTCAAAGACCCTCGCTTCTGCTCTGGTCTTTTTGGCCTTTTTATGCTATTCTGTCTGGGAACAACCGAAAAAATTCTTTTATGGAGGAAACAGACTATGAAATTTACATTTGCACACAATAATCTGAATGTGTATGATCTGGAAAAATCACTTGCGTTTTACAAAGAAGCCCTTGGTCTTGAAGTGGTCCGCACAAAAGATGCCTCTGACGGAAGCTTCAAGCTGGTATACCTGGGAGACGGCACAACACCTCACCAGCTGGAACTGACCTGGATGCGTGACATGGACCGCCCCTACAATCTGGGAGATAATGAAATCCATCTTGCCTTCCATGTCGATGACTATGACGCAGCCCACGCAAAACATCAGGAAATGGGATGCATCTGCTACGAAAATCCGTCAATGGGAATTTATTTTATCTCTGATCCGGACGGTTACTGGCTGGAGATTGTTCCGGAAAAATAATCCGAACATAAGACAGGACCGCATATATTAATAATATTTTCAGAAATGTCTATAGGAAAAGCCCTGCGGGAATCCCGCAGGGCTTGTTTGTTTTTTTAATATGGATAACGAACGTAAACCATTCCGGACTGTACCGGCCCGATCTTTACAACATCACCGGTGTGCGGCGCGTGAATCATCTGTCCATTTCCTATGTAGATACCGCAGTGAGTAGCACTGGTACAGACATCACCCGGCTGTGGATTGCTGACTCTCGGCCATCCAAGGAACGTATATGTGGTTCCGATTCTTGAGTAACTTCCTGTCAGACAGTAACCGACAAATCCGGAACAGTCAAACGTGCTCGGTCCTGTCGCGCCCCATACGTAAGGGCATCCCATTTTTCCGTAAGCCCGATCCACGACTGTATTTCCGGTGGACACACTGTAACTTGGAGCTGAAGAGCTTCCGCCTGTATTCGTTGTCGTGCTTCCGCCGCCTGTATTCTGTGCTGCCTGAGCTGCTGCCTGACGGGCTGCTTCCGCCTGCCGGGCCGCCTCTTCTTCTGCTTCCGCCCTCTGCGCTGCTTCCTGAATCATTTCATCCAGATTTGATATGTCGTCTTTCTTATCATTAATCGTCTCGTTCAGTTTTTTCTGCTGAACTTCATTCTCGGCTTCCAGTTCCTCCAGATTCGCTCTCTCTGTCTCCAGTGTATCCTGAAGATCCTCAATCTCTTTCACAGTATTTGCATACTCATCAAGCTGATCCCTGTCATATTCATGCACCTGCTGGGAATACTCAGCCTGTGACAGTATACTGGAAATATCTCCGGATGTCATAACCTTTTCCATTGTGGCCGTTCCGCTGCTGGATTCATACATATATTTGATTCTCAGCTTCATGGCCTCATACTGTTCGTCTTTCTTTGCTTCCGCAACCTTCAGGTCTTCTTCTGCCTGGATGATTTCTTCACCTTTTGCAATCAGATCCAGCTCCAGCTGATTTGCCTTTGAAATCAGATCATTCAGCTCTGTTTGCAGATCGTCCAGTTCATCCTGTGCAGCTTCCTTCTGTTCCTTCAGCTGTGCCTCTTCCTCTCTGGCCGAACTCGGCTCTGCAAATACAGGTGTAACGACCATAGAGCAGACCAGAGCGGATGCGATCAGCATGTTATGTACTCTTCTTAATCTCATCTTTTCACCTTTCCTTATAATATTATCTATATCCCCACACATATGCATAATACAACATCAAATACTGTTTTTCAACATTATTTCCCAAAAAGGCATATCCGCAGGGTAACGCAAATTATCTTCTGTATAATACGTAATAAATTATAATAAAGATCTGGTAAAATATCAATACTTTTTTAACAATTCCGTAATAATTCACAATTCGGATTTGTGTGATCGAGAGAGGACGCCGGGGGAATCTGTCAGAAAAACAAAGGATCTGAAGTCTGATGTTAAGGCCTGAGATGAATCTGCCCGAACGCAGTG
>DWZZ01000131.1 GCA_019117305.1 Candidatus Mediterraneibacter merdigallinarum | reverse complement strand
GCCTGTCCTCTTTCTGGTGACAGTACGGAATAACATGTTTTCCGAAGTCACAGTTCGGCTGATCTTTCAGCTGAATCAGCGCATCTCTCAAAACCGGCCAGCTGAAAATATAAATACCCATTGATGCCAGGTTACTGCTGGGTTTTTCCGGTTTCTCCTCGAATTCCTTAATTCTTCCGTCTGTGTCTGTCACAACAATACCGAACCTGCTTGCCTCTTCAATCGGCACCGGCATTGCCGCTATTGTTACATCCGCATGATTTGCCTTGTGGTAATCAAGCATAACTTCATAGTCCATTTTGTAAATATGATCGCCGGAAAGAATCAGAACATAATCCGGATTATAGGTTTCCATATAATTCAGATTCTGATAAATAGCATTTGCTGTTCCTGTATACCACTCACTGTTGGAGCTCTTCTCATAAGGGGGCAGGATTGATACGCCTCCCACATTACGGTCCAGATCCCACGGGATACCGATACCGATATGTGTATTCAGCCTCAGCGGCTGATACTGAGTCAGCACCCCCACAGTGTCTATTCCGGAATTAATACAGTTGCTCAGCGGAAAATCAATAATACGATACTTACCGCCAAAAGCCACAGCAGGTTTTGCAACCTTTGCCGTAAGAACTCCCAGTCGACTGCCCTGTCCGCCCGCCAACAGCATGGCAATCATTTCCTTTTTAAACATTGCGTCACCTCATTTCTGGTTAGATGCATTTATTATACCATATATTTGTTTTTCGCCAATATTATTTACAAATTTTTTCTATTTTTTTACACCTTTTTGTGAATTTCACACAAAAAGAACTTCTTTAAATTTCTTTTATATATAGTATAATATAGAAGATGATACCTGTTTATGACTGGAAAAAACTGATTTTGATTTCACAAATACGTGAAATACTATGATTTTTTTAATGAGAAGAGGAATCCGTATGTACAAAATTGACTTTAAAAAACCGATACACATTCATTTTATCGGAATCGGAGGCATCAGCATGAGCGGCCTCGCAGAAATTCTCTTGGAAGAAGGATTTACCATATCCGGTTCTGATTCCAAAGAATCTCCTCTGACCCGTAAGCTGGAATCGGAAGGCGCACATATTCTTTACGGGCAGAAAGCAGAAAATATTACCGATGGAATTGAATGCGTGGTATATACAGCGGCCATCAGCCGCAGCAATCCCGAACTGATTGAAGCGGTGGCGAAAAAGATCCCCATGCTCACCCGTGCCGAGCTGCTGGGACAGCTTATGAAAAATTACGAAACACCCATCGCGGTATCCGGAACCCACGGCAAGACAACTACAACTTCTATGATCTCACACATCCTTCTTGCCGGAGATCTGGATCCCACCATATCCGTAGGCGGTATTCTGAAAGCAATCGGAGGAAATATCCGGGTTGGAAATTCCGGGACATTTATTACAGAAGCCTGTGAATATACCAACAGCTTTCTTCATTTTTTCCCGAAAATCAGCGTCATCCTGAATATTGAAGAAGATCACCTGGATTTCTTCAAAGATCTGGAAGATATCCGGCACTCTTTCCGCCAGTTTGCGGAACTGCTTCCTGATGACGGCACGCTTGTCATCAACGGCGATATTAAAAATTATGAAGAAATCTGCCGGGGACTTTCCTGTCAGGTGATAACCTACGGTTCTTCTGCTGATTTTAATTACCATGCCGCTGATATTTCCTATGACGATCAGGGCCATGTTGCCTTTAATATGATCCGCCGGGACGGTTCACAGGAACATATCACCCTTTCCGTTACAGGCGATCACAACGTGTCAAATGCGCTTTCCGCCATTGCGGTAGCAGAACTGCTGGATATCCCCATGGAAACGATCAGGGAAGGCCTGCTTTCCTTTACCGGAACAGACCGCCGTTTCGAATATAAAGGGGAATTCAACGGAGTCACCATCGTAGATGACTACGCACATCACCCTACAGAAATCAGCGCCACGCTGAAGGCTGCAAAACATCACCCGCACAACTGTGTATGGTGTGTATTTCAGCCCCATACGTATACACGTACAAAGGCATTCTTCCATGAATTTGCAGAAGCGCTCTCCCACGCAGATCATCTGGTGCTTGCAGATATTTATGCCGCAAGGGAAACCGATACGCTGGGGATCTCTTCCGCCGATCTGGCTAAAGAGACGGCAAAACTGGGAACAGATACCCATTATTTCCCCAGTTTTGAAGAAATAGAAAACTTTTTGAAGGAAAACTGTTCTCCCGGAGATCTCCTTATTACAATGGGAGCCGGAGATATTGTAACGGTAGGCGAAGATCTCCTTAAAAAATAGGGCTTTCCAGAGTTATCCACATTTTCTGCACAGAGTTATCTACAAAAAACCCGGAGTTACCCACGAAAAAGTACTTTTTAACCCGATGATATAATGATATATTATTGGGGTAACGAAGCGGACGGGACGGAAGTCCGCTTTATGCCTTTTAGCGCAGGAATGCCCCGGCATTCCTGCCGCAGCGTTTCTGTTTGTTTTATACGCTGCTGTTTTCCGGGACTGATATAGAAAGTGGGACCTGATGTTTATGAAAACACTGACATTAAAAAACAAATTTCAGACAAATGCAACTCTGCTGCCGAATGATTTTATAGACCATTATATGGCCGATGCCAATGGTGAATTTGTTAAGGTGTATCTTTTTCTGCTGCGCCACCTGGACGACCCCTGTTCGTCCATTACAATTTCTACTATTGCAGACTGCCTGAACAATACTGAAAAGGATATTCTGCGCGCCTTCCGCTACTGGGAATCTGCAGGTCTTCTGACTGTAGTCCGGGATTCCGACGGCAAAATCACAGGGCTGGAGCTCCGAAGAAATTCTTTTTCCAGAAAAGAAAACGCTCCTGTTTCCATGCCGGAAACACAGGCGGCAAAAAGCGCCGTTTCTTCCGGGAGCAAAGCCGTTCCCCTGGACGCATTCCGCACACAAAAGGAGCTTAAATCACTTCTTTTTATCGCGGAGCAATATCTGGGCAAGACACTGACACGTACAGATGTGGATACAATTACTTATTTTTACGAAACACTGCATATGTCTGCAGATCTGATCGAATATCTGATTGAAACCTGTGTGGAAAACGGCCATAAGAGTATGCATTATATCCAGAAGGTTGCCTTCTCCTGGGTCGAGGAAGGCATAGAGACTGTTTCTCAGGCGAAAGAGCAGTCCATGCTCTACAGCCGGAACTGTTACACTGTGCTCAATGCATTCGGCATCAAGAACCGGGGGCCTGCAGCATCGGAACTTACATATATTAAAAAGTGGGCGGAAGAATACGGCTTTTCTTCTGATATAATTCAGGAAGCCTGTCGCCGTACAATCTCGGCTACCCATCAGCCCAGTTTTGAATATGCCGATACAATCCTCGGCAGATGGCGTCAGAACGGAGTAAAACATCTCTCGGATATCTCCGCTCTTGATGATGCATATCAGAAGGAAAAAAGCGCCGGAAGGACAGCGTCCAGACCACGGGCCGCAGTAAAAAATATGAACAATTTCGAAAGGCGTACTTATGATATGGACGCCCTGGAAGAACAACTGTTAAACAGTAATTAGAAGGAGCAGATTCATGGCTTTAAAAAACTCACAGTATTACAGCATCATGCGCGAGTATGAGCAGCGGCAGTTAAAGAATCACGATATACAGACCGCGCATTACAATGAAGTATGTGAAAAGCTCCCGGAATTCAAAGCGCTTGATGATTCAATTGCCATTCTTTCCGTTCAGTACGGGAAAAAACTTTTAAACGGAGATGAAAAAGCTGTCTCCTCACTGAAAGAAGAACTGGCAATTCTCCGCATCAGCAAGAAAAAGCTTCTCCTGTCCGCGGGATATCCGGAAGACTATCTGGATCCGGTTTATACATGCAGAGACTGCAAAGATACCGGATATATCGGCAGCGAAAAATGTCACTGTTTCAAAAAGGCCGTAATTGACCTTTTATATGATCAGTCCAATATAAAAGAATTGTCCGCGGACGCTTCTTTTGACAATTTCAGGCTTGATTTTTATCCCACATCCTATTATGATAAAAAAACCGGCCGTTCGGCGCGCGCCATGATGGAGGATACACTCAAAGTCTGCCATCAGTTTATAGACACATTCGGCACGGAATTCCGCAACCTGTTTTTCTACGGCAGTGTAGGAGTTGGAAAAACATATTTATCCACATGCATTGCGCGAAAAATCATGGAAAAAGAATTCTCCGTGCTTTATCTTTCGGCGCCTCAGCTTTTTAACGCTCTTGCTCAGACAGCCTTTGACAGGAAAGATGCCGATGCAAAAAATATGAACGAGTATATTTTCAGCTGCGATCTTCTGATTATCGATGATCTGGGCAGTGAATATACAAATCAGTTTATTGCTTCACAATTTTTTACCTGCATTAACGAGCGGCTTTTACACAGGAAATCAACGATTATTTCAACAAATCTGTCGCTGGAATCCCTTGCCGACCTGTACACAGAACGGTCCTTTTCCAGAATTACCAGCAGCTATTCACTGTTGAAAATAGTCGGTGATGATATACGTATTAAAAAGAAGATAAAACACAGGGAGGATCATTCATGTTACGTCGAACAGAACGAATCTTAGAAAATATTCCGGTAGGAAGTCTGGGGATGATTTGTCTGCCCGGATGCGAAGAGCTGGGAGAGAAAGTCAACGACTATCTTGTCAGATGGCGCCACGAAAGCGGCCACGAATACCGGGATGATATTGCTTTCGCCGGTTATGAGAAAGATACCTATTTAATTAATGCACAGGTACCCCGCTTTGGCTCAGGCGAAGCAAAGGGAATTCTGAAAGAGTCTGTCCGCGGCAAAGATCTCTACCTGATGGTGGATGTATGCAATTATAATGTTACGTATTCCCTGACCGGCAGGACGAATCATATGTCTCCGGATGATCATTTCCAGAATCTGAAACGAATGATCGCCGCTGTCGGAGGCAAAGGACGAAGAATCAATGTCATTATGCCTTTCCTCTATGAAAGCCGGCAGCACAAGAGAAGTTCCAGAGAATCTCTGGATTGCGCTCTGGCTCTTCAGGAACTTGTACGCATGGGTGTGGAAAATATTATTACCTTTGACGCTCACGATCCACGGGTGCAGAATGCAATTCCTTTAAGCGGTTTTGAGACTGTCTCACCGACTTACCAGTTTGTCAAGGGGCTTCTCCGTACGGTAGACGACCTGCAGATCGACGCTCAGCATATGATGGCTATCAGCCCGGATGAAGGCGGCACAAACCGTGCTGTGTATCTGGCAAATGTTCTCGGACTGGACATGGGTATGTTCTATAAGCGCCGTGATTACACCCGTATCGTTGACGGCCGCAACCCCATTGTCGCTCATGAGTTCCTGGGAAGTTCTGTTGAAGGCAAGGATGTCATTATTATTGACGATATGATTTCCTCCGGCGACAGTATTATTGATGTGGCTACCGAGCTGAAAAAGAGAAAAGCGAAACGTATTTATGCGGCCGCTACATTCGGCCTCTTTACAAATGGGCTGGATAAGTTTGACAAAGCATATGAATCCGGAATCATCAACGGAATTCTCACTACCAACCTGATTTATCAGACGCCGGAGCTTCTGTCCAAGCCTTATTATATCAACTGTGATATGAGCAAATACATCGCGCTTCTCATCGATACACTGAACCATGACGGTTCCATCAGTTCGATCTTAAGCCCGAATGCAAGAATTCAGAATGTAGTAAGAAAATATAAAAACGGAGAGCAGATCTGACTGCTCTCCCGGATTTCTTAATATGCAGAAAAGCTGCTCTTGCAGGTTTTCTGTATTATTTTATATACGCTTATGAAAAAGAGAATTTTGACCGATACTTTTTTTACGATTGTTATGATGGCAGCCGCCACACTGTTTTCATTTGTTTTTTTTCACTTTGGAAATAAGAACTCTGCAAATATTACAATTATCTACACGCTGGCATTGATTATTGCCGCGTTAAAGACATCCGGCTATCTGTACGGAGCAGTCTCGGCAGTGTTCTGTGTAGTGGCTGTAAATTACTTTTTTTCTTATCCGTACTTTAAATTTAATTTTACACTGGCCGGCTATCCTCTGACATTTATCGGAATGCTGGCCATCTCCCTGATCACCAGCACCACTACGACCGCTTTAAAACGTCAGCGTCAGGCAATTGCCGAGCGGGAGAAAGCTCTCATGGAAGCGGACAAAGAAAAACTCCGGGCTAATCTGCTGCGTGCAGTCTCCCACGATCTGCGAACTCCTCTGACAGGAATTATCGGTTCTTCTTCCTCCTACCTTGAAAACTACCGCGACCTGTCCGAAACAGAACGCACAGAACTTATGGCGAATATAAAGGAAGATTCCGAATGGCTGCTTAATATGGTGGAAAATCTTCTTACTGTTACAAGAATTCAGGACAATTCTCAGAACAAAGTAAAGAAGACCCTTGAAGTAGTGGAAGAGGTTGTATCAGAAGCTATCCAGCGGCTGCAGAAACGCCATCCGGGAGTGAAGATCAAAGTGAATATGCCGAATAATTTTCTTATGCTTCCCATGGATCCCACACTGATCGAACAGGTGCTGATTAACCTTATGGAAAACGCTTTCGTGCACTCAGAAAGCACCGAACCGGTCGAACTTACTATTTGCGAGCAGGAGGATAATGTTCTTTTCCGCGTCAGAGACTTCGGAAAAGGAATCAGTGAACAGCAGATGCCCGGTCTTTTTGAAGGACAGCAGCCGGGCAGTACCACAACGGACGGATATAAAGGAATCGGTATCGGCCTTACGATATGCAAAACAATTATATTAGCCCACGGTGGAACAATTACGGCTTCCAATCATGAAAAGGGAGCGGATTTTATATTCACTCTTCCGAAAGAAAAGGAGGATTCGGATAATGCCTAAATTTTCAGTCCTGATTATTGAAGACGAAAAAAACATCCAGCATTTTATGAGCAAGATTCTAAAACGTCATGACTACCGCGTGTTCTGCGCTGACACAGGTACAGGCGGCCTCGAGCTTATACGCTCCCAGTGCCCGGATATTGTTCTTCTTGATCTGGGCCTCCCCGATATGAACGGAGATGAAATAATCAGAAGTGTGCGCACCTGGTCCAGCATTCCCATTATCGTTATTTCCGCACGGACAGCCGAAAATGAAAAGGTACTGGCCCTTGATCTGGGCGCGGATGATTACATTACCAAGCCTTTCGGCACATCAGAGCTGCTGGCAAGAATCCGTACGTCTCTGCGTCACAGCAACCGCCTGATGACCGACAGTGAATTATACATCCGTCCCTATCGCTGCGGTGAAATGATTCTGGATTTCTCCAAACGCCTTCTGACCATTGCTGGTAAAGAGGTCCACCTGACGCCTATTGAATACAAAATTGTAGCCTGTCTGGCTCAGAATTCCGGAAAGGTTATTACCTACTCTTCTCTTCTTTCCAGCGTATGGGGGCCGTATGCCGACGGCGACAACAAAATACTTCGGGTTAACATGGCAAATATCCGCCGGAAAATAGAGAAAGATCCGGCTCAGCCGAAATATATTTTCACGGAAGTCGGAGTCGGATACCGGATGGCTGAAGACGAAGATGAATAATTAAGGTCTGAAAGGGCCTGCAGGATCAGATCAATCCTGCAGGCCCTTTTTGTTCTCTTTTCTCCCCTTCCGGGGAAATTTCTTATTCTTCTGTCGTTACCGGAACTTCTGTTTCTTCTTCATCCAGAATAATATCTTCATCCAGATCCAGTTCATCCTCCGGCTGAATGTCTGTATTGATCTTAACGTCACGGTATTTTTTCATACCCGTACCTGCCGGGATATGTTTACCGATAATAACATTTTCTTTCAGACCGACCAGATGATCCACCTTTCCTTTAATTGCAGCTTCCGTCAGAACCTTTGTAGTCTCCTGGAAGGATGCCGCTGACAGGAAGGAATCTGTTGCCAGGGATGCCTTTGTAATACCAAGCATGATCTGCTCGCCTTTTGCCGGCTCTTTTCCCTCTGCCTCCATCTGTTCGTTCACTTCGTTGAATTCAAGGACGTCTGCCATTGTTCCCGGAAGGAAGTCCGTATCGCCTTTATCTTCAATACGTACTTTTTTCAGCATCTGACGTACAATGACTTCGATATGTTTGTCATTGATATCTACACCCTGCAGACGATATACCCGCTGTACTTCCTGAAGCATGTAATCCTGCACAGCGCGCAGACCTTTGATCTTCAGAATATCGTGGGGATTTACACTACCTTCTGTAAGCTCATCTCCGGCCTCAAGTTCAGCTCCGTCCTGAATCTTAATACGGGAGCCGTAAGGAATGAGATATGCCTTTGATTCTCCGGTCTCCTCATTCGTAACGATAATCTCGCGCTTTTTCTTTGTATCGCTGATTGTCGCGCGTCCGGCAAATTCGGTAATGATCGCGAGTCCTTTCGGCTTTCTCGCCTCAAAAAGCTCCTCGACACGGGGAAGACCCTGTGTAATATCGTCGCCGGCAACACCGCCGGTATGGAACGTACGCATGGTAAGCTGTGTACCCGGCTCACCGATGGACTGGGCAGCCACGATACCGACAGCCTCTCCGACCTGTACGACTTCACCGGTCGCCATGTTAGCTCCATAGCACTTCGCACATACGCCGTCCTTACAGCGGCAGGTAAGGATCGTACGGATCTTGACCTTGCTGATCGGTTCTCCGTTCTCATCCACACCTTTCTTGA
>DWZZ01000130.1 GCA_019117305.1 Candidatus Mediterraneibacter merdigallinarum | reverse complement strand
ATGGTTTTTCCACAGATATACATATGCCTTGCAGTCAATCAGGCAGTGAAATTCCAGCCCTGCCGGACGCAGCAGCCTTTCCAGACTCTTTCTGTTAAATTCACTGAGGTAAAGGATGCCGATCTCACTTTTCATTGTGCTCACATCCTGAATCACCTCCGCAGTCTTCGTCTCCCTCAGAGCGAACTCGTATTTTGACATATCAAACTGCTTTGCCATATCCACAAACGCTTTCACCGCAAAGGAGTAATGCTGGGTGGATACACCGAACTTTTTCTTCAGCGATCCGTTTTTTCCGTATTTCTCCAGAATCGTCTCATACTGACCGTAAAGCTGTCTGGCATACAGAAGGAATTCCGCGCCGTCATTGGTCAGAATCACGCCTCTGCCGCTGCGGTGAAAGAGCGTAATCCCCAGCTCTTTTTCCAGCTCCCGGACGGCGCTGGTCAGGGACGGCTGAGATACATACAGCTGCCCGGCGGCCTTGTTGATTGATTTAGTCTCTGCAATTGTAATAATATAATTCAGCTGGGTTAATGTCATATCCGGATACTCCTGTCTGTCGTCGTTTCCTGTCTGGATTTCTCCCTGGTTTACCAGCTCATTATACAGCAGGATCTGGATTGACGCCAGCGTTCTGTCAGGACTGTTCTGTATCTTCCTCCTCAAAAAGTGACTTTCCGTTTGTCTCAATCACATTCCGGTACCAGTAAAAACTGTCCTTTTTATAACGGTTCAGCGTGCCGCCTTCCTCTTCATCCCGGTCCACATAAACAAAACCATATCTCTTCTGATATCCGTTCAGCCAGCTTAACAGATCTGTAAAAGACCAGGTACAGTAGGCAAGCACACGGCATCCCTCTTCGATCGCATCGCCCAGCGCTTTCAGATGTTCTTTCAGATAGCAGATTCTGTATTCATCATGGATACGGTTCTCATCCGTCTTCTTATCAAAAGCACCCAGTCCGTTTTCCGAGATAATGACAGGAAGCGCATAGCGGCTGGTAATCTCCCGGCAGCAGAACTGAAGACCAGAGGGATCGATGCTCCAGTCCCAGTCGGTTGTCATCAGATATGGATTCGCAGGATTCTTATAGATTCCCTGGATGCCGACTTCCTGGGCAGAGCCTTTGACCCCGCTTGTATTCATTGTGCCGTAGGGCGTTACGCCGTCCATAGGATTGTACTCGCACACACAGCTCTGATAGTAATTTACTCCCATAAATGTAATCTGAGCCGCCGCCTTTCTTAAGATTTCTTCATCTCCTTCTGCGATTTCCGGCGCAATTCCTTTTTTCTTTAAATAAGTCATTGCCGCCACAGGATAGCGGCCGTATGCATAGACGTCCATCCACCAGTAGTTCTTCAGATCATCATAATTCGCTTTCGCCATTGCGTTAATGGGTCTGCAGTCAAGCGCATAGGAAGGTGTATAGGCAAAGCTTGCCCCTATATTTCCCGTACCGCCCATTTCCCGGTAGGCGAGAACTGCTTTTGCATGTGCCATAAAAGCGTGATGATTCACCTGATAAAAGGTCTTCTGATCATCAAATTTCCCCGGCGGGTGCTGCGCGGTCAGCCAGCCCAGGGAGGTGAAAATATTCTGCTCGTTCAGCGTAATCCAGTATTTCACCTTACTCCTGAATCTTGCAAACAGAGTCTTTGCGTAATTTACATAATCGTCAATAATCTTCCGGCTTTCCCAGCCCTGATATTCGTCGACAAGAGCCTGCGGCAGGTCCCAGTGATAAATCGTCACCATCGGCTCAATTCCGTATTTCAGACACTCATCAATGATATTCTCATAAAATGCAATGCCCTCTTCATTTACTTTTCCTGTGCCTTCCGGATAAATTCTGGCCCATGAAACAGAAAAACGATAAGTTTTCAGTCCCATTTCCGCCATCAGGGCAATGTCTTCTTTATATCTGTGGTAATGATCCACAGCTACGTCTCCTGTTGTTCCTTTATAGGTTTTCCCCGGGATACGCACAAATGCATCCCAGTTTGTCATACCTTTTCCGCCTTCCTGCCAGCCGCCTTCAATCTGATACGCTGCCGACGCGCTTCCCCAGAGAAATCCTTCCGGAAATCCCTTTGCTTTCATCTGTTCCATCCTGTTCCTCCATTTTCTTTCTGTGTTATCTGATCACTAAAATCTCATCCAGCTCTTTTACCGGTCCCGACGCAGCGGCCGCGACATCAGCAAAAGCATCCGTATTGGAAACAATAATCGGAGTTGTAATATCGTAACCGGCTTTTACAATTTCATCTTTATCAAATTCCAGAATTACTTCTCCTTTTTTCACTTTGTCTCCTGAGGCCTTTTTCGGGTGGAAATATTTTCCTTCCAGATTAACCGTATCCATTCCTACATGGATCAGAAGTTCCACTCCGTTTTCACCTGTCAGTCCTGCTGCATGTCCGGTTTCAAACATTACATCGATTTTCCCGTCAAACGGCGCTACTACTTCTCCTTTTTCCGGGATGACCGCTGTTCCTTTTCCCAGAATTCCCTGTGAAAATGTAGCGTCTTTAACCTGTTCCAGCGGGATGCACTCTCCCTGCACAGGACTGAAAATATGGATTTCCTGTCCTTCCGGAAGCAGTTCTGCGGCAGGTGTCTCCTCCGCTTCAGAGATAAGCTCTTCCTCTTCGTCTTCATCCACAATATCTTCAAATCCGATCAGCATTGTGGCAATAAACGTAACTACAACTGTAAGAAGAATCGTAAGCGCCGCAATCAGCAGGCTGACAGCTCTGTCTTCTTCTACATACTGCACGATAGTAACAATAGCCGGGGTGGCAATTCCAAAACATTTCATCTGGAAAAATCCTCCGAAAAGACCTCCCACAGCCGCTCCGATGCAGGCGCCAAGCATGGGGCGCTTCAGGCGGAGTGTAACACCATACAGAGCAGGCTCGGTAATGCCCGCGAATAATGCGGAAAATGCAGATGAACCGGCTACCTGTTTGAAATCTTTGTTTTTACTTTTAATAGATACTGCCAGTGCCGCCGCGCCCTGTGCCATATTGGAACACAGCTCTCCGATACAGATAAAATTCTCATATCCTGTTGTGGCAATCATGCCAAGCTTAATCGGCGTAAATGCGTGATGCATACCGGCCATAACAACAAAGGGATAAATACCTGCCACAATTCCGATTGCCAGGAACCCGAGCTTATCATGAACAAAATAAACCACATCTGAGAGAACATTTCCGCAGATCGCTCCAAGGGGTCCTAATACAATCAGGGCAATCGGCGCTTCAATCAGCACAACGAGCATTGGCTTTAAAAAGTTTTTTGTCACTACCGGCGTAATTTTATCCACCAGCTTTTCTACATACTGCAGGGACCATACAGCCAGAATGATCGGTATAACCGAATAAGCATATGAGGCATAGGTAACCGGAATATATCCCAGGAATTTCACCACTTCTTCCGCTTCATGAGCCCCGTCCATAAGAGAAATAAAATTCGGATGAAGCATGATCAAAGCAATACTTGCCGCATAGTACATATTTGTCCCGAATTTCTTCGATGCGGAGATGGCAATCAGCACAGGCATGAAGAAAAAGGCTCCGTCGCCCATGACATTGAGGAGGCTGTATGTATACCCCTCTGTATCCAGCACGCCGATCATCGGAAGCAGTGTCAGCAGCACTTTGATCATGGCTGCCCCGATAATCGCCGGAATAACCGGCGCCATAATACCGGAAATCGTATCCATCAGCATAGAAAGAATATTTTTCTTTTCTTTCTTTTCCGGCAGTTTCTTCGGAGCCTCATTTGAGAAATTTCCCAGTTTGTTCAGCTCTGCAAAAACATTGGCCACATCATTTCCAATAATGATCTGATACTGTCCGGCCTTTTTCATAACGCCCATAACGCCTTTTGTCTTTTTGACCGCCTCATCATCTACGATTGACTCATCTTTCAGTGTAAATCTCAGTCTCGTCATACAATGCACCAGACTTACTACATTTTCTTTGCCTCCTACACGCTGCAGGATTTTCTTTGCAACACT
>DWZZ01000129.1 GCA_019117305.1 Candidatus Mediterraneibacter merdigallinarum | reverse complement strand
CCCATCTGTACATTGCCGTACTTCATCAGGAGTCCGTCGATATCCTCATAAAGCTTTCGCTGATCCGGCCGGGTTTTGAACTCTCCCAGCGCCATTACAGCCTGCTGTATGAGACCTACATCACTGAGAGCCACGCCCTGCACGGCCTTCCCGATCATTTCCCGGTCATGCTCTGTCAGGCGGCCCATCATTCCCATATCGATCCAGATAATCTTCCCGTCCCGGATCTTCACGTTGCCGGAATGAGGATCTGCATGGAAAAACCCATCGTCCATAACCTGCTTAATATAGTTGTCTACCAGCTTGCTTCCGATCTCCTTCAGATCATAGCCCTGAGCCAACAGCGCCTCCTTGTCGTCAATCCCGCAGCCGTCGATATATTCCATTACAAGTACATGGACGGTGGTGTACTGCTGGTACAGAACCGGAGTCCCCACAAAAGCCACATCCTTATTCCTTCGGGCAAACTCCTCCATATTGGATGCCTCTGTCAGAAAGTTCATCTCGTCTCTAGTGACAGACCACATCTCGTCCAGAACAAGATCCAGATCTGCCATTCCCTTGATACTGACCGGCGGAAGAAGTTTTACTGCTTTATGAAGAAGGGCAATATCCCGGGCCATCTTTTCATAAATGCCCTTTCTCTGGACTTTTACCACGACCTTCTCCCCGGTTCTCAGAACTGCTGCGTGCACCTGGGCAATGGAAGCAGAGCCCTGCGGCTTCTCTTCAATGGACGAAAACACTCTCTTCCATGAGCGGCCGTAGGACTCTTCAATTACATCCAGCACTTCCTGAAACGGCATAGGCGTCACTTCCGACCGAAGCCGCATCAGCTCATCGCAGTACCGCTTTGGAAGGATATCCGAATGCATGGACATAATCTGCCCCAGCTTAATAAAGGTTGGGCCCAGATCTTCCAGAATCAGCCTCAGCTTTTCCGGCGTGACGCCTTTTGTAATATTATGTCTGCGGAGTACAGCAGTAATCTCCCGCAGTCTTGAATTGTATTCTATCGGTTCGATACTACTGCTCATCTGCCTTGTCTTCTGCTTCCTTTTTCTGAATCTGCTCCTTTAATGCGGCAAGCTGTTCCGGAGTCATCTTATCCAGCAGATCGGAAAGGTCCTCAGCCGCAGTCTCTTTTTTGCCGGCGCCGGTTTTCTCCTTCACAGTCTTTTTGATATTGTGCTTCAGCTCCTCATTGAGCACCTTGCCCTGTTCAACAGTAAGCTCGCCTTTTTCCACCATCTCATCCAGCAGATCTTTTGATTTCTCTGCTGTCACCGCAACTGCTCCGATCCCTGCAAGCAGAAGTTTTTTTATATTTTCACCAAAGCTGTCCATAAGTCATGTCTCCCTTCTGTATGTATCCGCATGCGCTGCAAGTACATGCTGTATCTCTCTCGTTCAGACCGAAGCCTTACTGCCCCCTGGCCTGTCCGCCTCCGAATTTCTGTTTATACCGGTCAATGCACTCCTCGATTACTTCTACGGCGCCAAGGGCATTGTCGAACTCATTTACCGCTGTTTTCTTGCCCTCCAGATCCTTGTATACGGAGAAGAAATGTTTTATTTCATCAAAAATATGCTTGGGCAGCTCCGAGATATCTGTATACATCTCATATGTAGGATCTGCCCAGGGAATCGCGATAATCTTTTCATCCCCCGCGCCTCCGTCTGTCATCCGCATCACTCCGATGGGATAGCAGCGGACAAGGGTCAGAGGTTCAAGAGGCTCGGAACACATAACCAGCACGTCAAGCGGATCTCCGTCATCCCCCAGCGTACGCGGTATGAAACCATAATTCATAGGATAATGGGTTGACGTATAGAGAACCCGGTCCAGTATAATCAGCCCGGTTTCCTTATCCAGCTCATACTTTTTTTTGCTTCCCTTGGATATCTCAATTACTGCAATAAAATCCGTAGGAAAAATGCGCTCTTCACTGATATCATGCCATATGCTTCCCATATTTATCCCCCTTTCGCTCTATAAATGCTCTTTCAGAACCGTCTCCAGCGCAGCACATGCCGCAACTTCATCCGGTCCGTCTACTTCAACAATAACTTCATCTCCGCACTTAATTCCCAGCGCCATCAGAGGAGCCAGCTTCTTCCCGTCCGCTTCCCTGTCTCCGCTTCTGAACAGCACGGAAGATTCATACTTTTTCGCTTCTTTCACTACGATCCCGGCCGGCCTCGCGTGGATGCCCGCCCTGTCAGCGATAACATAAGTAAATGATTTCATAATGTTATCTCCTTTCTGTCTTTTCTCGATACTATCCTGATCAGGAGACCTTCTCCCGCTTCCTGACCGTATAGGATAATTTTACCCCTTTCCGTGCATTACGTCCAGTGTTTTATAAGAAGAGCAGATTTCTTTTGGTGAAATTGTATGATTATTTTCATTCAAACAAATATCTGTCCGTGTCCACATTATATACAAAACCAAAGATCTCCCTTCCCCGCCTCACATCACTTTTATTGAGATAAATTGTAATATGCAGTTTCTTCGGCATCTCATCTCTGTCCGTTGAAAATTTTGTTGTATGAAACGCATTTTCCCGGTACATATGAATTACTCTCTCTGCAAATGCCTTCTGTTCGTTTATACTTTCAGAATTTGCCACCACTGTCAGGTAACAGTCGTCATTCTGAGTTCTGCTGCTGACCACATCCGGGACTCCGGAATTGTCCTGCGCTTTCCCGTCCCCGATTGCAGGCAGCCGGGTAAAAATAAAAAACGCCGTCAAAATAACGGCTGTAATAAAAACTATTTTTGTAAACATTTTATTGCCTTCCGTCATATCCGCTCCATTTTGTCTCATTTTTACAACCGATTATATATTTTTTCACTTTCAAAATCAATATATCCGGTTGAAAAAATGAGACATGGCGGATATTCCGTCCCGGTTTTCCGTGATACGGGAAGCCCGGCCGGACTTCTAAAGATTCCAGATCGTCTCATCCCCGCAGATATTGCGGATCTTCAGCCTTAGCGGCCGCTGTTCCGAATCAATTTTTCCATTCCAGAATACTCCGGTCATCTTGCCGTCCCGGACAACGCGGCCCACTTTATCTATTTTGACTTCTGCGTCAGAATGCCATACGCCTTCGGATGCGCTGCAGTCCAGAGAGAGAAAATCTATCATTTCCAGACCTTCGTCACTGATCAGAATCGGAATAAATTTTTTCCCTGCTTTTATTTTTGTCTGTTCTCCCTTCCGGTTAAACATGTCAATTTTTCCCTGTACTCTGTCACTTGCGAAACGGTCAACTGTCACACTGAAACGCTCTGCCGCTCCGTTCTCTTCCGATGCCTCTGTATGCTCCATGTGGAACTCCGCATAGTCCTCCACAATTACATCATCCAGCACTTCTTTTAAATCCCGCAGCTCAATCTCCACTACAGTTCTGTCATTTTCTGCGATCCGTTTCTTTACTTCCCCTTCATCGATGATATCTATGTAATACACAATTACTTTTTTAATCCTGCTGTCCAGATCCGGGAGAATCTGGTAAATAAGCCGATTTAAAAATGCACGGCTTAAAAAGCGGTCGCTGCTGTCCAGCAGATTCGGAAGATAAACCGGCACCGTCCCCAGTTTACTGTCTGAAATATAGCCGGCCCAGAATTTCCCGGGATCAACACCGGAATCATCCTCTGTCTCCTCCGGAACTTTCTCGGCGGATCGGTCAGTCTTCAGGCCCGGGATCAGGGACCTGAGCTTCTCCATCGTCTGAACCGGATTACGGTAAAGGCGTACACCATCCTGAATCTCCAGCACATCAAAGCATGCGCCGTTCGCTTTCAGCCGGTCACGGGCCGTCTGAATGGAATTCACCCCGATATCACAATGAATGAACCTGCGTCCAAGCTTCGAAGCCACCGCTGCCGTAACTCCGCTTCCTCCGAAAAAGTCCGCCACAACCATTCCTTTATCAGAAGATGCTTTTATAATTTTCTCAAGCAGAGCCTCAGGTTTCTGCGTGGCGTAATCCACCCTTGTTTTCGCCATGGAATTCTCATAGGGAATCAGCCAGTAATCATTGTCGATCATGCCTGCATCCGGATAATAAGTGCGCCATTTTCCGGCGTCAAATCTTTTCCTGCACACTCTGCCCTGATCATCCCGATCCCGGAAATGGCTTTTTATATATTCCTCTGTATATGGAACCCGGGCTCCTTCTGTATTAAAGTAAGCGTCTTTACTTTTCCCGTAACAGAAAATTGTATCATGCTTCGGCGCGAACCGGTCATCCGGACGCCCCAGAGTGGAATAGCACCAGATAATCTCATTGCGGAAGTTCTCTTCGCCGAAAATTTCATCCAGAAGGATTTTGACATAATGGCCGATATGATAATCCAGATGCACATAGATAGACGCAGTCTCGCTCATAATCGATTTGACAGCCATAAGATTCTCATACATCCAGTTGAGATACTTCTCTTTTTCCCACACATCCCCGTACATTTTCTCCTCAAAAGAACGCAGATCCTCTGCATCCAGCTCCCGGCCCGGCTTTGTTTTGCCCAGGGTATCCTTCACATTTCTCCGGATATACACTTTTTTCGCATAATCAGCGCCGCTGGCAAAAGGAGGATCTATATAAACCAGATCAGCCTGTATACCTTGTTCCTGCAGGTATGCACAGGCTGAAACACACTCGCCGCGAATAATAAGATTGCCGCTCTCATCCTTTCCTGCTGTTTCCTGTTTTTCCACTTCGTACAGCGGCATCCCCCTCTCCAGAATTCCGGCTGTATCATCTGCTCCTTTATATCTGAGCACCCGGTTAAAGTTCTGCAGAACGGCCTGCCCCTTCACCGGTTCCGGCACAAAAGGCACATATTTTACCGGCATGTAGTCTCCTCCTCTCCGAAAAATCCGTATATTGTTTCCTGTGTCAGCCTGACTCTTGCCGACTCAGACAGTGTGTCTTCCAGGTACAGATATGCAAAACGCTCATACCCGAATTTTTCATTATTCTTTCTGGTAAACTCCGTTTCCATAAACCGTCTCCTGTCCTGAAAGTCCCGGACGCCGGCATACAGCTGTCCTTTTGTCTCTACAAGATGGTGTGGTATAAAAAAAGTTGACAGCTTATTCTCAAGG
>DWZZ01000128.1 GCA_019117305.1 Candidatus Mediterraneibacter merdigallinarum | reverse complement strand
AAGTGCAGGGGGACACAACGGGATAAAAAATATTATTGCACATCTTGGAACTCAGGTATTCCCCAGGATCAGGGTAGGAGTTGGAGAGAAGCCGCCGGGATATGATCTGGCGGATTATGTTCTGGGACATTTCAGCAAAGCCGAACAGTCACAGATGGAGGATGGATTTGACCGGGCAGCTGACGCAGCCCGGATGATTGTCGCCGGAGATATTGGCGGCGCCATGAGCAGGTATAACCGGAAGATGGAATAACCTGGCCGGGAAAAAGGCGGTTCGGGAATATATTTTTGAAAAGATTTGTCCGGAAAGGACAGGAAGAAGAAAAACAGGAGAGAGGAATCAGTATGCAGGCGTTACTATCTCCGCTGACAGAGCTTGCGGATTATCAGGAAATTGTAAAAAACAGAGGAAAAGAAGAAGGTTTTATACAGATTGCGGGATGTGTGAATTCGCAGAAAACCCATCTGATGTATGCGCTCTGCGATGGCTGGGAATACCGGGTCATCGCTTTTTCCGGTGAGGAGAAAGCAAAAAAGGCTTTTGAAGAATATCGGTTTTTAAATGAGAATGTCTGTCTGTATCCGGCCCGGGATTTTCTCTTTTATTATGCGGATATTAAAGGAAAACTGCTGACCAGCCGGCGGATGGAAGTTCTGCGCGCGCTGATTGAAAAAGACGAGGGAGAGGAACTTACGGTAATTACTACCATAGACGCCTTTCTGGACGGACTTCCCGCCCCGGAAGCGGTGCGGCAGCAGAAAATTCGTCTGGTGAACGGACAGACGGTAGATTATGCAGATCTTCAGACCAGACTTGCAGGCATGGGATATGAGCGTGAAAGCCTGGTCGAGGGCCCGGGACAGTTTGCGGTAAGAGGCGGAATTCTGGATATTTATCCGTTGACCGAAGAGATGCCGGTGCGGATTGAACTGTGGGGGGATGAGATTGATTCCATCCGGAGTTTTGATGTGGAGAGTCAGCGCTCTGTGGAAAATCTGGAGGAAATAGAGATTTATCCCGCATCAGAAAACTGGACTGAAGAGATGAAAACTGTCTCCTTTTTGGATTATTTTCCCGTAAAGAAAACTCTGCTTTTCCTGGATGAGCCAATTCGTCTGAAAGAAAAGGCGGATGATGTGGAAGAAGAGTATGTTCACAGCAGACAGAACCGGGAAGAGGCAGGGATGAATCCGGGTGGAGGCGCTCTCACTGTATATCCGGTCAGGGAGATTATAGAAAAAATGAACCGGTATTCAGGGATCGCCTGTACTACGCTGGAGTCAAAGTGCGGGGAATTCCATATTAGTCGGACATACAGTATTCAGACTAAGAGCGTGAATCCGTACAACAACAGCTTTGAGCTGCTGACAAGGGATCTGAAGCGTTTGAAGCGCAGCGGCAGCCGGGTGGTGCTTCTGTCCGGTTCCAGGACGCGGGCCAGGAGGCTGGCAGAAGATCTGCGGGATTATGATCTGAGCAGTTTTTACAGCGAAGATATGGAACGGTGTGTTAATCCCGGTGAAATTATGGTTTCCTACGGCTACGCGGCAGAAGGATATGAATATCCCATGCTGAAGTTTGTCGTGATTTCCGAGACGGATATTTTTGGAAGAAAGAAGAAAAAGAAGCGGCGCAGACGGTATGACGGGCAGAAGATTCAGGATTTTACGGAACTCAGACCCGGCGACTATGTGGTGCATGAAAACCACGGCGTGGGCGTTTATCAGGGGATTGAGAAGGTAGAGGTAGACAAAGTTGTTAAGGACTATCTGAAAATATCCTACGCCGAAGGCGGTGTGCTCTATATTCCCGTGGCGCAGATGGACCTGATTCAGAAATATTCGGGAGCGGACGGCAGGAAGCCAAAGCTGAACAAACTGGGAACGGCCCAGTGGGGAAAAACAAAGAGCCAGGTGAAAAAAGCTGTACAGGCGGTGGCGAAAGATCTGGTAGAACTGTACGCCGTAAGGCAGCAGTCAGAGGGCTTTGTATATGGTCCGGATACGGTATGGCAGAAAGAATTTGAAGAAATGTTTCCTTTTGAGGAGACGGAAGATCAGATGCAGGCAATTGCGGATACAAAGCGGGATATGGAAAGCACGAAAATTATGGACCGGCTGATCTGCGGAGATGTGGGATACGGAAAGACAGAGATAGCTATCCGGGCAGCGTTTAAGGCAGTTCAGGAAGGAAAGCAGGTTGTGTACCTGGTTCCAACGACAATTCTGGCTCAGCAGCATTACAATACCTTTGTCCAGCGGATGAAAGATTATCCTGTTCGTATCGATCTGCTGTGCCGGTTCCGAGGCGCGCAGCAGCAGAAAAAGACGGTGGAAGATCTGAAGAAGGGCCTGGTTGATATTGTAATCGGAACTCACCGTGTGCTGTCCAAAGATGTAAGATATAAAGATCTGGGACTTCTGATTATTGACGAGGAGCAGCGGTTTGGCGTGACACATAAGGAAAAAATCAAAAAGCTCAGAGAAAATATAGATGTAATGACTCTGACAGCCACGCCCATTCCCCGGACTCTTCATATGAGCCTGATCGGAATCCGTGATATGAGCGTACTGGAGGAGGCGCCTCAGGATCGCATGCCGATTCAGACATATGTTCTGGAATACAATGATGAGATGGTCCGGGAAGCTATTGAAAGAGAACTCTCCCGGGGTGGGCAGGTGTATTATGTATATAACCGGGTCAGCGATATTGCGGATGTAGCGGGAAAGATCCAGAAAATGCTCCCGGAGGCCAATGTGGCTTTCGCTCACGGTCAGATGAATGAAAGACAGCTGGAAGACATCATGTATGACTTTATCAACGGGGATATTGATGTTCTTGTTTCTACAACCATCATTGAAACGGGGCTGGATATCCCGAATGCCAATACTATGATTATTCAGGATGCGGACCGGTTCGGTCTGGCTCAGCTTTACCAGCTTCGTGGCCGGGTGGGACGATCCAGCCGTATGGCTTATGCTTTTCTTCTTTACCGAAGGGATAAGCTCCTCAAAGAAGTAGCGGAAAAGCGGCTCGCGGCCATCCGGGAGTTTACTGATCTGGGGTCGGGAATTAAAATAGCCATGCGGGATCTGGAGATCCGGGGCGCCGGAAATCTTCTTGGGGAAGCCCAGAGCGGCCATATGGAAGCGGTGGGATATGATCTGTACTGCAAAATGCTGGGAGAAGCGGTAAAAGAACTTAAAGGCGGAGAGCAAGAGGAAATCTATACAACTACAATGGATCTGAATGTAGATGCTTATATTCCCGGATCCTATATTAAAAATGAGTACCAGAAACTGGATATTTACAAGAGAATCGCCGCTATCGAAACAGAGGAAGAGATGGACGATATGATGGAAGAACTGATCGACCGGTTCGGAGACATTCCAAAGAAGGTGCAGCAGCTTCTGCATATTGCTCTTCTGAAAGGTCTGGCTCATTCGGCTTATGTGACTGCCGTGGAGCAGAAAGGACGTCAGATACGTTTTATTATGTATGAGCGGGCGAAAATTGATCCTCAGAAAATCCCGGGGCTCCTTAAAAGATATGGAAACAACCTTGGATTCCGGGCGGAAGAGCCTCCCTGTTTCCTTTATGAGAAAAAAGGAAAGAACGTGAAAGAAAACGGAACAGATATTCTGGAGACAATCCGGAAAATTCTGGAAGATATAAAAAGTCTCTGTTTTTAAGGGAAAGTTTTGGCAAACCGGTTTTCTCTCCCTTCTATGCAGAATCATATATTTTTATGCAGTTTTTCAGTGCGGAAAGGTCCCGTCGGTTGACCTCCGTACTGTTTTTTTGTATAATTTTGTTGTTATAAGGCTCTGAAGAGATATGATGCTGGAGGGAAAATGAATGGGATATAGCGGAACTACATACGGCGGAGCAGATATGACAACGATAATCGTTGTCCTGATTGTAATTATTGCCGCGGCAGTACTGATTTGGCTGGCGGTCAGAAAAAAAGACGACGGAGGCGGCTATGAAGAGCCGGAAGAAGACAGCTGGGTTCTGTCTGAGGCTGAAAAAAAGAAGGAAATTGAAAAAGAAGAAGAGAAAAGGGATGTAAAAAGAAAAGAATCAGAAGAAGAGTCGCGGGAGATCGGCAAGAAAAAGGCGGCAGAACTGTCATATGGCAGGGGAATGACAAAGAAAAAAACTGAGCGGACAAAGGAAAAGAAATGGGAGTCTGTTATTGTTTATTCATATAGTGCCAGACATGATATCTGGCGCTGCATATACTGTGACGGGGAAAATCCGGTGTCGGAGGAATACTGTCAGGTATGTGGAAAGAAAAGACAGAGACAGAAATAGATACAGGAGGAATGAGGAATGATATGCAAGTATTGCGGAAGCCGGCTGAAACCCGGAGAGACTGTATGCAGAAAATGCGGGAAACAGCAGGACAGTATGGTACAGATGGAAAGATTCAATGATGAAATGTACACGGCTCAGATCCCTTATGGAGAAAGCGGGAATGGAACGGACGGACCGGAAAGTCGGATTATCCAGAGCTGCATGTTCCCGGAACAGGAGTGGAATATGCTGTTTCATTCCGTTCGGGAAGAGCAGAAACGCAGCAGATCTTTCCGGAGAAAAATGTTTGTATGCTTCTTTATTGTAATTATAATAAACATTGTGCTGCTCCTGTCCTGTATCCGGCTGAATCTCAGACTGAACAGTACGGAACAGTCTGTACAGGATTACAGATCCGCCTGGGAAGAGCAGACAGAGAAAGACGAGCAGGAAGAAGCGGAAAGACTCCGTCAGGAGGAAGAAGAAAAAAGGCAGCAGGAACTGGAAGACCAGGAAAGCCAGCAGAACTGGGACGGTGGAAATGAGCAGGACGGTGAGCAGGATCAAAGCAGTGATTCTGAGCAGGATGGCAGCCTGAATGAAGGAAACGGTTCTGACGAAAATACAGATGATACTGCTGATCCGTCCCGTGAGGATTCTCTGGATTCATGGCCGGGAGACGGTCAGAACGACGGCAGTTCGGACCAGATATAAGAAGGAAAGCGGAGATTATCAGGATGCAGAAAAAAAATAATTTCTTAGAAATAATTGATCAGTTTTTTGTGGTCCACGGAGAGAAAATTGAGCAGAAAGGTGAAGACAGCTTTCTGATTTCTGTCAATGAAAGGGCAGGACTTGCAGGGGTATTTGACGGATGCGGAGGAAGCGGAGCAAAAATATATAAGATGTTCGGCGAAAAAACCGGGGCATTTATTGCCTCCAGAGTACTCTCAGAGGTGACCGGCAGCTGGTTTGACAGCAGCTGGGATGAAAAAGAGCAGATATACAGGATTTCCGGCGCCACACTGAAAAACGCGATTGATGCCAGGCTTGCCGGCCTGAAGCAGAAAAGCGGGACAGGAACCATGCTGAAAGGAAGCATGACAAAAGAATTCCCGTCTACTCTGGCCGCGGCAATAGTGCAGCCCGGCGGGAAAGGACTGCTGGCAGACTTTCTGTGGAGCGGCGATTCCAGAGTATATGTACTGGACGAACAGGGACTGAAACAGGTGTCGGTGGATGATCTTCCGGTAACAGACGCAATGGAAAATCTGAGGCAGGATGCCGGGATGAACAATGTGGTATCGGCTTCCCACCCGTATCAGATCAACGTAAGAAAGTTAAAACTGGATCAGCCATGTATCATATTTGCGGCGACAGACGGATGTTTTGGCTATCTGAGAACTCCTATGGAGTTTGAAAAGCTGCTGCTGAGCACCCTTCTGTCAAGCGAGAGTATTGTGCAGTGGCAGAACGCGCTGGACGAACAGTTTAGGAATATCGCGGGAGACGACTATACCATGAGCCTGATGAGCGTGGGGTATGGCAGTTTCAGGAAACTGAAAGAATCCTGTGAAAAAAGATACCGGTATATGGAACGTGTGTATCCGCTTCTTCCGGATACGTCCGAACAGGAACTTTTCCGCCAGTGGGCAGTTTACCGCCCGGATTATGAAATATATCAGAAGAGGGATGAGACATGAAAATCAATGAATATGAGCTGGAAGGCAGTCTGACTGCCGATAACAGCGGATTTTCAAAATGGGGATTCGCAAGGAAAAACGGACGCCGCTATTTTATCAAAGAGTTTCTGTCGCCTGTATATCCCGTATATACAGAACTTCTGACGAAAGAACAGGTAGAGCGGAAAAAGGCGGGATGCAGAAAATATGAAGAAAAAATGAAAAAGCTGTATTCCGATATAAATAATTGCTCTGACGGAAATCTTGTACGGATAGAACAGTTTTTTCGATACGGAAGTAAGTACTATATTACAACAGAACAGATAGAAGCTGTAGACGAGGCTGTGGTTTATGAGCAGCCCGTAACTGTAAAAGTGCGGCTCTGCCGGGTGCTTCTGCATACGGTTCTGCAGCTTCACAGAGCGGGAATTGTCCACAGCGATATAAAAGCGGAGAATATACTGTATAAAAGACTTGATTCCGGGGCGATAACGGCCAAACTGATTGATTTTGACACTTGTTTCCGTGAGAGTGAGCCTCCGGCAGATGTGGAGGAAATTCACGGAGACTATTGGTATATAGCACCGGAAGTGTTCCGGATTATTGCGGAAGAAAAAGGAAAACCGGATTCTGCAATGGATGTGTTCGCTCTGGGGCTTGTATTTCATCAGATTCTGACGGGGAAAAGAGTGGGATTTGACGCAAATAAGTATTCCTACCCCTTTGAAGCTCTTCTGAATGGGGAGGACTTGTACTGTGACAGATCAGTTCCGGAGGAACTGCAGGAACTGCTGGTATCCATGCTGGAGAGTGATCCGAAAAAGAGGATAAAACTGGAAGACGCCTGGTGGCGTTATTTTGAAAAGAATCCGGTGAAGAAAACGGTAGTGAAACCGCCGGAGAAGCCGGCTAAACCTGTAAAGAAACCAGAAACACCCGAAAAGAAGCCGGTACCCGGGAGTACGGAAAATCCGGGTATAGAAAATAACAGAGATATTTTACCGGGAAAAGAAAAACCGACAGACGGACCAAGGCGGCACTCAAAACTGATTATTACCATAGGACTCAGACCGGAGGACAGGAAGGATTTGAAGGAAACGGAGAACGCAGGGAGCGTAAGCGGCACAGAAAATGGGAAAAAACCAAAAAGCACCTTTGAGCAATATTTTCAGACGCCCGGTAATTTATAAAAAGTACAGTTAAGACAGAGGAGGAAATGAAAATGACGGATTTTATGACAATGAAGTACAATGTAGATATGGTATTCTGTATCGATGCGACGGGAAGCATGTCTCCTGTCCTTGAAACAGTGAAGCAGAATGCGCTTAATTTTTATGATGATGTGACCAAAGTTATGAATGAGAAACAAAAAAGTATTGACCGGCTGCGGATCCGTGTGATTGCTTTTAGGGACTATCTGGCAGACGGGGACAGAGCAATGTTTGCAACCAATTTCTTTGACCTTCCCGCTCAGGCAAGAGAGTTTGAAACCTGTATAAAGAGTATCAGTGCAAAAGGCGGCGGAGATGAGCCGGAAGACGCTTTGGAAGCGCTTGCATATGCCATAAAATCAGACTGGAGCAAAGAAGGAACAAAAAGAAGGAATGTCATTGTTGTGTGGACGGACGCTTCAACCCATGAAATCGGATTTGGAAAGACAGCGTCCAACTATCCGAAGGGAATGCCCCAGTCCTTTGCGGAGCTTACAAGCTGGTGGGGTGACGAGCAGACTGAGACGTTTATCTCCAATTCCGGAAAGCGTCTGGTACTTTTCGCTCCTCAGAAGCCGTACTGGGAGCAGATTACAAATACATGGAACAATGTGATTCATTATCCGTCTACAGCCGGCAAAGGCCTGGAAGAATATACATACCGTGAGATTGTAGACGCAATATGCAACAGCTTTTAGTGAATGGGAAATGTCTTGAAGGAGGAGTGGAATATGCAGAGATTTTGCGGAAAATGCGGATGCAGGATAGAGGAAGGCGGAGTCTACTGTGCGGCGTGCGGAACAAAAGTAAGACCGTGGACAGACGAGGATGAGCAGGCATGGCTGAGGGCGACGGGGAGAGTGCCGGCGGTGAATCCGGCAGATGATCCCGTAAGGAGGACGGAAACAATAGTGAAGAAGACCGGGCCGGCGTATCCGACAGAGAAGATTCCGGGAACAGAACCTGAAACGGAAAATCTGGTGCCTAAGTCTGCACCGGAGTCGGAATCGCCAAAGCTGGTAATCAATACTAAAAAAGAAACGCCGGAGTTCAAAGAATATTTTGATACACCGGGTGATCTGTAATAGGGGGAGGAAAGAAGATGTTTTGCAGAAATTGCAGGAAACCGATTTTTGAAGGAGATAGTTTTTGTACATTTTGCGGAGCAAGAGCCACAGACGCTGCAGACGGACGGACAGTGAACAGGCCGCCTATTGAAAATCCCGGGCCGGCTCCGAAAAAATCAGGAAGCAAAGCATGGATATTTATTGTGATCGGAGTACTTGCGGCAGCAGCGGTAGGTATAGGGATTTTCTTTTTTGTCAGAATAACCAGTTATGACAGACCGGTCAGGGCACTTATCCAGGGAGTTGAAAAACAGGACGGAGACAAACTTCTTTCAGCGATTCACCCGGATATGCTCGACGCAATGCTGGAGGAAGAAGGAATCAGCAGGGCAGAGGCCGCAGATCAGATACAGTCAATGTTTGGCGGCCTGGGCAGCTTTGGCAGCATAAACATTGATTATGAAATAACGGATGTAGAAAATCTGAGCGCTTCAGATGTGGCAGACCTGGAAGAATCGTATCAGGATATAGGGGGAGACGGCATTAAGGTGGATGCGGCAAAAAATCTTGAACTGAAGGTCAGCTTTATGGGAGAAAGTAATGATACTGAGCTTACTGTATTTAAGTCGGGACTAAAATGGTACGTGGCTTTTTAGGCCGGAAGCAGGCGGAGAGTACAGACGACTCGGGAATTCATGTTTGTTTTGTGTTTTCTACTTGTTAGAAACAAAAAAACACGTTATAATGTATCAGTATATGTGGGCATTAGATTTTATAATACAGACCCGGCGCCGGAGTAAGGATACGAAAACAACAGAATACAGCTTTCGGCGTAAGAAGAGGAGGCTTATACATGATGCGATTAAGAAAAGGAGCAGCACTGGCTGCCGCTGCCGGTGTACTGGCGGCAATGTCAGTTACAGGCTGCAGCGGCTCTCTGGATACAGAAGCGGTAGTCATGACAGTAGGAGATGAAGAGGTTACACTTGGAGTGGCTAATTTCTATGCCAGAATGACACAGGCACAGTATGAGACATATTATCTCAGCATGATGAGCGGTATGACGGCTGAGGATATGTGGAGTCAGGAATATGAGGGGGAGACAACGGAAAAAACTACAAAAGACGGTCTGTTGGAAAGCCTTCAGAACATGTACCTGATTTCTCAGCATGCAGGAGATTATGACATCAGTCTTACCGAGGAAGAAGAAGAGGCAATCAGCGAAGCCGCAGCTCAATTTGATGCGGATAATACGGAAGAAGCGAAAGAAGTAGTTTCCGGATATAAAAAGGATATTGAAAAATATCTGGAGCTTGCCACAATTCAGAACAAAATGTACAGTGTTATGAGAGAAGGAGTTGATGAGGAGGTATCTGATGAGGAAGCCGCGCAGAAAGCAATGAATTATGTATTTTTCTCATACACAACAACCGATGATTCCGGAAATACCACAGAACTTTCCGAGGATGAAAAGACTGCGTTAAAGACTGCGGCACAGAATCTTTCCGAGAGAGTAAAAGCCGGGGAAGACATGGCGGATGTTGCGGAAGAGTCATCTACAACTGCACAGGAGGCAACGTTTGATTCAGAAAGTACCACATATGATACTGATCTGATTGCAGCAGCTGATGCTCTGGCAGAGGTAGGCGATGTGACAGATGTTATTGAGACAGACAGTGGCCTTTATGTTGCCCAGCTTACCAGCCTCCTTGACCGGGACGCTACGGATACAAAAAAGGAAGAGATTGTTGAAGAGAGAAGACAGGATCAGTATAATTCTCTTCTCGAAGAATGGAGAGATGCTACAGAAATTGATGTTGATGAAAAAGCCTGGGATAAGATTGATTTCATTGATCAGGGCGTGACAATCACAACGACTGAAGAAGATACATCAACGGATGAAAGCACGACAGACAACAGCACAACAGATAACAGTACAACGGACGGCAGCTCTTCAACAGACAGCGGAACTTCCGATGATACGTCTGAATAGAAAAAATACAGAAAATATGACAGACTGACAAATTGATTTTTCAATTTGTCAGTTTTTAATTTTGCCGCTTTTAACTGTCCATATACTTGTATAATGTAAATTTGGATATTCCAAGTACTGAGGCTATCTTGTCTCCTGATTTAGTGATCAGAAAAGCGCCTGCGTTGTTCAGATAATGAACTACCCGGATTTTTTCCTCTTTTGTCATCATTGCAACCGGTTTTCCTATCTCGGCAAGAGCCTGCTCAATCAGTGAATCAAGGAGTTCACTGACACTGTGTGTAATCTGAGGAAGACCTTCTGTTTTTTCCTCCTGTTTCTGCTCTTTTTCGGTCAGAAGCAGTGTGTGCAGTACTTCACCGGCAGCGGAAAGGGCGGATATATCATAATTTACAGAAAAGATATAAGCCAGGCTCCCGTCCGGGTGTTTAATGTAAAGGGTACTGGATTTCAGCAGTCTTCCATCTTCTGTTCTGGTAAGGTACGCCAGATGATCCCGGAGATCGGCCGGATCAGTATTCAATGCATCAAAGACAACTTTTGAGCCGCTTCCCCCTTCTTTTCTTTGGGTCACATGGCCGTTTTCAATATAGATAATTGTATTTTCCAGCCCTTTTGTTACATCATGAATGACTATTTCACAGTTTTCACCGAAATGTGCAGACAGTCCTTTGGCAAATTGGATAAGCAGATTCTTTAAATCATCCATTTATCATCCCCCCCTGGTGTTTTTCTGATTGCTTCGGAAATACAGTTAAATTATATCACAAAGAAAAAAAAGAGTCAGATTTTCAGCCCAAATTTTTATATGCAATTGTTATGTATGTTATCTTGTGATAATGCATAATTATTATATTTTCCCTATAATAAAAAAGGGTAAAGTTGCGAAAAACCTTTACACCCGGCAAAAGGAGGAGAAACTATGAAAAGAAGAGCGAAAGTACTTGCAGTTATTGCGGCGGTATTATGGGTCTCTGCCGGATGTTCCAAAACAGTGGACGAACCATGTGCATGGTGTGGGAACAGCCCGTCTGTGGAATATGAGTCGTCTTCCGGCGAGAAGGTGTATGTGTGTGAGGAGTGCAGCAGTACATGCATGTTCTGCGGGGATCCTGCAACCAGGCATTATTCTGCGGTTCTGGGAGAAATGTTTGTCTGCGATGACTGCTATGATTCGGTTACGCAGGAATAGTTGGATGATGAGACAGGAGGAAATGAGAAGAAATGAATAGACCGGTATACGATTCAAAAGGGGGGAACAAAAGCAGAGTTATTCTGCTTCTTGTATTAGCTGTTATATTGATTGTCGCGGCAATTTACTTTTTTGTCCTGAGCGGTGCAGAACATGAAGGGGTTCAGGTAACAATCAGCGGAACAACAGGAAGACTGGGCGGTGGTCCGATGTTTACAGAGGAAGGACAGAATATGCTGAAAATTGTCAGTCTGGTCTGCGTCCTGATCGGTGCTCTGTGTGCAGACCTTGCTGCGGGGGAGGCAAGATGCTGGCTCAAAGTATATCCGGACCATATCGAATGTCAGCCTGTCAGCCTGGGACTGAAAAAAGAGACGCTCTCTATTCCCGTAAGTCAGATAGCATCGGTTTCTTTTAACAGTAAGACCGGGTATGTAACTGTTTTAAGTGGAGGAAGGGCTTATAAAATAGCATGCCCCAGACCGGAAGAAGCTTTCCGTCAGATTGATGCGTTAAGAATACATTAGTCAGATTATTTGTGCCGGCAGATTATTTCTGCCGGTATTTTTATGCCGCCTGAAAGCGGACAAAGCACATATTATCCTCAGCCCTCGGGGCATGCGTACTTATGTAATTCAGCATTGTAATTGTAAATAATTAGTGATAGTATAAAAAACAAGACAGAAAAACTGGTAAAAATGACGAAGTTGATTACAATAAAAGATCGGGAAAATTTCGGCAATTGTATTATCAGATGTGCCGGATAAAATGTTTTTGAGGGAAAAGGAGGCGGCAATTTGAAAAAACTGATAAAAAACGGGATGATTGTTACAGAATCACAGGTTTTTCAGGGAGATATTCTGATTGAAGATGAGATAATAAAAAGTATCGGGGCAGAGATCGATGATGATGAGGCAGAAGAGATCGATGCTTCCGGCAAATATGTGCTTCCCGGAGCAGTGGATGTGCATACTCATATGGATCTGCAGGCCGGTAAATACAGAGCGGTAGATGATTTTTATGACGGAACGGTGGCAGCAGTCTGCGGCGGAACAACTACCATTGTAGATCACATGGCATTTGGACCGGAAGGATGCAGCCTATGGCATCAGGTGGAAGAGTACCACAGGCTGGCGGACGGAAAAGCGGTGATTGACTATGGCTTCCATGGGGTTATTCAGCATGTGGATGAGTCTGTTTTGAAAGAAATGAAAGAAATTGCCGAAAAGGAAGGAATCACCAGTTTTAAAGTATATATGACTTATGATTTTATGCTGAAGGATGATCAGCTTTTTCAGGTGCTGACACAGGCAAAAAAAGACGGACTTGTAATTGCGGTTCACTGTGAAAATGACGGTGTGATCAATTATCTTCGAAAAAAATATGCAGAAGAAGGCTGTACGCAGCCGAAATATCATCCGTTAAGCCGTCCGGCCAGGTGTGAGGCGGAAGCGGTGGACAGGATGCTTCATCTGGCAGCAATGGCAGGCGACGCTCCGCTGTACATTGTCCACCTGTCAAGCAAAGATGGACTGCAGGAGATAATGAAGGCAAAGGCCTCCGGGCAGAAAAACTTTGCGGTGGAGACATGTACCCAGTATCTTACGCTGACAGACAGCATGTATCAGGACGATCAGGAAGGACTGAAAGCAATTATGTCCCCGCCTCTTCGAAAAAAAGACGATCAGGAAGCACTGTGGCAGGCACTTTCTGATGATGTACTGGATGTAGTGGCAACGGATCACTGTCCCTTTAATTACAGCATTGAAAAGCAGGCCGGAGCTCATGATTTCACCGCATGTCCGAATGGGGCACCGGGGGTTGAGGAGCGGCTTCGGGTTATGTTTTCGGAAGGAGTAGCAAAAAAACGGATTACTCTTCCACAGCTTGTGAAATATCTTTGTACAAATCCTTGCCGGATGTATGGTCTGTATCCTGAAAAAGGAACTCTTCTTCCGGGAAGCGATGCTGATCTGGTACTCTTTGATCCGGAGAAAGAGCGGGTGCTGACCCATAAAGATATGCACAGTGCAGTGGACTATACCTGTTATGAGGGAATGACCGTAAAAGGGGATATTGATCTGGTTATGCAGAGGGGAAAGGTGATTGTAAAAGAAAATGTATTTCTCGGAAAAAAAGGAGACGGAAGGTATCTGAAACGTTCAAGAAGTATTCTGGCGCGCCAGACTGTCTGTCCTTAGAAAGAAAAGGGTGAGGAAAATCTGTTCGGAAAAACAGATTTTCCTCACCCTTGTTTTCATATCCTCCGGGATAAAAAGAGTCGTATTTTCCGTTGTCAGATATATTCCAGTTTTTCAAAATAGTGCATCAGAATATCAGCACAGTTTTCTACTCCCAGTTCGCTTGTGTCCATAATCATGTGGTAATCATTAACATCACCCCATGTTTTTCCTGTATGCTCATAATAGTAAGAAGCTCTTTCTTCGTCTGTGCGTTCCACCTTTTCCTTTGCATCGTCATAGCTGAGGTTATCTTTCTCCATAATTCTGTGGATGCGGTCTTCTTTGTCGGCGCAGACGAAGATGTTCAGCACGTTCATCCGGTCTTTCAGAATGTCAGATGCGCACCGGCCCAGAATAATGCAGGGCTTTTCAGCCAGCTTGCGGATTGCCTCAGCCTCACTTTCATACATGTGGTCATGGATCTGCTCTTCAATGTATGCCTTATCATAAACAGGGATGTCAAGCCTTTCAGAAAGCTCTTTTGCAATAATGCTTGCCCCCGTTCCGAAACGACGGCTCATGGTGATTACTAATTTCATAAGAACTCCTCCTTTGTAGACAAAAATGTAGGCTGTTTCCTATTATAGCACTTCTTTTCTGTTTTGTCTTGCTTCTGTTTATCTTTCTGATAAAATGAATTATAAAAGCAGATCATAGCAAAAAGGAGAGGGATGAAATGTTGTTTGTATGTTATCCGAAATGCAGTACATGTATGAAAGCAAAAAAATGGCTTGATGAAAAAGGAATCGAATATTTAATGAGGGATATCAAAACGGAGAACCCAAATGCCGCAGAACTGAAAGAATGGTGGGAGAGAAGCGGTCTTCCCCTTAAGAAGTTTTTTAATACGAGTGGAAATCTTTATAAAAGTATGAAGCTTAAGGACAGGCTGCCTCAAATGACTGAAGAGGAACAGATTCATCTTCTGGCCCAGGACGGAATGCTGGTTAAAAGGCCGGTTCTTGTGACAGATACTGCTGTGCTGACGGGGTTCAGAGAAAAGGAGTGGGAGGAGCTTCTGGGCTGAATTTCATATCGATGGACGGGGATCCGGGCGGCTTGATTTCACCCCGGGAGAAAAAAACAGAACGGTTCAGGCAGATCGAAAGATAAAAAAGCAAACAGTTGCAGAGAAAAAACTGAGATTTGGTATGTTTGCTGTAATGCGGAAATAATGGAGGAAGATATGGCGGGACTGGAATATAATGCACAGCTTGTGATCGAAGAAGTGGAGAAGACAGTGGTGGGAAAGAAAGATGTTCTCACGAAAATTATGACGGCAATACTGGCAGGGGGGCATATCCTGATCGAAGATATACCGGGAACCGGCAAGACGACAATGGCTCTTGCCTTTTCAAAAGCAATGGGGCTGAGAGCCCGGAGGGTACAGTTTACACCGGATGTACTTCCGGCTGATCTGACTGGATTTAATATTTACCAGAAAGAGACAGGGAAATTTGTATATCAGCCCGGGGCGGTTATGTGTAATCTTCTGCTGGCAGACGAGATCAACAGAACATCTCCGAAGACCCAGTCAGCTCTGCTGGAAGTAATGGAGGAACAGCAGGTTACAGTAGACGGAGTAACCAGGAGGACCGGGCAGCCTTTTATTGTGATTGCCACAGAAAATCCGGCGGGCTCTGCCGGAACCCAGCTTCTTCCTGAATCTCAGCTGGATCGTTTTATGATCTGTGTCAGCATGGGCTATCCGTCTGTGGAGGAAGAGATGGAGATTATGCGGAGAAGTCAGGAGGAAGACCGGACAGCCGCAATCCGGCCGATTCTTGATGCGTCCGTTCTGCTGGAGATGAAGAATGAGGCCAGGGAGATTTTTGTGCATGAGAGGATCTGCAGGTATATTGCGGAACTGGCAAAGGCGACCCGGGAAAATTCATGGACAGAGCTGGGATTAAGTCCAAGAGGTACCGTAGCGCTGACAGCCATGGCAAAAGCATGTGCATATCTGAAAGGAAGAGTTTATGTAGTTCCGGCCGATGTGGAGGAAGTGTTTTCCTGTGTGGTTTCTCACAGAATAATTCTGAGCATGAAAGCAAAGGTGGGGCATGTGAAAACGGAAGAGGTAGTCCGGCGGATTCTGGAAGAAGTAGAGAAACCGTCATTGAGAATAAGGCGGTAGGAAAATGATAGGAAGAACAGCAGGGTATCTGGCAGTACTGCTTGTCACAGGGTATTTGTTTTTTATGTACGATGACACAGTACTTTCCGGAATACTTGTATTAATATTTCTTTATCCGCTGCTTTCTGCCGTTTATCTGGGAGTTGTGGGCAGAAAAGCAGTTCCGGATCTGTACAGAGTACCTCCTGTCGGAGAGGTGGAAAAACAGGTAAAAGCGGGAGTTACTGTGAAAAACATGTCATCCCGAGTGAGTCTGCGGTATGAAGCGTTTCTGCGCGTCGGAAACAGAGGAGGAAAGAAAGCGGGAAAAAGACGGCTGAGGGGTGTGCTTTCCCCTGCCGGTGAAGAGACGCTGTGGTGTGTGTTCAAAGCAGGTTGCTGCGGGATTATGGAGATCTGTCTGGACAGCATAAAAGTTTACGACTTTCTGGGGATTTTTTACAGAAAAGTAAAGTGGAACAGGAACGCTCAGGTGAAGGTAATGCCCGGATTCGAACTTATGCCTCTGGAGATTACCAGGAAAACAAGAGAATTCCAGGCAGATGCCGAGGAATTTTCCCAGCAGCGGCGGGGAGATGATCCGTCTGAGATTTATCAGGTCAGAGAGTACAGGGAAAAAGATTCTCTGAAAGATATCCACTGGAAACTGAGTGCAAGAGAAGAAGAATTGATGGTAAAAGAGCGGAGTTTTCCTCTGGGATGTGTCGTGCTTATCTATATTGACTATCGGAAGAAAGAACAGTCAGAAGCGGGATTTTCAGATCTTCTGGAGACAGTGGCTTCTCTTTCTATTACGCTTGTGGAAGAAAAATGTATTCATATGGCGGCCTGGTATGAGGAGAAAAATGAAAAAATTGCCCGATGGAGGATCTCTGATGAGGAGAGCGCCTGCGAAATGATCTGGAACCTGATGGAAATTGAGCCCTGCCAGAATGAAAAAAAGGCGGAAATCTGTTATAAAGATACATTCCGCGGTCAGGAGTTCAGCGCTATTATAACGGTTGACGGAAAAGGAAAGATGAAAAAGGATGGGGAAACTTTTGGTTTTCTGAGGCTGTAACACAGAGCCATATAAAGAAAGAGGAACAGGGATGAAAAACACTCATTCGGGAATAAAAATATACCGGGCCGTACCGGAAAAAAGGCAGAAAAATCAAGATATATTTCCATTGTTCTGTCTGCAGATGACAGTTATGTGTATACTTATGATTTTATGGTGGAATGCTGTTCTGTCGGTTTTTCATATGCCTTTTGACCATCGATGGCTGTACGGAGGCACATGCGCCGTGATTTTTCTGCTTGGATGGAGCGACAGAAAGTTCCGGTGGAAGGCATCGGCAGCCGGACTGGCAGTAGCAGCGCTGATTTTATGGTTTTACAAAGACACGGTTTTCCGGTTATATGAGTGGATGGTGCAGAATGCTTCGTCTGTGCTGTCCGGACAGCCGGAGGGAAAAGCTGCCTTCAGTGGCATGGCGGTACTGGCCAGTGTTCCGCTTCTTGAAATTCTGCTGGCGGTACAAAGAAAGGACAGAGGAAAATGCTGGGCGGGGATTGTTCTCGCGGCACCCTTTTTCGCTGCTGCCGCTGCCGGGTATTTCCAGCCGGCTCTGCCGGCATGGCTGCTGATCGCCGGCATGGCAGTTTATTTTGCTTCAGCAGGTCTGGAAGCGGGAAGAGCGGTAAAAGGAAAAAGGTTTTTTGTGTGGAAACACGGGGCGCTTGCCGTGCTGTTTTCGGCGGCTATAGCTTTGATTTCATTCCAGGCCGGTAAACTTCTGGATGTACAGCGGAGTGCCGAGAACGGATACTATCTTCAGACCCGCAGCGTGATCCGCGCAGAAGTAATCGGCCGCGTGCAGGATATGCTGGAGAGAAGCGGAAGAGAAGGGCAGCCGGAAGAAGAGAGGCATACGGAAGAAGAAAATACTCCTGTGGAGCAGGAAAATCGGGCAGAGGAGAATGTCGGAGATTCCTATGATTTTTCCATTACAACGCAGGACAGCGGGATGGATGATCTGGGCAGTCTTGCTTATTTTCAGCCTGAGTCCGGCCAGGTATCTTCTATCGAGGTAGAAGAAAAGCCTGAGGGAACCGTATATGTTCTGCAAAGATGGGGAGTTTCCTATGCCGATAATTCATGGACGGAGGAGGATATGACAAAATCTGTTTTGACGTCTCCGGAGGCATACAGAGATTATCCGGAGAAACTCAGAGATACGCTGGAAATGCTGTGCGGGGGCTGGAATGTGAATTCTTTTCGGGAAGTGAGCCTGGAAATCAGCAGAGAGCTGTCTGAAAGAGCAGTATATAATACCAATCCCGGGGCGCCACCGGCAGGGGAGGATTTTGTGGAGTATTTTCTTCTGGAAAATCATAAGGGATTTTGCGTCCACTTTGCCACAGCGGCTACATTGATGTACCGTTACTGCGGATATACTGCCAGGTATGCAGAAGGGTACGCTGTGCCCGCATCCGCGTTTCACAGAAATAATTCCGGCGGATATTCGGCGCAGATAACCGGAAGCATGGGCCATGCTTGGTGTCAGGTGTATGAGGAACAGACAGGAGAATGGATGGATATGGAGCATACGCCGCCTGCGCCGGAAGGAGCAGACATTCAGCCGCCTGCGTCGGATTCTGTGAGAGAGGGAACTGTCCGGAATGAACCGGAAGGGGCGAATACATGGCTCCGCAGTCTGCCGGTATGGACTGCGGCGGCAGCAGGTGTTGTCATTCTGGGCTTTTTTGTCTTTTTTGGTCAGGCGGCAGTCCGGTCAGCCGGGAGAAAGCGCCGGCTCTTCGGAAAAGACAGAGGCCGGGGAATTCGTGAGATGTACCGGGAGATTATAAAAACAGCGGAATTCCAGGGAATGGAAGTAAAAGAACCTCTGGCGGAGAATATGGCGGAGAGGCTGGGGAAAATGTATCCGGAACTGGGCAGTGAGGAATGGGCCTGGATGTACCGGTGCGTGATGGAAAATATGTTTTATCTTCAGGAACGCGAGAAGGAAAAATGGCAGAATATGAAAAAACTTTATATCCGCTTCAGAAGGGCTGCGTACAGCCGTATGAAACCCGGAGAAAAATGGCGGTTCAGGTATATCCGGTGCCAGTAATTTCTTTCCATGCCGGGAGACAGGGCACGACAAAACGGAGGTTATCTTTATATAAAAACATCAGAAAGAGAGGACAATATTATGATACGAAAACTGGAAGAAAAGGACAGACAGTTGTATATAGAGATGGCGAGGGAATTCTATCATTCGGATGCAGTGCTTCATCCGGTGCCGGATTCTCATTTTGAAAAAACAGCTGCCGAGTCTTTGAACGGCAGCAGATGCGCGGAAATTTATATTCTGGAATATGATTCTGCGCCGGCCGGATACGCGCTGACGGCAAGAAGTTTTTCGCAGGAAGCAGGAGGATTCGTTGTCTGGATTGAAGAAATTTACATTCGGGAACCGTACCGTTCCAAAGGCCTTGGAAGAGAGTATTTTAACTATATAGAAAAGGAAAAGGACAGGGATACAGTGCGGATTCGTCTGGAGGTAGAAGAGAAGAATGAGAGAGCAAAGTCTCTTTACAGACAGCTTGGGTATGAAGTGCTGGATTATGTACAGATGATCAAGGATTTTTGACGGAGCAGGCTTTTTTTCAGCAGATTTTTTTCCTTCCGAAAAAAAGAATACGTGTATACAATTCTGATTCAAATTCTTTGATTCTACCATTGCAAGAGATACAGTAATAATGATATAATTCATAGTAGCGGTTTTTCGCCTTTTGGGGCAGAAACAAGAATTGTGAGTAGGTGACTGTTTTGAAGAATAAGATCAAGCGTTTTGCCAAAGGAGATTTTCATATCCCACAGCCGGATATTATTTTTCCGGAAACCCGGATTGTAATGCGGGTAGGCGAGGGAGAAAAATACAGAGGAAGTTTTTCACTTCAGAATCAGGGAGAAGGAACAATACGCGGCCTTGTATATCCTTCTTCCTATCGTGTTGTCTGTGATGAACAGGGATTTGACGGTAACCCGGTGAATATTTATTATACATACGATGGAACAGGACTTGTGCCGGGACATGTAGAGCATGGAAAGTTTACGATTGTGTGTAACGGCGGTGAGTATGATATTGCCTTTACCGCGATTATCGAAAAGCCTTATGTAATGACAAGCTATGGGAAAGTCCAGAGTCTGGAAGATTTCAAAAAGCTTTCTTTCCGGGATGCTGCGGAAGCTGTAAAATTGTTCCGCTCCAGAGATTTTTATGAGATTCTGAAATATGAAGACAAGCGTATTCAGGCCCTTTATGACAATATGCGCAGATGGGAGCTGGATCAGCATGCCCTGGAAGAATTCCTTGTGGGCTGTAAACAGAAGGAAAAGATTTTCCTTACACTGGAGGAGGAAAGCCGGGCGTTTATTTCACTTACAGAGGCGCGCAAGGAAACTTTTACAATAAAGAAGAATACGTGGGGATATCTGGAAATTGATGTGCGTACAGAAGGAGATTTCCTTTATGTAGAGCATACCCGCATTACGACGGAAGAGTTCATCGGCAATTCCTACCGGCTTGAGTATTTCATTACGATGGAAAAGCTTCACAGGGGAAGCAATTTCGGACGGATTATACTGGAGACCCCTTATGAAACTCTGACATATGAGATTGTCGTAGAAAAAGATATCAGAAGAGAAGAAGACCACCGGGCAAATGACAGGGAATTCACGGGTATCATAAAAAATTATCTCAAATATGAAGGCGGAAAAACTGATCTGAATTCATGGGTGGATGAGGCAGTCAAACGAATCAGCCATTTAAGAGATGCAGATCCGAGGAATGAATTATATCTTCTTGTACATGCACATATCTGTCTGATCGGCAGAAGAAATGATGAGGCAAAATGGCTTCTGGAATCTTATAACTATAATCGTTTTGCCATAGGAAAGGACGTGGAGCTGAGCTCTTACTATCTTTACCTGACCACACTTTTAAGTAATGATACAATCGGACAGCGAAGAGTTGCCGAAGAGTTGTCAAAATCATTTATGAAACATCCCGACAGCTGGAAAATTCTCTGCATGCTTGTTGAAGTGGACTCGGAATATAAGATTTACAGCGAAAGGCTTCGGGCTCTTGAAAAACAGTTTTACGAAGATAAATCTCATAGTATCTGGTTTTATCTCCAGGCGTTCCGCTGTTTCAGGGAAAAGAGTTCTTCTCTGAAAAAACTGGGGATGTTTGAAGTGCGGGTACTGCTGTTTGCGGTCAAACATAAACTTATGACCCGTGAACTTGCATTGTACACGGCAAATCTGGCCAGCCAGATGAAAGTGTTTGACAGACATTTGTATAATGTACTTGTTCAGTCATACAGTATGTACCGGGAGTCTATGATACTTACGGCAATCTGTACGCTCCTTATTAAAGGAAACTGTGTGGACAGCATTTATTTTAAATGGTATCAGAAAGCAGTTGAGTCTGAGCTGAAGATTGCGCAGCTCTATGAATATTATATGGCTGCGGTGATTCCCGACCGGTTCCACAAAGCGCTTCCCCGTTCGGTATATTTGTATTTTATGCACGGCAATTCACTGAATTACCAGAAATGCGCGTTCCTGTATTCCAATCTTATTACATATGAGGATGAGACCAGTGAAATATATGCCCATTACCGGGACGAGATGGAAGCTTTTGCCTGGAATCAGCTTGACCGGAGAAATGTAGATAATCAGCTGAGAATTATTTATAAAAGATTTATTTCCGAATCGCAGATGACTTCGGAAAGAATAAAAGCGCTATATGATATCTGCCATGCATATCAGATTACAACAAAAGTGCCGAACATGAAATATGTTCATGTAATTGCGGAAGACGGGACAATTACTCAGAAAGCGCCGTATACAGAAAACGGAGCGCGGGTATTCCTGTATTCCAAGACGGACAGGCTTGTCTGGGAGGCAAGAGATGGAAGACATTATACAGATTCTATTCCCTATGAGAGCCGGAGAATGTTTTACGAACTCCGCTATATGGATATGTGCAGAAAATATCTGAACGGACTTCGCAGAAACCGGGCCGAGGAGGAAGAGGAGGAGCTTACTCTTGAGCGGGTTCGGGAAAAAGGACTTGAGAATTTTAAAGAAGAAGAAATTTTTGCGCTGTGCAGCAGGACAATTCGCGAGAATAATTATGAAAATGACGATTTCCTCACATATATATGCTTCGATCTTTTCCTGAAACAGCAGTATGATAAGGTGATTCTTACATATCTGGCCAATTATTACTGCGGCGCTACATCCGACATGAAGCTTTTATGGAGAGAAGCAAAAGATTACGAAGTTCACACGCATAAACTGGCAGAGCGTATTCTTACACAGATGCTGTTTTCAGAAGAACTGTTTCAGGAGGCGCAGATTTTTGAACAGTATTATGCAGAAGGCGCCTATTTCCGGCTTCAGCAGGCTTATCTGGTTTATGTGTCCAGGGAGTATGTGGTGGAGTCAAGAAAAATCGGCCGCAGCGTGATTGACATAATCTGCAGAGAATACGAAAAGGGCGAGGATACGATAGACATCTGTAAAATTGCGGTTCTGAAGTATTATGCGGACAAAGAGTATAATTCACAGACCCGGAAAACGCTTAAAAAGTTCCTGCAGGATCTGTGCGGCAAGCAGATTTATTTCCCGTTCTTCCTGTCTTACGAAAAGGACTGGCTTATTGAACTTCAGCTCTGGGATAAGACTTTAATTGAGTATAAAGGGCAGAAAGGCAGCAGAGTCATGCTTTACTATCAGCTTCAGAAAGGTGAAGCTGAGCAGGCGGATTATTCAACAGAGGTTTTATCGCCGATGTATGAGAATCTGTATGTAAAGAAATTCGTTCTCTTTGCCAATGAAAAGCTGAAATATTATTTTAAGGAAACGATAGACGGAAATTCTTACCGGAGTGATAAAGAGACATGTGTCAGACAGTCAGAGACAGGGGAGCAGGGAAGATTTGGCAGAATCAATGATATCCTGCTTGAAACGGATAAGAAAAAACGGGAAAAAAGGATGAAGGATTATGCACTGGAAGATGCATGTGCGGCAAGGATATTTGTACAGTATTAAGGAGGTTGTCTTCTCATGGGGCAGGGCAGCATTATTGGATATGAAATAAACGAAAAGACGTGCCAGATCAGTTATTATAATGATCAGCAGCTTGAACCGGATACGCTTGAAGTGGATACGGATAATTACCAGATTCCGCTGATCATCGGAAAACTCCGGGATACCTGGGCGTATGGAAAAGAGGCAAAAAGACTCGTTTCTATTAAAGAAGGATTTACGGTTACCCGCCTTTTAAGTAAAAGTCTGGAGGGAGACAAGATTGAATTTGGCGAAGAAACATACGATGCGGTATGGCTTTTGTCCCAGTTTATTCAGATGTCCCTTCAGTCGTTTCCTGTAATAGAGGGGATTGTGTTTACAGTACCGTCCCTGACAGAAGAACTTGCGCAGATGCTCAGAGGAATCGCTGTCCGGATGAATATCGATAAACGGCATGTTTTTATACAGGACTATAAGGAAAGTTTCTGCAATTACCTGTTCTATCAGCCGAAGGAGCTGTGGCAGTATGACGCGGCTCTGTTTTGCTGCGACAGAAATGAGATCAGAGCTTTTATGCTTCGCAGACTCAAGCCGGGACTGGGGGGCGGAAAAACAACGTTTGTGACGGTTGATGAAGTGGCCAGCGCGCATATGAAAGAACTGGCTATGGTCTATCCCGTCCTGAATGAGGATAAGGCAAAAGAGGCAGATGCCATGTTCTGCCAGTTTATTCAGAGCGTTTTTGATAAAAGGATTGTTTCTTCCGTCTTTTTAACAGGTGAAGGTTTTGAAAACAACTGGTATCCAAAAGCGCTGCGGGTGCTCTGCAACGGACGCAGGGCTTTTATCGGAAACAATCTGTACAGCAAAGGAGCCTGTTACACGGCTTACCGGAAGCTGTTCATGCATATTGAAAATCCGGTATATCTTTCCGAGGACAAACTGACAGATCAGATTACAGTAAATATGCGTGTGGACGGCCAGGAAATGTGGTATCCGATTGTATCCTGGGGCGCCCACTGGTATGAGTCCAACAACCAGTGGGAGGTCATTCTTGAGAATGTGGAGGACATTGAGTTTCATATTGAGTCCCTGATTCAGGGAAATGTGAGGACGGAAAAAATTTCTCTGGAGAAATTTCCGAAGCGGGCGGAATACTCCATGCGGCTTCAGATAGAAACTCTCTTTCTGGATGAAAAGACGTGTAAAATTACAGTGAGAGATGCCGGATTCGGAGATTTTTTCCCGGCTACGGATTTCCGGGAAGAGAAGATAATTCACTTAGGAGGCAATGATGGGAAGTTTAATTCTTTGTCATGACAGGCATGCGGCGCATCCCTATGAGATAACCAGGATTCACTGCAGAATTTTCACAATAGAGGAGCTTTGTTATTACCTTTGTAATAATCTCTATCTGATTGATTATACGATTATGAACGAACAGCTCTGTACATGGCTGGATGATGAGCTGGGAATGAACAGTCTGGCAGAGGGGTTAAGAGACGTGCTGAGACTTCATGGTTCCGTGGAGAAATTTGTGCTTACTATACTGAAAGCGTCAAGAATATATCGTGAGCCGGAGATGATCCGGATTCAGAATGTCCTGGAACATCTGAAAAATCAGAAAGATATCGAGCGCCAGAAGTACAAAGGAGATAATCTGCTGGAAAGCGGGGAAGTAGAAGAAGCCATACTTGTATATCAGGCAATCCTCAATCAGGAGAAAGACGAAAGTGTAGATGAAAAGTTTTACGGCAAGATTTATGCGGGACTCGGGGCGGCATACGGGCGGCTGTTTCTTTATCAGGAATCTGCCCGCATGTATGACAGAGCATACCAGATATGCGGAGACGAGACATTGCTGAAGCCGTATCTTTATGCCTCGTATAAATATCTGTCTCTGGAGGAATATCATATTCTGATTACAAAACACGATGATTACATGAGGATTAATGCCGAAATGCGCCGGGAAATCGATGATGTCAGAGAAGGGCTTCAAGTTGAACCGGACGAGGAGCTTCTTGAAAAATGGAAGAGACAGCACCGCAGGAGTCATAGTTGACAGCAAAGATACCGTGTGGTAGAATACAACGGTACTTTACTATGGCACAGTGACTCATTGGTAGAGAAAAAAAGTAACACCGAATCTGCGGTGGCGGGAGGAAAAAATGAAAAGAAGAGTAGTAAGCGTATTGTTATGTACAGTTCTTGCTGTTTCCATGATGGCAGGCTGCGGTTCCGGTTCGGGCGGATCTGACAGCGATATGGAATATGTGAAAGACAAAGGCACCCTGATTGTAGGCATCACGAATTTTGAACCTATGGATTATCAGGATGAGAACGGCGAATGGATTGGCTTTGATGCGGATATGGCAAGAGCATTCGGAGAAAGTCTTGGTGTAGATGTAGAGTTCGTGGAAATTGACTGGGACAATAAGATTATGGAGCTTGACAGCAACACGATTGACTGTGTCTGGAACGGTATGACCCTGACAGAAGATGTAACCAGCGCGATGGAATGTACAGACGCATATCTTCAGAACGCGCAGGTTGTTGTTGTTCCTCAGGATGTGGCAGATCAGTATCAGGATGAGGAGAGTCTGGGTGATCTGACATTTGCTGTAGAAGCAGGCAGTGCAGGAGAAGATGAGGTTGAGGCGAGAGATCTTGCGTTTAACTCTGTAACGGCGCAGGCGGATGCTCTTATGGAAGTTGAGGCCGGAACTTCCGACGCGGCAGTTATTGATCTTCTGATGGCGGCAGCTATGATCGGTGAAGGCACCAGCTATTCGAACCTTACTTATACAGTCAGCTTAAACAGTGAAGAGTACGGTGTCGGTTTCCGTAAAGGATCTGATCTGGCTGAAGAGCTGAACAAGTTCTTTGCCGAGAGCTATGAGGACGGAAGTATTCAGAAATGCGCAGAGACATATGGCGTGCAGGCTGCACTGATTGAGCAGTAATAATGATAACGGAGTTGTGAGATGAGTTTTTCAGAACAGTTTCCAATTGTTTTTCAGGCATTGAACGAAGGATTTCTGCAGACTCTGAGGCTTTTCTTTGTAACGCTTCTGGGAGCGGTGCCTCTGGGGCTTATTATTTCCTTCGGATCTATGTCGCGGTTCAAACCATTAAGTTATCTTGTGAAAATCATTGTATGGATCATCAGAGGAACCCCTCTGATGATTCAGCTTTTGATTATCTTCTATTTCCCTGGAATTGTATTTAAGAATAATATCTGGGGCGGTGATGAAGGCGGCCGTTTTCTTGCGGCGTCTGTTGCCTTTATTTTTAATTATGCATGCTATTTTTCCGAGATTTACCGCGGGGGCATCCAGGGTGTACCTCATGGTCAGGAGGAGGCAGGACTTGTGCTGGGCATGACGAAGAGCCAGATCTTTTTTAAGATTACGCTTCTTCAGATGATTAAGCGCATTGTGCCGCCCATGTCCAATGAGATTATTACACTTGTAAAAGATACGTCTCTTGCGCGGGTTATCGCGCTTCAGGAGATTATATGGGCAGGACAGTCTTTCCTGAAAGGCTCCCAGGGAATTGCGGGCCAGATCTGGCCGTTGTTCTTCACTGCTGTATATTATCTGGTATTCAGTGGTATTCTGACCGTTCTTCTGGGACGGCTGGAAAAGAAACTGGAGTATTTCAGGTAGGAGGTGGTACATATGGCAATCTTGGAAGTAATGCATTTGAGAAAAAGCTTTGAACGCACAGAAGTGCTCAGCGATATCAGCTTTTCACTGGAAAAAGGACAGGTTCTTTCTATTATAGGTTCTTCAGGCAGCGGTAAAACAACTCTTCTCCGGTGCCTTAATTTTCTGGAGAGACCTGACGGAGGAGTGATACGGGTAAACGGGGAGACTCTTTTTGACGCAGAGGATTCCAGGACGACCCAGGAGAGCGAAATCAGGAGAAAGCGTCTGCATTTCGGGCTTGTTTTCCAGTCCTTTAACCTGTTCCCACAGTATACGGCTCTGGGAAATGTTATGCTGGCAAAAGAGCTTCTGGCAAAAGAACGGCCGGATTACAAATCAAGGAAAAAGGATATTCACGGAGAGATTGAGGCTGAGGCAGAAAGTCTTCTTAAGCAGATGGGCCTCGCTGACCGGATGAATAATTACCCTCATCAGCTCTCCGGAGGACAGTGCCAGCGTGTGGCTATCGCCCGTGCACTGGCGCTGAAGCCGGATATTCTCTGTTTCGATGAACCAACATCAGCTCTTGACCCGGAGCTGACCGGTGAGGTATTAAAAGTAATAAAAGGGCTGGCGGATCAGGAGACAACTATGGTGATTGTTACCCATGAGATGGCTTTTGCAAGGGATGTGTCCAGTCAGGTGATTTTTATGGATGGAGGCCGGATTCTTGAGCATGGGACTCCGGAACAGGTTTTTGAACATCCGTCAGAAGAAAGGACAAAGCAGTTTTTGTCCCGGTATACACAGGGGTAAAATAAGGCAGAGTGGATGTTGATTTTCCCTCTGCCTTATATTATAATCAAGTCTGCGGAACCGGCGTTTACAGGGGAATGAAATGCCGGTTCAGCTGATTACATACTTGAATACACGAATGTGCCGATTGGGGGATGCCTGAGAATAGCTGAAAATCAGGTGTTCGGCATACAGAACTGATAAGGAGCGAATTTTACATGAGTGATTTTGAAAAAGTAACTACCGGACTCGGTGAAGAATGCGGAGTGTTCGGCGCTTATGATGTGGACGGCGGTGACGTTGTCCCTTCGATTTATTACGGACTGTTTGCGCTTCAGCACAGAGGGCAGGAAAGCTGCGGGATTGCTGTTACGGATACTTTTGGACAGAGAAAAGTGATTTCGGAAAAAGGACTGGGACATGTTGATGATGTGTTTGACCAGGAAACTCTTTCAAAACTGAAAGGAAACCTGGGAGTGGGTCATGTCCGCTATTCTACTGCCGGAGGAACCCGTGTGGAAAATGCCCAGCCGCTGGTAATCAACTATGTAAAGGGGACTCTTGCCATTGCACATAATGGAAATCTGGTTAATGCCATTGAGCTGCGCAGGGAGCTGGAATGTACAGGGGCGATTTTTCAGACGACTATTGACTCTGAAGTAATTGCCTACCATATTGCCAGGGAGCGGCTGAATGCCCATAAGGCGGAAATTGCCGTAAAGAATGCAATGCAGAAGATCAGGGGAGCCTATGCCCTTGTGGTAAACAGTCCCAGAAAGATGATCGGAGCAAGAGATCCGTTCGGTCTGAAGCCTCTGTGCATCGGAAAAAAAGATAATACCTATTTCCTGGCGTCGGAGAGCTGCGCGATTGCGGCTGTGGATGCAGAATTTATACGTGATGTCCGTCCCGGCGAGATTGTGACCATCACAAAGAACGGAATCGAGTCCGATATGAGTATGGCAGTTCCTGAGGAAAAACAGGCCAGATGCATTTTTGAGTATATCTATTTTGCCCGGACAGACAGTACCATTGATGGTGTGAATGTATATCATTCCCGTATTCTTGCCGGAAAAGCTCTTGCAGAATCCTATCCTGTGGATGCCGACCTTGTCGTAGGGGTGCCGGATTCCGGTCTGGTAGCCGCGAAAGGATATTCAGAGCATTCCGGAATCCCCTATGGTATGGCATTCCATAAAAACAGTTATGTGGGAAGGACGTTTATTAAGCCAAGCCAGAGTGAACGTGTGTCCAGTGTAAAGATTAAGCTGAGCGTAATCCCTGAAGTCGTACGGGGAAAACGTATTATTATGGTAGATGATTCGATTGTCCGGGGAACTACATGTGCAAATATTATAAAAATGCTGAAAGCTGCAGGGGCGAAGGAGGTACATGTCAGAATCAGTTCCCCGCCGTTTCTGTACCCCTGTTATTTTGGGACGGATGTGCCTTCCAATGAGCAGCTGATTGCCCATTCACACACGACAGAGGAAATCAGAAAGATGATTGGCGCGGATTCACTGGGATATATGGAGATTGAAAAACTCAAAGACATGGTCGGAGATTTAAAATACTGTGACGCATGTTTTACCGGCAGGTATCCGATGAAGGTACCTGACAGAGATATCAGTCATGCATTTGAGTAAAACACCCGGTGCTGAAATGTTACCGCAGGCAATGCAAACTAAAGTTTAAGGAGGAAGAAATTATGTCAAATGACCGTTATGTCAGCCCGCTTTCAGAGCGCTATGCCAGCAGAGAGATGCAGTACATTTTCTCTCCGGACAAAAAGTTCCGGACATGGAGAAAATTATGGATAGCTCTTGCGGAGACTGAAAAAGAGCTTGGGTTAAATATTACGGACGAGCAGATTGAGGAACTGAAGGCGCATGCTGATGACATTAATTATGACGTGGCAAAAGAGAGAGAAAAAGTTGTGCGTCACGATGTTATGTCTCATGTATATGCTTATGGAGTACAGTGCCCGAAGGCCAAAGGAATTATTCATCTGGGAGCTACATCCTGCTATGTAGGAGATAATACGGATATTATACTGATGGCAGATGCCCTGAAGCTTGTACGAAAAAAACTGATTAACGTAATCGCGGAACTGGCGGATTTCGCGGAAAAGCAGAAAGCTCAGCCTACACTTGCATTTACGCATTTTCAGCCGGCCCAGCCTACCACGGTTGGAAAAAGAGCAACCCTGTGGATGCATGAGTTCACAATGGATCTGGAAGATCTGGACTATGTTCTGGGCAGTTTGAAACTTCTTGGTTCAAAAGGAACTACAGGGACGCAGGCCAGCTTCCTGGAGCTTTTTGACGGAGATCAGGAGACAATTGATAAAATTGATCCCATGATTGCGGAGAAAATGGGATTTTCAGCATGTTATCCTGTATCCGGACAGACCTATTCCAGAAAGGTGGATACAAGAGTGCTGAATGTGCTTGCAGGAATTGCTGCCAGCGCGCACAAGTTTTCGAATGACATCCGTCTGCTTCAGCATCTGAAGGAAGTGGAGGAACCCTTTGAAAAGACTCAGATTGGTTCTTCTGCCATGGCATATAAGAGAAACCCTATGAGAAGCGAGAGAATTGCGTCTCTTTCCAGATATGTTATGATTGATGCTCTGAATCCGGCCATAACTTCTGCTTCACAGTGGTTTGAAAGAACGCTGGATGATTCTGCAAACAAGCGTCTGAGCGTACCGGAAGGCTTTCTTGCAATTGACGGAATACTGGATCTGTGCCTGAATGTAGTGGACGGACTGGTTGTATATCCGAAAGTTATAGAAAAAAGACTGATGTCTGAGCTTCCGTTTATGGCAACAGAAAATATTATGATGGATGCGGTAAAAGCAGGCGGAGACAGGCAGGAACTGCATGAGAGAATCAGGGAGCTTTCCATGGAAGCCGGCAGAAACGTGAAAGAAAAAGGACTTGACAATAATCTTCTGGAGCTGATCGCTCAGGATCCGGCTTTCAATCTGAGTTATGATGATCTGAAAAAGACAATGGATCCGTCAAAATATGTAGGACGCGCCAAAGAACAGGTAGAAAAGTATCTCCGGGATGTAATTTCTCCTCTTCTGGAAGAAAATAAGGATGTACTCGGAATTAAAGCAGAAATTCAGGTATAAAAATCCGCTACGGACAGATGCAATTATTAAAAATGCAAAGGAATGTTGCAAAGAATTGCGGCATTCCTTTTTCTCTGATACCTTATCTTCGAAATATGAATGGTATTTTTTTCCATGTGGTGTATAAACGGGACAGCTTTACATATCCTGTTTCCGTAAAAAAGAAAGGACAGGGATTGAGATTATGGAATGGTGCGCAAAATTTTATGCAGGTGAAAATCCGGAGAAATACATTCATCGATTTACAGAATTTCTTGCGGTCGGTATCCTGCTGTGTCTGCTGCTGGGCACAGTTGTGAGTTCCCACAATGTTGTGCCGCCGGCCGGGACGCCGGGGCGGGAAACAGAAAGTGAGAATTTTTATAAGACGGATCTTTCGGATACCAGAATAACGGAAGCATTTGAAATCGGATACAGAATCCTGGGATCAGGCAGATATACTGCGGATGTAAAGAATATGTGCGGTGTACTTTCCGGGCTGGCTGCAGAAGCCGCCGCAGATATGGAACATGCATTATCTGCGGCAGGTACGAATCGCTTTACGGGTAATTCAGAAGAAACGAAGAAGATATCAGGCGGAAGCACAGTACGGGAAAATATACTGTCAGAAAACAGCACCGCCGATCTGCCGGCTTTGATAATTCCGGACAAATTTCCGGATACTTCCGGCAGCATGAAAGAGGAAACCAGTGATATTGCAGTCGATATTCCGGAGGAAATACAAGAAGAAATTCCTGCGAAGCCCGGGGATATTCCTGCGGATTCCCTTCCTCCTTCCCCGTCCGGATCTTACGAAGGCACAATAGTAGAAGGATTTCTTGTAGATGAGACCGGGACAATCTGCGGTATTGCGGAACCGGAATCCGTTATGGAAGGCAGCCGTCTGACTCTGCCGTCGGAGGGCTGTACGGCAATTGCTTCCGGAGCGTTTCTGTCTGCGCCCGAGGGGATTCGTGAGATACATATCCCTGCCAATATTACACATATTGAAGAAGGCGCGTTTGCGGGACTCTGTCAGCTGGAGTGGTTCAGTGTAGAATCTTCCGGAAACTATGTGTCCGCAGATGGAGTCCTTTTCTCTGACGGAGGCACATGTCTTTTCGCATTTCCGTCTGCCAGAATCGGAATATACAGAGTACCTTCTGAGGTAGTCCGCTTTGCATCGGATGCATTTAAGGGCGCTGCGCTTTCCAAACTGGATGCCAGAGGATGCGTGTTGGAAGATGTGGGAAACGTCCCGGAAGAAATTGAGATACTGAAAAGATTATAAAAAGAGAATGCCGGTTTTCTTTGTTGAAGAATAACCCGACTTGTTTTATAATATTTAATTATAAAACAAGGATGAACGCCGGCCGTCTGATCTATATGTGCGGCAATGGGAAGGAGGGTTCTTTATGAGAGAGAATGGCATACTTCAGATTCTGGAAAATAGCAGGTATACAGTGGTTCTTACAGGGTCGGGGATGCTGCTGGAGAGCGGGTATCCCCTGTTAAGAGACGGAGAGGAATCGTATGAAATTGAAAATAAATACGGGTATTCTTATGAGGAAATATTCAGCAGCGGATTTTATTCGGCCCGGAAGGAACTGTTCTTCCGGATGTATAAAGAAGTCATGCTTAGTAAAGCCCAGATAACTCCGCCCGGAAAAGGTTATATATATCTGAAAAAACTTCAGGACTATGGTAAAGTTCAGTCCATAGTTACCCGTCGGATCGCCGGGCTGGAAAAAAGAGCCGGGTGTACCGGTGTGGTCGAAATGAAGGGTTCCATTATGGATAATATTTGCCCGAACTGTGGAAAACAATATTCTATAGAATATATTATGGCAGCCAAAGGAGTGCCGCTGTGTGAACAGTGCCTTGTGGCGATCCGCCCCCAGGTCTGCCTGTTCGGCGAGATGGTCAACAATGCTCTTATGACAAGAGCGGCAGAGGAAGTTTCCAGAGCAGAGGCGCTTATTGTTCTGGGGGCAAGCCTGCATTCCCCGCTGTGCAGTCAGCTGCTTCAGTATTATACGGGGACAAACCTGATTCTCGTAACGGATTCGGAACATTATTCTGATCAGCATGCAGATGAGATTGTTTATGGCAGATGTGACGAATTCCTTGAAAAACTGGTTTCAGAATATGAATCCAGAACAAACAGGTAATAAAACTGAAATTGGAGAGAAGACATGAATAAGAAAGTTAGAACAAGATTCGCACCCAGTCCTACGGGCCGGATGCATGTAGGAAATCTGCGTACAGCACTTTATGCGTATCTGATCGCGAAACATGAGGGAGGAGACTTTGTACTGCGGATTGAAGATACAGATCAGGAGAGATATGTGGAAGAGGCTCTTGATATTATATACAGAACTCTGGAAAAGACAGGACTGGTTCATGATGAAGGTCCCGATAAAGACGGAGGATACGGACCATATGTACAGAGTGAAAGACAGGCCCGCGGCATTTATCTGGATTATGCAAAGCAGCTTGTGGAACAGGGAGATGCATATTACTGCTTCTGTGATAAAGAAAGACTGGATTCTCTGAAGACGACAGTTTCAGATGACGGGACAGATATCGTAGTGTATGATAAACACTGCCTGGGTCTGAGCCGGGAAGAAGTCGAGGCCAATCTGGCCGCGGGCAAACCATGGGTAATACGGCTGAACGTGCCAAATGAGGGAGAGACTACTTTCCATGATGAAATTTATGGAGACATTACAGTTCCGAACGCGGAGCTGGACGATATGATTCTGATTAAGTCTGACGGCTTTCCTACTTATAATTTTGCAAATGTAGTAGATGATCATCTGATGGAGATTACCCATGTCGTAAGGGGAAATGAATACCTTTCCTCAGCTCCGAAGTACAACCGTCTTTATGAAGCATTCGGCTGGGAAGTTCCGGTATATGTACACTGTCCGCTGATTACGGACGAAAATCACAAGAAACTGAGCAAGAGAAGCGGTCACTCCTCTTATGAAGATCTGATAGACCAGGGATTTGTATCCCGGGCTGTTGTTAATTATGTGGCTCTCCTCGGCTGGTGCCCGGAGGATAACCGGGAGATCTTCTCTCTGGAGGAGCTGGTGAAAGAGTTCGATTACCGGCATATGAGTAAATCTCCAGCTGTATTTGACACGGTGAAGCTGAAATGGATGAACGGGGAATATTTAAAGGCAATGGACTTCGAAGAATTCTATGAGCTGGCTGAGCCCTATATCCGCAAAGTAATTACAAAGGACTTTGATTTGAAAAAGATCGCGGCTCTTGTAAAGACAAGAATTGAGATTTTCCCGGACATTGCGGAGCAGATCGACTTCTTTGAGGAATTGCCGGAATATGATACGGCGCTGTATACACATAAAAAGATGAAAACAGACGCGCAGAAAGGACTGGCGCTTCTTCAGGAAGTGCTTCCCGTTCTGGAGGCCCAGGAGGACTACAGCAACGACGCCCTTTTCGAGACGCTGAAAGCGTTTGCGGGAGAGAAAGGGTACAAGATCGGGTATGTGATGTGGCCCATCCGGACCGCAGTGTCAGGAAAACAGAATACACCGGGCGGAGCAACAGAGATTATGGAAGTGCTTCAGAAAGAGGAGACTCTTAAACGGATCCGCTGCGGAATCCGGAAGCTGACCGAACAGCAGCAGTAACACAGGAAAGGAACGTATGAGTTTAAATAAGACGCAGGCGAAAGCCGTCTCTCACAAAGACGGCCCCTGCCTGGTCCTTGCAGGACCGGGATCAGGAAAAACGCTTACCATTGTGAACAGAATCAAATATCTGATTGAAAAATGCAATGTAAGACCAGAAGAAATTCTGGTCGTTACTTTTACCCGTTTTGCGGCCCAGGAGATGAAAAACAGGCTATGTTCGCTCATGGGAAAGAAAAATCTTCCGGTTACGGCGGGAACATTTCACGGGATCTTTTACGGAATTCTGAGATGTACCTATCGGATGAGCGGACAGAATATTCTCTCTGAAGAAGAAAAATATCAGCTGCTGAGAGAAGTGATCAGCAGACAGGAAGCGGAAGTTTCTGATGAGGAGGATTTTATCTTAGATATTGCCGCGGAGATCGGAAAAATCAAAAATAACCGCCTGGATGTGGAGGAGTATGTCCCGGAAAAATGCAGTATAGAAACATTCCGGGAGATCTACAGCCGGTATGAGGAGGAGAGAAAGCAGAGAAGGAAGATTGATTTTGACGATATGCTTGTTCTCTGTTATAATCTGCTGTCTTCACGGCCTGAGGTGCTGGAAGGATGGCAGAGAAAGTTCCGCTATATTCTGATTGATGAGTTTCAGGACATTAACCGGATTCAGTATGATGTGATCCGGCTCCTTGCTCTGCCCCAGAATAATCTTTTTGTGGTGGGAGATGATGATCAGGCAATCTATGGGTTCCGCGGAGCTGACAGTGAGCTGATGTTTCAGTTCCGGAAAGATTATCCCCAGGCAGACCAGATCCTGCTGGGTATGAATTACCGTTCTACAGAGTATATTGTCCGAAATTCCCTGAAAGTGATCCGCCACAATGAGAGAAGGTTTGAAAAACAGCTGGAGGCATACAGAAAGGGCGGTGCCTGCCTTCATGTTCAGGAACTTGCTGACCCGGCAGAAGAGGCAGAATATATTCTGGATGAAATAGAAAAATGCATTTCGGACGGGGTGCGTCCGGAGGATATAGCCGTTCTTTTCCGCATCCACACAGATGCGGGGCCGGTGGCGGAAGCGCTGGTTGAACGGCGGATCCCTTTCCAGATGAAGGAACATCTGCCCAATATTTACAATCATTTTATCGGGAAAGATATTCAGGCTTATTTTCGTCTCGCCATGGGAGAGAGAAGAAGACAGGATTTTCTTCAGGTTATGAACCGGCCGAAGCGGTATATCGGAAGAGACAGTCTGGCAGGGAGAGCAGTATCCTTTGAAGATATCCGGAATCATTATTGTGATAAAGAATGGATGATGGATCGGATTGACCAGTTTGAGTGGGATGTAAAGATGCTGGCAAAAATGGCGCCGTATGCGGCAATTCAGTATATAAGGAAGCGAATCGGATATGATGATTTCCTTAGAGATTATGCATTTTCACATAATATTCCAAGAACCGATCTTACGGAAGTGATTGAGGAAATCGCAGAAGCCGCCAGGCCTTACAGAACCCTGGAAGAATGGTTTCGGCATGTGGAAGAATATACACATATTCTGCAGGAGAAACAAAAGAAAGATAATCCGGAGGGTGTAAGGCTTATGACGATTCATGCCGCTAAGGGCCTGGAGTTTCATACAGTATTTATTCTGGATGCAAACGAGGGAAGAATTCCATATAAAAAAGCAAGAACAGACGCACAGACAGAGGAAGAAAGAAGGCTTTTTTATGTGGCCATGACCCGGGCCAGAGAAAAACTGACGGTCTGCTACGTGAAAACAAAAAGCGGAAAGGAAACGGCTCCTTCCCGCTTTGTAGACGAATTACTGGATGTCGTCTAAATCAATATCTCCGAAGTCCTGCTCCTCCATCCATTCATTAAAGGCTTCAGAAACGCGGTCAAACTCCGCGTCATCTACAATGTTTTCAAGGTCAGGTTCTTCATCTTCGCCGTTGTTAATAAAGCGGTACAGGTATACCTGTCCGTCATCACTATTTCCGTCTTCATTAAGCGGAAGAAGAGCGATGTATTCCTGGCCTTCTGCCTCAAATATGGAGAGAACGGCGCATTCCAGCTCCTCATCATTGTCAAGTGTCAGTGTTACGGTGAGTGTTTCATTTTCATTCATATGCTTTCTCCTTCTGCATCTGCCGCCTGTCAGGCCGGGCAGATGTTATTCTGTATACAGGGTATCAAAAAGACAGGAAAAAAGCAAGACGCACTCTCTATTGACATTCCCCTGAAACAAGGTAGAATGAAAGAGTGGATAATTATATCCATGAATTGAGCAGAAGAGGTAAATGACAAATGAAAAAGAGAATTACTGCGGTTTTTCTGATGGTTGTTCTGGCTGCTGCTCTGTTGTCAGGCTGCAAACAGAATGTGGGCTCACCGGAGGACAATGCAGTGGTAGACGGCCAGGATAATACAGAGGATGATGCAGAGGCGACAGAACATGCGTTTGGATTCAGCTGCAGCGATCTGTCCAATCCATTTTATACGGTTTTAAGAGAAGCGGTTCAGTCTTCTCTGGAAGAAGAGGGGATCCGTCTTATCGTACGGGATGCAGAAGCGGATGTGGATACTCAGATTCAGCAGATAGATGAACTGATTGAACAGGAAGTGGAATGTGTCTTTTTATGTCCGGCAGACTGGGAAAAAATAACACCGGCTCTTGAGGCCCTTAATGAGGTGGGAATTCCAGTGGTTAATCTCGACACAGAGGTCAAGGAAACCGGTCTTGTAAAGGCTTTTGTAGGTTCAGATAACCGGAATGCAGGATATGTCTGCGGAGAAGATCTTGTTTCACGCATGCCGGAAGGGGGAAGAATTGTTATAGTGGAAAGCTCCGGCATTAATTCCATCAATGAGCGTATCACAGGTTTTGAGGAAGCTATCTTAAACGGGGGATTTGAGGTTGTGCGGCGGATTGATGCAGGCAGTGAGCAAATCGGAGCTGTGTTGCGTACGCTCCTTGACGGAGAGGAAATTGATGCCATTATGTGCGGCAATGACGTGATGGCTATTCAGGTGCTTGAATTGCTGAAACAGACAAAGAAACAGGATATTCTTGTATACAGTGTGGACGGCTCTCCGGATACGAAGAGCGCGCTTCTGGATCCGGACAGTCCTATGACAGGAATCGGAGCCCAGTCCCCGATTACAATGGGGAAGACTGCCGCGAAGACAGCTGTAGCCATACTGAACAGGGACAGATACGAAAAAGAGATTTATGCGGAGACGTTTTTTATTAACAGAGAAAATGTCGATATGTATGGAACGGATGGCTGGCAGTAGAAAGGAATAAAATATGAAAAAAATCAAAGGAAGTCCTCAGCCTTTCGGGACGGCTGTAGAAAACAATAAGGTGAATTTTGCTGTGCAGGTGCCTGCAGGAAAAAGCTGTGAGCTTTTACTGTATAAAGCAGGTGAAGAATCACCGGAATACAGTTTTGACATGCCAGAGGAGGAAGGAATCGGTGAGGTCAGGTTCCTTGCCGTTGAGGATATGCATGCATCAAAGTATGAATATAATTTCAGAATAGCGGACAGGATCTGCGTGGACCCTTATGTGAAAGAGCTGGCCGGGCGGGAAGTTTTCGGCCGCAGCAGGGATGTGCAGAACCATCAGGTGCGGGGGAAACTGATATCACGTGAGTATGACTGGGAAGGTGATAAAAGACTTCATATTCCTTGGCATCAGGTTATAGCTTATACTTTTCATGTAAGAGGATTTACAAAACACAGCTCCTCGAAGGTGCCTTATAAAGGAACTTACAGAGGTGTAATCGAAAAACTCCCATATCTGAAAGAACTGGGGATTAACCAGATTCAGTGTATGCCGGTCTATGAATTTGACGAATGTACGGGGAGAAAGATCAATTACTGGGGATATGGACCGGCATATTATTTTGCGCCAAAGGAATCCTATGCCGCAGGAAAAAGTGCGGTAAATGAACTGAAGGATATGATAAAAGCCTGCCACAGAGAAGGAATGGAAGTGGTTCTCGAAATGCCTTTCACGCAGGGAATTCCAAATCAGACCGTTCTGGAATGTCTGAGATTTTATATGCTGGAATATCATGTGGACGGCTTTATTGTAAATCCTTATACAGTTTCCTGGGAACTGTTAAAAGAAGATCCTCTTCTGAAGGACATCAAACTGATGCGCAGAGAAGAAGGATTCCAGAATGTAATGCGTCGTTTCCTGAAAGGGGACGAAAATATGATAAATGATGTGATATGGGCGTTGCGGCATAATTCTGCATATGATGACGCATGCAATTATATCACGACACATACCGGATTTACGCTCTGGGATCTTGTATCTTATGACAGCAAGCATAATGACGAAAACGGAGAAAATAATACAGACGGCCCGGATTATAATTACAGCTGGAACTGCGGAGCTGAAGGCCCAAGCAGAAAGAAAGCTGTAATGGAGCTGCGCAGAAACCAGGTCAGAAATGCTTTTCTGCTTTTGCTGACAGCTCAGGGTACACCCTGTATCCTGGCGGGAGATGAGTTTTATAACAGCCAGAAGGGAAATAACAATGTATACTGTCAGGACAATGAAGTGGGCTGGGTAAACTGGAACAGGCTCAAAAGTGATGATTCTTTGTTCCGATATGTGAAAAAGCTGATCGCATTCCGCAAGGCGCACCCCTGTCTGCACAGAAAAGAAGAATTAAACGGTCTGGACAGAACTGCCTGCGGCATGCCTGATGTATCCTATCACGGAGAAAGCGCCTGGCAGGTAAAGGCCGAAGTGTCCAGCCGTCAGCTCGGTGTGCTGTACTGCGGCCTGATCTCCGGAGATGAGGACTGTTTCGCGGCGTACAATATGCACTGGATTTCTCATACGTATGCACTTCCGTCTCCGGGAAAAGGAAAGAAATGGTATCTGGCCGCCGATACATGCAGAGGGGTTCTGGAAACCCCGGAATTTGTCGAGGATCAGAAAAATATAGAACTGAAAGAAAGAAGTATTGCACTGTTTGTTACAAGAAAGACAGAGGAAACTTTGAAAGACCGAAAACCGGCAGAAAAGAAGAAAACAGCAGCGGCGCCGGCAGAAAAGGACAAAGCTGTATCTGCAGAGAAGAAATCTCCGGCGGCGCCGGCGCTAAAAGGCAGGGATGACAATGATGAAGGCAGCGGGACACTTCTGCACGATCACAAAGCATAAATTCCTTGTAATGAAATATTGCTTCCGGGTGGGGCTGTACCGGCAGGGGCTGCTGCATGATCTTTCCAAATACAGCTGGACAGAATTCCGGATAGGCTGCAGATATTATCAGGGCAACCGGAGCCCGAACAATGCAGAGCGGGAAGATAAAGGATGTTCCACCGCCTGGCTGCATCATAAGGGAAGAAATAAGCATCATTATGAGTACTGGATTGACTACAGCCTGGACGGCAGCGGAATTCTGGCAGGAATGAGGATGCCGGTCCGGTATGTTGTTGAGATGTTTATGGATCGGATTGCCGCCAGCAGGGTATACAAAGGCGCCAGTTATACAGACAGATCACCCCTGGAGTATTATCTTCACGGGAAAGCGGGAGAACTGATGCATAAAGCAACAAAGGAACTCCTGGAAAAACTGCTTATCATGCTGGCAGAGGAAGGGGAGGAACAGACTTTCCGGTATATTAGAAAGGAAGTATTGAAGAAATGAATAAAATAGCAAGTTTTACAGTAGATCACATCCGGCTTGTGCCGGGGATTTATGTATCCAGAAAGGATAAAGTAAAAGATGCGGTAATTACAACCTTTGATATCCGTATGACCAGTCCAAATGATGAACCGGTTATGAATACGGCAGAGGTGCATACGATTGAACATCTGGGAGCTACATTTCTGAGAAATCATGAAGAATATAAGGAGCGGGTTATTTATTTCGGACCAATGGGATGCCGGACCGGATTTTATCTGCTGCTTGCGGGAGACTATACTTCAGCTGATATTGTGCCGCTGATGCGGGAAATGTTTTCTTTTATCGCTTCTTTTGAGGGGGATGTGCCGGGAGCATGCGCAAAGGATTGTGGCAATTATCTGGATATGAATCTTCCGATGGCCGGGTATCTGGCGAAGAAATATCTGACGGATGTACTTGAAAATATACAGGATTTCCAGCTGAATTATCCGGAATAGAAGGAGAAAATACTTATGATATTGTACGTTGTACGGCATGGAGAGACGGACTGGAACCGGGCACATAAGGTTCAGGGACATACAGATATTCCACTTAATAACTATGGCCGGCATCTGGCCCGTGAGACTGCGGAGGGAATGAAAAACCTGAAAATCGATCTGGCATATACAAGCCCTCTTTCAAGAGCAAAAGAAACAGCTGAAATTATACTTGCCGGAAGAAATATTCCTCTTATCGAGGACAGTCGGATTGAAGAGTTCTCTTTCGGAAATTATGAAGGCATGTACTGCGGAGGAGACAATAAGGATCCGAAGAGTGCGGATTTCAACCGTTTTTTCACAGATACAGAGAATTATATCCCGCCTTCAGACGGAGAGTCGATTCCTCATCTTTATGAGAGAACCGGCGATTTTCTGGCATGGCTGTGTAAAAAAGAAGAGCTTCAGGACAAAAGTATTCTTGTCTCTACTCACGGTGCTGCAATGACCGCGCTTCTCAACAGAATCAAAGGCAACCTTTCTGTCGCCGGATTCTGGCGGGATGAAGTGCCTCCGAACTGTGCTGTTACAATTGTAGAGGTTGCAGAAGGAACGCCGGTTATTAAAAAAGAAGGCGTTATCTACTATAAAGAAAAAGTAAAGCCATGGAAAGCATGTTAAACAAAAAACAGGATGAACCGCTGCGGTTCATCCCGTTTTGCTTTAGTCATTTTCTTCCGTCTGTACAGAATAAGTCTGGCGTTTTCTGGCCATCTCGTCATTTTCCAGATATTCATCATATGTGGTGATTTTGTCGATCAGCTGTCCTCCTGGAACAATTTCCATAATGCGGTTGGCAGTTGTCTGAACGATCTGATGATCTCTGGAACTGAACAGAATTACGCCCGGGAATTTGATCATTCCGTTATTCAGTGCAGTAATTGCTTCCATATCCAGATGGTTGGTGGGCTCGTCCAGAATCAGTACATTAGCGCCGGATATCATCATCTTGGACAGCAGGCAGCGGACTTTTTCACCTCCGGAGAGAACTTTCAGTTTTTTTACGCCGTCTTCTCCGGAGAAGAGCATTCTTCCAAGGAAACCGCGCACATAAGTAACGTCCTTTTCTTCAGAGTACTGAGTAAGCCATTCTGTAATATTGTAGTCGCTATCAAATTCTCCGCCGAAATCTTTCGGGAAGTAGGCCTGAGAGGTAGTAACACCCCATTTGTAAGTGCCTTCATCCGGCTCCATCTCACCGATCAGGATTTTGAAAAGTGTTGTCTTTGCAAGTTCATTTCCGCCGACAAAGGCAACTTTATCATCATGCCCCAGAGTAAAGCTGATATTATCCAGGATTTTTTCTCCGTCAATTGTTTTGGAAATTCCCTCTACAGTCAGCACTTCATTTCCAATTTCCCGGTTCGGACGAAAGTCAATATAGGGATACTTTCTGCTGGAAGGCTTGATTTCCTCCAGCTGAATCTTTTCCAGGGCGCGTTTCCTTGATGTAGCCTGCTTGGATTTGGATGCGTTGGCGCTGAAACGGGAGATAAATTCCTGCAGCTCTTTAATCTTTTCTTCCTTTTTCTTATTTGCCTCCTTCATCTGACGGATCAGAAGCTGGCTGGACTCATACCAGAAATCATAATTTCCGGCATAAAGCTGAATTTTTCCATAGTCAATGTCCGCAATCTGCGTGCAGACTTTGTTGAGAAAATAACGGTCATGAGATACAACAATAACCGTATTTTCAAAGTTGATGAGAAACTCTTCCAGCCATGCGATGGCGTCCAGATCCAGGTGATTGGTGGGCTCGTCCAGGAGCAGAATATCCGGATTGCCGAAAAGAGCCTGGGCCAGAAGTACTTTGACTTTTTCCGGTCCGGTCAGGTCTTTTACATACTTTCCGTGAAGCTCTGTTTCAATGCCCAGGCCGTTTAAAAGAGAAGCGGCGTCTGATTCGGCCTCCCAGCCGTTCATGGTGGCGAATTCTGCTTCCAGTTCACTTGCCCGTATACCGTCTTCGTCGGTAAAGTCTTCTTTGGCATATATCACTTCTTTTTCTTTCATAATCTCATAGAGACGGGCGTTTCCCATAATTACCGTGTCAAGGACAAGATATTCATCATACTTATACTGATCCTGCTGCAGGAAGGAGAGACGTTCGCCCGGTGTAATGGCCACTTCTCCTTTCGTAGGTTCAAGCTGGCCGGACAAAATCTTGAGAAAGGTTGACTTCCCGGCGCCGTTGGCCCCGATCAGCCCATAGCAGTTTCCTTCAGTAAACTTGATATTGACATCTTCAAAAAGCGCTTTTTTTCCTACGCGCAGTGTTACATTATTTGCACTAATCATCTGTAATCTCCTTATTTCTGAAACTCTGATGACAGGCCTG
>DWZZ01000127.1 GCA_019117305.1 Candidatus Mediterraneibacter merdigallinarum | reverse complement strand
AGGTCGCCGGCTTCATAGACGTCCTCCGGCACTGTCTGAAGTCCAGAAATATAGATGATCGTATTCATGGCGATGGACTGCCAAGCACACACGATCACGATCGCGATCCATGCAGTCTTGCTGTTCGACAGCATACTTCCGCTCAGAGCGTCGATTCCAAGAGCCTTTCCAAGTCCCGGAAGGATATATGTAAAGAAATACTGGAAGATATAACCTACAACCAGTGCTCCAAGTACATTCGGAACGAAGTAAGCTGCTCTTAAGAATGTCTTTCCTTTAATCTTGCTGTTCAGGCCAAGGGCAAGGATCAGACTGATCACGTTCGTCAGGATCGTCGCCACAACAGCCAGTTTAATCGTGAACAGGTATGACCCGCCGATTCTGGGATCTGTAAACAGATCCATATAGTTTCTGAATCCGACAAAATCATATGTACCAAAGCCTTTAAAATTCGTAAAACTGTAGATCACACCGCGGATCAGCGGTACTGTATTGAAGCAGACAAACAGTGCCAGGATCGGTATTGTGATCAGCATATAAGTCCGCTTGCTGTCATTTACTTTTTTCATAATCTTCCCACTCCTTTCCTACTCGGCGGTACCGTGCTCTTCGTTGTATTCCTGGACTGCACGGATGATATCTCTGTTATATCTCTGCCAGCGTGTATCAAAATCTTTGAGGAATGCGTCCGCATCCTTGTTGATCAGATACGTCTGGATGAGTGCGTCTGCCGCCATCTCTGAAGGATAGTAGTGATCCTGATAGTCCGTCATGTTTCCGGACTCGATAAATGGTGTCATGCCGTCGAGCATCGGAGCAAGGTCGAAGTCTCCGTCTTTACACGGAACCGCATTCTGGTCGTCAATATATTCCTGGATGTTCTCATCCGCCATCAGGAAGTCGAGTACTTCGTATGCAGCCTCCTTGTTCTCACACTCTGCCGTTACTGCAAACATAAGATCCACGCCTGAATTCAGCGTATTCTTCGACGGATCGTCATTTCCCGGCGTCACGAATGAATCGATGTTCATCTCCGGATTTACCGAAAGGATCTGCGGTACTGCATAGCTTCCGATCGGGTACATTGCGGACTCACCGTTTGCAAATGCCGTACATGCATCGTTATAGCCGTATGCGAAAGGATCTTCAGGGCCGTAACTTACCAGTTCCAGACATTTCTCAGCCACTTCCACATACTCTTCCGAGAATGTTGTCTCACCTGCATTTACCTGCTGACACGTGTCTGCCGGCGCCAGATCGACTGCAAGAGAGTTCCACGGAGCCAGACAGGTCCATGTATCACGGAACCCGAAGTAAAATGGCAGAATTCCTTCAGACTGGATCTCTTCACACAGGTCGATCAGCTCTCCCCATGATTCGGGGATCTCCCACCCGTGTTCTTCAAACATATCCTTGTTGTAGAGAATTCCTGCCGCATTCGCCACGTAAGGTACGCCGTATGTGCCGTCTTTCGGCGTGATCTCAAGATTCTCCAGGATATCGATGTACGACTGCTTGACATCTGAAAGTCCTTCATAATCCGATACATCCGCCAGAATATCAGCGTCCACATAATAAGAGTAGTTGATGTCCCCCCCTATGCCGATGATATCCGGGTAATCTTCACGAATGAATCTCGTCCTCATAATCGTACTGGCATCGTTCGGTGAACTGATCGTCAGATGAATATCATCGTGGGTCGCATTGAACTGTTCTTCCACCTGATCGAAGTATGTTGCCGCCTCCGGCTTGTACTGCAGGATCTCAATCTCCGTTTTTCCGCTGTTCTCATCCGAACCGCATCCCGGAAGAATGGCTGCTGCAAGCATAGAAACCGCAAGCACCGTACTGATCACCTTTTTCTTTTTCATAGTAGTTTCAGCTCCTTCCTTTAGCTATTTACGCTTATGAAATGATTATAACATTCTAAAATATTTCTAAAAATATCTATATTTTTCATATTTTATACCAAAATGCAACTTATATATAATTTTCGAAAAGTACAGTCGCATTTTGGTATAATTTAAGTTATAATCATTTCCACACCATTAAAATTTTACCTTTAAAAGAGAAAAGGAGATTCCCATGAACAATTCACTGTTTTCTGTGTTTCCAAACGAATATTTTGTAGATCTGGGACTGTATCAGTTTGGAAAGGAACAGTGTGCTCCCGCACATTCTTTCGGGCCCACATCCCGGAATCACTATCTGTTTCATTATGTCTTATCAGGGACAGGGAAACTGATGGCAGATGATTCCAAAGGCCAGACACACGAATATCAGATCCGGAGCGGGCAGGGATTTATGATTTTTCCGCGTCAGATTAACACATATGTCGCGGACCCGGTTCTTCCTTGGGAATACGTATGGATTGAATTTGACGGAATGCGGGCCAAAGAAGTTATTGAAACGGCCGGACTGACTCCTGATCATCCGGTTTATCACGCAACTTTCAAAGATCTGCGTGAAAACATGATGAACGAAATGGTATATATTGCCGAGCATGGGAAAGAGTCTCCCTTTCATCTGATCGGGCATCTTTATCTCTTTGTTGACTATCTTTCCCGTTCTGCATCATCTATGAATATTTCATCTAATGGAAAAGTACGGGATTTTTATATAAAAGAAGCGTTAAACTATATTGAACAGAACTTTCAGAATGATATTTCCGTTGAAGAGATTGCTGCGTTCTGCGGTCTGAACCGCACATATTTCGGACGAATTTTTAAAGAAACCGTAGGCAGGTCTCCGCAGCAGTTTCTTTTATCTTACCGGATGTCAAAAGCAGCAGAACTTCTGAAGCTCACAGTGCTTTCCATCAGTGATATCGGAAATGCTGTAGGGTATCCAAACCAGCTTCATTTTTCCAGAGCCTTCAAAAATGTATACGGTGTCTCACCGCGGGAATGGAGAAACAAAAACAAAAGGATTTCATAAAAAAGGGCCTGTGTCACGCACAGGCCGCTGTTTTTTTCTTCTTCTGCTCTTTCACGGTAATTTCCCCTTTTGCCTCCGGGATATCCCGGATAATCTCTCCCACAGCCGGAACCGTAATATGCCCGGATAACGGATTTTTAATACTGAGTACCGGCGTAGTGATCACGGCTTCCACTTCAGAACGCTCAAAAGCCAGATCGGTATCTGTCATTTCGCAGTCGATAAGTCTGAGACCTCTGCAGTAGCAAAGAGGCTGGGTGCCGATAATCCGGCAGTTTTCGAAGGTAACATTCTCACTGTACCAGGCCAGATACTCACCTTTAACTACACTGTTTCGTACCACAACATTTTTCGCGTGCCAGAAAGCATCTTTTGTATCGAACCTGCAGTTTTCAAAAACAGCATTCTCAATATACTGAAATGAATACTTTCCTCTCATATCCACATTTTTGAAATGCAGATTATCGGACCGCATCATAAAATATTCGCTCTGGACCGTGCAGTCTTCCATCTCAATTCCGCGTACGGACCACCCGAACTCAGGTGAAATAATATCGCAGTCCTTCATTTTCACCTCACTGCATTCTCTGAGAGCTTTGATACCGTGAAGACTGCTGCCGGTTATTTCAATATGATCGGAATACCAGAGAGCCGCGCGACAGAGCTCCGTCATTTCTGAGCTGCTGATTTTCAGCTTGTGATCATGCCAGAACGGATAGCGCAGATTAAAAAATCCATGCTCCACCTGTACGTCCGAACATTCTTTAAAGGCACTTTCCCCGTCGGCAGGACCGTCAAATGAACAGTCTTTTACGAATATATTCTTGCTGCCGTAAAGAGCGCGTTCTTCATCAAATGTTTTATTCTGTATTAATTCCATGATGGTTTCCTCCTTTAATTCATCTTTACTTTGCTGCCATATTTTTCTGAATCTGATAAACCAGATAATCCAGACAGTCAATTCTTTTCTCTTCGCTGTGTATCCGGTCTAAAAGCCGTTTTCTGTGTATAGAGAGAAGCTTCAGCTGCTCCTGCGTATCTCCGGTTCCCTCAAGTGTTATAAAACGTTCGGCCGTCTCTCTGTCGCATCCGGCATCCTTCAGATTCTGTATTATTTCCTGAAGAGTTGTATTCCTGTTTTCCATATTCACTCCCCGTCCCGCCGACAAAATACTATTATTTATCTTTCCATATACAGTGTACTGCCAAATACGATTGATAACAAATACTTATATTCTATGACTGTATATAGCAAAAACGAATGCAATTTTCATTGCATCCGCATCCGCGGTTAATTGAAATCCTTACTGCAACATTGAAGTTGTAACTG
>DWZZ01000126.1 GCA_019117305.1 Candidatus Mediterraneibacter merdigallinarum | reverse complement strand
GTTTCTTCCGTTTCGTTTGTCTGTAATTCTTCCTTTAATTCTTCGCTCATTGTGCAGCACCTCAACTTACTTTCTTTTTGTTCAATGGCAACAGTATACCATATTCCGGGCAGAAAAAACAACCGTCAGCCGCAATCCTGACTCAAAATCTTATAATTTTGGTTGACGAAAGTGCAAAAAAATGGCAATCTGATAAATAATAACGAATGAAGAGCTGCCGCGGTGGCTGCTCTTATGAATGGAGAGAGAAAATGAACAGGGAAAAAGAGAGAAAAATATATGTAGTTGGACATAAAAACCCGGATACAGATTCTATCTGTTCCGCTATTGCTTACGCTGCTTTGAAAACAGCAGTAACGGGAAAGAAATATGAACCGCGGCGTGCCGGCCAGCTGAACGAGGAAACCCAGTATGTGCTGGAGCGCTTTCAGGTGAAGACACCGGCTCTTCTGTCAGATCTGCGGGAACAGATCAAGGATCTGGAACTGAAAGAAGTAGAAGGATTAAAAGACAGCATTTCCATCCGGACGGCATGGGAAAAAATGAGAGAATCGAATATCCATACACTTCCGGTTACAAGAGACGGAAAGCTGGAGGGGCTGATTACGATCGGAGATATTGCCATGACCTATATGGAAGTATATGACAGTACAATTCTGTCAAAAGCGAGGACTCAGTACAGAAATATCGCCCGGGCTGTTGACGGAGAAATTATTACCGGAAATGAACACGGATATCTGTTGAAGGGAAAATCCGTTATTGCCGCTTCCAGCAAAATTCTGATGTCGGATTTTATCAACAAGGATGACCTTGTAATTATGGGAGACAGAAAGGACGCCCAGCAGTGCGCGGTTGATATGGACGCCAGCTGTATGGTGGTATGCCAGAACGCCCATATTTCAGAGAAAATCATAAAGCAGGCCGAGGAAAAAGAAATTGTGATTATCCGTACGCCTCACGACACATTTACAGCTGCGCTCCACATTAATCAGAGTATCCCGGTGAAATATTTTATGACAAAAGAAAACCTGGTTACATTCCGGATGCGGGATTATGTTGATGATGTAAAAGAGGTAATGGCAAAAAAACGGTTCCGTGATTTCCCTATTGTGGATAATAAAGGAAAATTTCTGGGGCTTATTTCAAGACGAAGACTTCTTAATGTACACAAAAAGCAGGTTATTCTGGTTGATCATAACGAGAAGAGTCAGGCTGTTGACGGAATTGATGAAGCAGAGGTTCTGGAGATTATTGATCATCACAGGCTGGGCAGCATTCAGACCATGGCGCCGGTATTTTTTCGTAATCAGCCGGTAGGCTGTACAGCAACCATTATATATCAGATGTATCAGGAGGCCGGCGTGGAAGTAAGTCCGGTAAATGCGGCGCTTTTATGTGCGGCAATTATTTCAGACACCCTGATGTTCCGCTCGCCTACCTGTACACCTCTGGATGAAACTACGGCAAAGACGCTGGCAGCTATTGCAGAGGTTGATATTGAAAGTCTGGCTCAGGAAATGTTTAATGCAGGAAGTAATCTGAAAGGAAAGAGCGCGGAAGAAATCTGCTTCCTTGATTTCAAGCAGTTTACGGTTAATGATACGGTGTTCGGCGTGGGACAGGTGAATTCCATGAGCGCTGACGAGCTGAAGGAGATCAAAAAGATAGTAGAACCTCATCTGGAAAAAGCGCGCAGCGCTCACGGCCTGAATATGATTTTCTTCATGCTGACCAATATACTGACAGAGTCTTCGGAGCTTCTGTGCTGCGGGCCGGATGCCAGAGAAAAGCTGATCGGGGCCTATGATCTTCCGGAAGATACAGAAGAGCTCATGCTGAAAGGAGTAGTTTCCCGTAAAAAACAGCTTGTGCCGGCGCTTGTCGCGGCTCTGCAGCAGTAGATGAAAAAGGAGAGAACAATGGCAAAACAGATCTGGAAACCAGGCAATATGCTTTATCCGCTGCCGGCGGTTATGGTCAGTACAGCGGACCGCAGAGGAAATTCGAATATTATTACAATTGCGTGGACGGGAACCGTGTGTACCAACCCTCCCATGACATATATTTCCGTTCGCCCGGAACGGTATTCTTACCACATGATAAAGGAAAGCGGCGAATTTGTTATCAATCTGACCACCCGGGAGATGATGAATGCTGTTGATTTCTGCGGCGTACGTTCCGGAAAAGATGTTGACAAATGGAAACAGTGCGGATTGACCAAAAAGGCGGCTTCTTCTCTGGACTATGCTCCTGTGATAGCAGAAAGTCCGGTTAATATCGAGTGCCGTGTTGAGAAAATCGAAGAACTTGGGAGCCATCATATGTTTCTGGCCAGGGTCATCGCTGTTTTGACAGATGAAGCATATATGGACAGAAACGGGAAATTTGAATTGAACAAAGCAGGGCTGCTGGCTTATTCCCATGGGGAATATCTGGCCCTGGGAAAGAAACTGGGGACATTCGGGAGCAGTGTGAAGAAGGCTTCTCACAAACATTCCGGCGGTCAGAAGAACAAATTTTTTCCCGGAAAAAATGCAGAAAAAAGCAGCCGGAAAAAATGTATGAAAGGACAGAATGCGGGGAAAAAATAAAAGAAGCAGAGAATAGAAATACAATTGAGAATGAATATCAATAACACTCTTGCAACGAAGAGGGAACTCTGGTAGAATACATATAGTTAGTTTAAACTAACTATATGTGAATAAATCATGGAACTCCGTATGCCCTGATTTTACCTGACTTCAGGGCAGGGGAATCCGTGGGAAAGGACGAAGAGAATATGGATTACTTACAGATCGAAAAAGTGATCGGACGTGAAATTATTGACTCCAGAGGAAACCCTACAGTAGAGGCAGAGGTGCATCTTGCCGACGGAACTTGTGCAAGAGGAGCAGCGCCCAGCGGCGCATCCACGGGCGAATTTGAAGCTCTTGAATTAAGGGACGGCAACAAATATAAGTATGGGGGAAAAGGTGTTTCCAAAGCCGTGGAGAATATTAACACCGTAATCTGCAGTACATTGCGGGGGATGAATGCCGGTGATATTTATGCTGTGGATCAGGCGATGATAGATGCAGACGGCACAAAGGATAAATCAAACCTCGGGGCAAACGCCATTCTTGCGGTATCCATCGCATGTGCGCGGGCCGCAGCGGCAGCCCTTGATCTTCCTCTTTACCGTTTTCTGGGCGGCGTAAATGCGAACCGGCTGCCTGTGCCTATGATGAATATTTTGAATGGCGGGGCTCATGCGGCGAATACAGTGGATGTGCAGGAATTTATGATTATGCCTGCCGGTGCGGAAAGCTTTCGGGAAGGCCTGAGATGGTGCACAGAAGTGTTTCATGCGCTGGCTTCCCTTCTGAAGGAAAAAGGCCTTGCCACATCAGTAGGAGACGAAGGCGGATTTGCGCCGGATCTGGGAAGTGATGAGGAAGCCATTGAATATATCCTTGAGGCAGTGAAAAAGGCAGGATATGAGCCTGGAAAAGATTTTGTGCTTGCTATGGATGCTGCCTCCAGCGAATGGAAAGGTGAAAGAAAGGGAGAGTATATCCTTCCGAAATGCGGAAAGAAATTTACATCTGTTCAATTGGTGGAGCATTGGAAAGCTTTGTGTGAAAAATACCCGATTTATTCTATCGAAGACGGTCTGGATGAGGAGGACTGGGAAGGATGGCAGATGATGACGAAAGAGCTGGGCGATAAAGTTCAGCTGGTAGGGGACGATCTGTTTGTTACAAATACGGAAAGACTTGATAAGGGCATTCGTATGGGATGCGGCAATTCGATTCTGATTAAGTTAAATCAGATTGGTTCTGTATCTGAAACTCTGGAGGCGATTAAGATGGCTCATAAGGCCGGGTATACCGCAGTTACTTCCCACCGTTCCGGTGAGACGGAGGACACCACAATTGCCGATCTGGCAGTGGCTCTGAACACGTGCCAGATTAAAACAGGCGCTCCCAGCAGAAGTGAACGTGTGGCAAAATATAACCAGCTGCTGAGAATTGAGGAAGAACTGGGAGAAGGAGCGGTTTATCCGGGATTTTCCGCATTTAATCACTGCCGGTAAATCTACGGACACAGCAGCAGTCTATAAAAAACAGAATAAGAAATAAAGGTCTGTTGAACATGCAGGAACCGGATTTTCAGGGGAAATATACCCTGATCCGGCTGCCCGGTATATTCGGCGGACCTTTTACTTTTCAGAAAATAGACAGAAAAGCTGGAACAGTTTAGGAAAATAAGGTATAGTAAAAGGAGCGTATGAAACTAAAAGCAGAGGAGGATGTTCAGATGAAGAAACCGGTATTGGTTATTATGGCCGCAGGGATGGGATCCAGATACGGGGGCCTGAAGCAGATCGACCCGGTGGACAGGGAAGGTCATATTATCATGGATTTCTCTATTTATGACGCAAAAAAAGCAGGCTTTGAAAAAGTCGTGTTTATTATTAAGAAAGAAAATGAAAAAGACTTTAAAGATGCGGTCGGCCGTCGGATTGAAAAAGTTATGGACACTGCATACGTATATCAGGAGCTGGATAGTATTCCGGAAGGATTTGCAGTTCCGGAAGGGCGTGTAAAGCCATGGGGAACAGCCCATGCAATTCTGTGCGCGGCGGGTGAGATTGATTCTCCGTTTGCTGTGATCAATGCAGATGATTATTACGGACGCAGTGCGTTCGAAAAGATCTATCAGTATCTGACGACTCATGAAGATGATGAAAAGTACAGATATACAATGGTCGGTTACCGTCTGATAAATACTGTGACAGACAACGGCTATGTATCAAGAGGTGTATGTGCCCTCAATGAAAAGAATGAACTGGTTAGTGTGACGGAGCGGACCAGGATCGAGAAGCGCGGCAGTGGGGTCGCTTATTCTGAAGACGGCGGCAGCAGTTGGAAAGAGATTGACGGCAATACTCTTGTCTCAATGAATATGTGGGGATTTACAGAAAGCATTCTGGAGGAGATACGTTCCGGCTTCCCGGCGTTCCTGAAAAAAGGTCTGGCGGAAAATCCGATGAAATGCGAGTATTTCCTTCCTTCTGTTGTCAGTGATTTGTTAAGTGCGGGAAAAGCTTCGGTGGCAGTGCTGGAGTCTGAAGATAAATGGTACGGAATAACATATAAAGAAGATAAGCCGGCTGTAACCGCAGCGGTTCAAAAGCTGAAAGATTCCGGCAGGTATCCTGAGAGGCTGTGGAACTAAAGAACACAAGAGTGTGCAACATTTTTACCAGAAGATGAGAGAAAAGTATAAAGCTTTCCACAGGATATTATGCTATACTGTTCATGCAGACGAAAAAGAGAACTTCTGGCGGCTGCAGTCTGAACTGTAAATAATTATGCATTGGTTAGGAGGATATTCTATGTCAATTTTAGTAACCGGCGGAGCCGGATTTATTGGAAGCCATACATGTGTCGAATTGCTTAACGCAGGATACCAGGTCGTAGTTGTGGATAATCTGTACAACGCATCGGAAAAAGCTGTCGAACGGGTAAAAGAAATAACGGGAAAAGATCTGACATTTTATAAGGCAGATATCAGGGATAAAGAAGCAATGAATGCTATTTTTGCCAAAGAAGAAATCGAGTCGGTGATCCATTTTGCCGGGCTCAAGGCAGTGGGAGAGTCAGTTGCCAAACCGCTGGAATACTATGAAAATAATATCGGCGGCACCATTACGCTTTGCGATGTTATGCGGAATCATGGGGTTAAGAATATTATTTTCAGCTCTTCCGCAACCGTATACGGGGATCCGGCATTTATTCCGATTACAGAGGAATGCCCGAAGGGAATATGTACGAATCCGTATGGATGGACGAAATGGATGCTGGAGCAGATTCTGACTGATCTGCACACGGCGGATCCGGAGTGGAATGTGGTGCTTCTGCGCTACTTTAACCCGATCGGAGCGCACAAGAGCGGAAAAATCGGGGAGGATCCGAAGGGAATCCCGAATAATCTGATGCCCTATATTACACAGGTTGCAATCGGGAAGCTGGAGTGTCTCGGGGTATTCGGCAATGATTACGACACACCGGACGGTACCGGCGTGCGAGATTATATTCATGTAGTAGACCTGGCAGTGGGCCATGTGCGGGCAGTGGAAAAGCTGAAGGAAAAAGCAGGCGTCTCAGTCTACAATCTGGGAACAGGAAAGGGATATTCTGTGCTGGATATGGTGAAGGCTTTCAGCAAAGCCTGCGGCAAAGAGATCCCATATCAGATTAAACCGCGCCGGGCAGGCGATATTGCGACATGTTACTGTGATGCTACAAAGGCAAAAAATGAACTTCACTGGAAAGCGGAGCGGGGCCTGGAGGAGATGTGTGAGGATTCCTGGAGATGGCAGAGTCAGAATCCGAACGGATATGATGACTGACGTTTTACCGACCACTTAAAAACAGAAAAACGCAGGAGTGACAGTTCCGGCTGTACTCCTGCGTTTTTATAGCAATAACAGCAGATTCCATGATATAATCACTGCGGTTGAAGGAAAAATATCAGAAAGGTCAGAAGTGTTTTATGAAACGTATGGTTGATTTGAATCAGGTGTCAGACGGACGTCTGTACTCCTCCGGCGATATGGTAAAAGCTGACTGCCGGGACTGTAAAGGATGTTCAGAATGCTGCCGTGGAATGGGAAGCTCCATTATTCTTGATCCCATGGATGTATGGAGATTTCAGGAGAAACTGCATAAAGATTTCCGGACGCTTATAGAGAATGAGGCAGAACTGGGGATGGCCGACGGAATGATTCTCCCGAATCTGAAGATGAATGTCAAAACAGACGCATGTCCGTTCCTGGATGAAAATGGAAGGTGCAGCGTGCATGAATGCCGGCCGGGGCTGTGCCGTCTGTTCCCCCTTGGCAGATATTATGAAGAAAATGGATTCCGTTATTTTATTCAGATTCATGAGTGCAGGAAAAAAGACCGGGGCAAGATTAAGATTAAAAAGTGGCTTGGCATCCCAAATTTAAAAGAATATGAAACCTATATTCTTTCCTGGCATGATTTCCTGGAAAAGTGCCGGGAAGGAGCAGAGACTCTTAATGGGGAGAAGAGGCGAACCCTTGCCCTCTATGTACTGCGCAGATTTTATGAGCTCCCGTTTCCGGCAGACAGCGAAGAAGAATTCTATGCAGAGTTTGCTCAAAGACTGAAAGAATCTGAAGAAAAACTGGGGCTGTAGCGGCTATTTCTTAAGCTTTCTTTAAGAAGATATAAGATTTGCAGAGTTCTCTTGCCTTATATGAAAAACAATGCTATTTTATTGCCGTAATCAATAAGAACAGGCCGGTACCTGCCGGTCATCGAAAAGGAAATTTACAAAAGAGAGAGAATTATGCAGAGGAGTACAAATAAGAGACAAAGGGAAGAAATAATCCGCAGACAGAGTGGGCCCAGAAAACAGAGAATGAAACGAGCCAGAAGAAAAAGAAGAATCCTTATTGCTGTTTTGTGTCTGCTGATTCTTGCACCTGTAGCGGCAGTGGGGATGTTTTATCAGTTTCATCCTGTATTTTTAAAGAATGATGTGATAGTGCAGGAATTAAAAGAAGCATTTCATCCGGAAAAAAATATCCGGTATGTACTGGGGGGATCTCCTTCCCAGGTAGTTGTAGAAGGAAAAGTGGATACATCCAGAGTGGGAGATTATCCTGTCAAATATAAATTCCGCGGACAGCAGAGGAAAGCAACGGTTCAGGTACGGGATACAAAGGCACCGGAATTAATGGTCAGATCTTACACTACAGATCTGGCAGAAAAACTGAAACCGGAGTTTTTTGTAAAAGAGGTAAAGGATGCTTCCGAAGTGTCTGTGAAATTTGAAAAGGAAGAGATATTTACTAAGGCGGGAACTTATGATATTAATATACAGGCTGAAGATGAAGCGGGAAATTCAACAGTAAAAACCGCCCAGGTAACTTTGAAAAAGGATGAATCAGCCCCTCAGATTGAGGGAGCTGAGGATGTTACGATTCTGCAGGGAAAATCGCTGGATTTCCTTGCGGGAATTACAGTAAAAGATGATATGGATCCGGCACCGGTACTGGATGTGGATTATAAGCAGGTCGATCTGAATGCACCGGGTACGTATACTGCGGTTTATATGGCGAAAGACCGGTCAGGCAATGAAAACCGGCTGGAACGCAAAATTGTGGTAAAGAAAAATGAAGAGCTGAATCAGAAAATTGTATACCTGACATTTGATGATGGCCCTTCGGAAAATACAGGAAAAATTCTTGATATACTCAAAGAGTACAACGTAAAAGCAACGTTTTTTGTTACCGGAAATAATCAGAAATACGACAAACTGATGAAGCGGGCGCATGATGAGGGGCATGCTATCGGCCTTCATACATACAGTCACGATTATAAAGAAGTTTATGCATCTGAAAAGGCATATTTTGAGGATTTGAAGAAGATTTCCGACCTGGTTGAAAAGGTTACGGGCGAAAAGTCTTATATCATCCGGTTTCCCGGCGGCTCCAGCAACACAGTCAGCGCAGAATATACAAAAGGCCTGATGACATTGCTCACAAAAAAGGTACAGGAAAAAGGATATCAGTACTTTGACTGGAACTGTGATTCCACAGATGCCAGCGGTAATAATGTTCCGGTGGAACAGCTGATAAAAAATGCTACGTCCTGCAGCAGTCAGCATATTAATATACTGATGCATGATACAGACGCAAAAGACACGACTGTAAAGGCCCTTCCGAAGATTATAAAGTACTATCGGGAAAAGGGATACACATTTAAGGCGATAACGGTAGATTCCTATACGGCTCATCATGGTGTGAATAATTAGTAAGCAAAAACGGACCATTCCTTATGACTGGTCCGTTTTTTGATGTTTTTTTCTCCATCTGAGCAGGAAAGCTGAGTTTACTATGACAAGAACTGAACCGGTATTATGTACAAGAGCTCCTACAACAGGGTTTAGTATGCCGGTAATTGCCAGAATAATTGCGGCAAAATTCAGTGTCATTGAAAACGTCAGATTCAGTCGGATTGTGGTCATCATCCTTCTGGAAAGACGCAGAAGATGAGGCAGTTCTTTTATGTCATCATCTATGAGAGCAATATCCGCGGCATCCACAGCGATATCGCTTCCGATTTTACCCATTGCAATGCCTACAGAGGCTTTTTTCAGCGCCGGCGCGTCATTGATGCCGTCTCCGATCATGCAGACGGGCTGTCCGTTCTGCTGATATGTATCGATCCGGGAGAGTTTATCTTCCGGAAGACAGCCGGCATGGATTTCCCGGATATGGAGAAGTCCGGCTATATGAGCAGCGGCATTTTCGTGGTCGCCGGTCAGGAGAACCGGAGTGATTCCTGTCTGTTCCACCTGATCAATCATTTGGCCTGCATCCGGACGCAGGGTATCTGAGAGAACAAGAAAGCCGGCCGCCTGTCTGTCTGCGGCCAGATAAATAACGGTAGATCCCTCTGAGATATAGGATTCTGCTCTGGCGCGGAGCAGGTCCGGCAGAACAACGCCTTTCTCTTTAAAAAGTTCGGGATTGCCGGCCAGAATGGATCTGTTATTTACTTCAGCCTCCACACCCCGTCCGGGAATCATATAAAAATCTTCCGGACGGGAGGGAAGATGTCCCTTCTGTTTTTTATAATATTCCACAACCGCTTTCCCAAGCGGATGCTCGGAGCTGCTTTCTGCGGAAGCGGCAAAGGAGAAGAGCGCGTCTTCCGGAAGATCTTCCATAATACTTTCTATTGCTGTGACTACAGGAGTTCCGTAGGTGAGCGTGCCAGTTTTGTCAAAGGTGATTTTTTTCACCTCTGCCAGCCGCTCCAGCGCATCTCCTTCGCGGACGAGAAATCCATGTTTCGTAGCATTGCCGATTGCGGCCATAATCGCTGTGGGCGTCGCAAGAACAAGAGCACAGGGACAGAAGACGACAAGGATGGTGACCGCCCGGATAATTTCGCCGGTGATCAGCCAGGTAAGAGCCGCGGCAGTCAGGGCGCCCATTACAATCCAGGTGGCCCAGCGGTCGGCAATACTGACGATTTTTGCCTTCCCGGCATCTGCGGACTGGACAAGTCGGATCATTCTCTGAATCGAACTGTCTTCTCCCACTTTTTCGGCTTTCATAAGAAAAGCTCCGAACTGATTTACGGTTCCGCTGGATACATGATCGCCGGGTCCTTTGTCCACCGGAAGGGACTCCCCGGTCATAACAGCCTGATTGACAGAAGTCTCTCCGGAAAGAATTATGCCGTCAACCGGGATGGCTTCCCCGGGAAATACCCGGAGCGTATCCCCGATTTTTACATCTTCTGCAGAAATGATCCGCTCAGAATCTTCTTCAATTCGCCGGGCAGTGCGGGGAGTAAGATGAACCAGTTTTTCAATCCCCGCCCTGGCTCTGGCTACGGTCAGATCTTCCAGAAGCGAACCCAGCTGCATAATAAATGCGACTTCACCGGCAGCAAAGTCTTCGCCGATAATGACAGAAGCGATTAATGCAAGGGAAACCAGTACATCTGCTTTAATGTCAAAAGCTGTTATGAGACCGATTATGGCTTCGAGAATAATCGGAATGCCGCAGAGTATAATGGCAATCCAGGCCATGTTAAAGGAAAACGGAGAAAAGCCAAGTATGCTGGAAAGAAGTGCAATACCTGAAAGTACCAGAAACAGAATGTCTCTTTTAATTCCGCCTGATTCGAGCAGTTTTTCTAATTTATTCACTTGTAATCCTCCTGTACTACAGAAAACACAGACAGTATTCTCTGATATTTGCGGAGTACCGAAATATACCAATACCCCTATAGGTATATTATATACCCATAAGGGTATTAGATGTCAAGAAATGAAATAAGAATTACTTCATATTTGCAAAGCGTTCCACCGCTTTTGTAAAGTTTGCGATTGTCTGCTCCACATCTCCATGTTCAATTCCATCTTTTACACAGTGATTAATATGACCTTCCAGTACGATCTGGCCAACTTTATGAAGGGCTGATTTTGCCGCGTTGATCTGAGAAAGAATATCTTCACATGGAATATCTTCATCAATCATGCGGTCAATGGCCTGTACCTGGCCGATGATTTTTTTTAGACGGCGGTGAAGATTGTCAGAATCCATGCATTGTTTCACAGTAATGCCTCCTTAATCATGTCACGAAATTTATCCCAATTATCATGTATTTATTATTTTTTGTCAAGAAACAATAGATTCGGATTTGTCGAAGGGAATCTCCGGAGAAAAACGCAGAATTCGGAAGGAAAAA
>DWZZ01000125.1 GCA_019117305.1 Candidatus Mediterraneibacter merdigallinarum | reverse complement strand
AATGTGAGAACAAAGAGGCTGCATACGAAGTGCTCGACTTCCTGATGGAGGACGAGAATATCCAGGCATATATCGATGACCAGAATGCTGTTCCGTGTAAAGAGGGTGACTTTGACCTTGCGCCTATGCTTGACGGTATGACTCCGTTTATCGAATCAGGCAATATGACGGATTATCAGGATCACTACTATCCTTCAGAGATGGCGGCGGACGCACTCATCCAGACGTATCTGATCAACAAAGATGCAGAGGCGTTCCTCAAGGATTTTGATACGCGCTGGCAGAGATATAACAGGGATATCATCCGTGCGGTTCAGGAATATAATGAAGAACACGGAAGCGCCGAGTAGGAAAGGAGTGGGGCAGATTATGAAAAAAGTAAATGACAGTAAGCGGACTTATATGCTGATCACAATACCGATCCTTGCACTGTTTGTCTGCTTTAACACAGTGCCGCTGATCCGCGGTGTGATTTACAGTTTTACGAACTTTAAAGGATTTGGTACATACGATTTTGTAGGCTTCCGCAACTATATGGATCTGTTTACAGATCCGAGAATCGGCGGATCCTACCTCTTTACGATCAAACTGGCTGTTGCGGCTACAATCGTGACGAATGTGATCAGTCTGATCCTTGCGCTGGGCCTGAACAGCAGGATCAAGGGCAAGACATTCTTAAGAGCGGCATACTTCGTACCGAACGTACTCGGAGCGCTGGTTGTAGGTTACATCTTCCAGTACCTCTTTACATACATTCTGCCGGGGCTTGGCGATGCGCTCGGGATCGAGGCATTACAGGGAAGTATGCTTTCTAACAGCAAGACGGCATGGATCGCAATCGTGATCGTCTGCGCATGGCAGTCTATCGCTATGAATACGATCATCTACATCTCCGGTCTGCAGACAGTGCCGGAAGATGTATATGAGGCAGGAGACCTTGACGGAGCCACAGGATGGAAGAAGTTCAGATACCTCACATTCCCGCTGATTATTCCGTTCTTCACCATCAACATGGTTCTGTGTGTTAAGAACTTCCTGATGGTGTTCGACCAGATCATGGCTATGACAAAGGGCGGTCCGGAGCAGAGCACAGAGTCTATCTCCTATCTGATCTACAATAATGGTCTGTCGGGTGGAAGTTTCGGATATCAGAGTGCAAACGCGGTTGTATTCTTCATTGTAATCGTGGCAATCTCTGTAGCGCAGATGACTATATCAAGTAAGAAGGAGGAACAGTTATAATGTATGAGAAAATGAAAGCAAGAGTAAACTGGCCAATCACCATCCTTCTGTTTATCGGACTTATTACAGTAGCATTTCCGCTGTATATGACGATTGTGATCGCATTTAAACAGCCGTCTGAGATGACCAACAGTATCTCAGGGATCCTGTCCCTGCCGGCACACTGGAGCCTGAGCAACTTCGCACAGGCTATGGAACTGACAGATTTCTGGCGTTCCCTGGGGAACAGTTTACTGGTAACGATCAGTACGGTCGTGCTGTGTATCCTGCTTCATTCTCTGATGGGATTCGCAGTAGGAAGAAATAAAGCGCACAGCAAGATTTACAATCTGGTATATCTGTTTATCGTAAGCGGTATGTTTGTTCCGTTCGCGATCCTGATGATGCCCCTGGCAAAACAGACTGCGGAGATGCATCTTGATAATTGGGCTGGCGTTATCATCCTTTATGTGGTATTCTATATGCCGATGAATTTACTTCTATACACAGGATACCTTGTAAATATCCCGATCGCACTTGAAGAAGCGGCGAGAGTGGACGGAGCGAGCACATGGCGTACATTCTGGAAGATCATCTTCCCGATCATGAAGCCCATGCATGCGACAGTTGCGGTTATTACGGCGCTGGCAGTATGGAACGATGTTATGACTCCTCTGATCATTATGTCAGGAAAAGGATCAAACACGCTGCCGCTGGCACAGCTTACGTTCCAGACACAGTTCGGTACGAACTACAACCTGGCGTTTGCATCCTATCTGCTGGCTCTGATCCCGATTATCATCTTCTATGTAATCTGCCAGAAACATATTATCAACGGAGTGGTAAACGGCGCTGTGAAATAAGTGAGCCCTGATGCGCATCCGCGCGTCTTACCCGGGCGGGTGTATGTGCGATGAAAAGTACATTCACCTGCCCTTTTTTCGTAACAGTTCATCAGTGGGGACGGGCAGTGAGTGAAAGGTTGCCTTTTCAAAAGCTGAAGTAAAGACATCGATATCTTTATCGATAATATTCACAGATCAGGAGAGACAGATTATGAGCATAGTATATGACGAGGCGCAGAAGACAATTACTTTGCAGACCAAAAATACAACTTATCAGATGCAGGTAGATAAATATGGATTTCTCTTACACCTGTATTATGGGAAAAGCGCAGAAGGATGCATGGACTATCTTCTGACATATTATGACAGAGGCTTTTCCGGAAATCCTTATGATGCCGGAAACGACAAGACGTATTCCATGGATTCCCTGCCTCAGGAATTCCCTTCTCTGGGAACTGGAGATTACCGTACTCCGGCGTGTATCATTAAAAATACGGATCATACTTACTGCAGCGATTTCCGGTATGAAAGCCATAGCATACGTGACGGTAAATATGCTCTGGAGGGGCTTCCGGCTGTATATGCGGATGACGATGAAGCTCAGACGCTTGAGGTGGTGCTGGAAGACCGCGTGACAGGAGTTCGGGCGGTGCTTCTCTATGGTGTGCTTCCGGAGTATGATATCATTACAAGAAGTGTGCGGATCGTAAATGCGAGCAGCGGACATATTTCCGTGAAGAAGCTTGCGCCGGCATGCCTGGATATGGTGGGAGGCAGATATGATTTTATTACATTTTACGGACGCCATGCCATGGAGAGAAATATGCAGAGAATGCCGGTCGGACACGGCGTACAGAAGATCGGCAGCCTGAGAGGATCGTCGAGTCATCAGTATAATCCGGCAGTTATTATGGCGGAACATGAGGCGACGGAAGATGCGGGAAGCTGTTATGCGATGGCGTTTGTCTACAGTGGCGGTTTTCAGAGCGAAGCCGGACAGGATCAGTATTATCAGACAAGACTCCTGATGGGATTTTCTGAGGAACAGTTTGCATATCCGCTCAGCGCAGGTGAAGAATTCCAGTCCCCTGAGGTCATCATGAGTTATTCTTCCGAAGGTCTTGCAAGGCTTTCTCAAAATCTTCACCGATGCATGCGGACGCACCTGTGTAGAGGAAAATATAAAGAGGTTGTGCGGCCTATCCTGTTAAACAGCTGGGAGGCGTCTTACTTTGATTTCACAGGAAAGTCTCTTCTTAAGCTGGCATCAGAGGCAGCAAAACTGGGAATTGAGATGTTTGTATTGGATGACGGCTGGTTCGGAAAGCGTGACAGCGAACTGCGCGGACTGGGAGACTGGAAGGTCAATGAGGAAAAACTGGGCTGTACACTTGGTGAGCTGATTGGGAAGATCAATGACATGGGCCTCAAATTCGGTATCTGGATCGAGCCCGAGATGGTTAATGAAGACAGCGACCTCTACCGTGAACATCCGGACTGGGCCTTTGTCATACCGGGACGCCGGCCAAATCGGTCCAGACATCAGCTTGTCCTTGATTTCTCGAGAAAAGAAGTGGTAGATCATATTTACAACCAGATTTGTTCGGTACTGGATCAGGGAAATGTGGAATATATCAAGTGGGATATGAACCGGAGTATTGCAGATGTTTATTCGGCAACAGCGGACAGCCAGGGGCGTGTACTGCATGATTATGTGCTGGGACTTTATGATTTCCTTGAGCGTCTGGTTAATCGGTATCCGAATATTCTGATTGAAGGATGCAGTGGCGGCGGCGGACGTTTTGATGCCGGTATGCTGTACTATACGCCGCAGATCTGGTGCAGCGATAATACGGATCCGATCGACAGACTGGAGATTCAGCATGGTACATCGTTTATTTATCCGGCTTCCTGCGTAGGTTCCCATGTATCTGCTTCGCCGAATCATCAGACCGAGAGAGTGACACCGATGAAGACACGCGGAACAGTGGCTCTTGCCGGTACTTTCGGGTATGAGCTGAATCTGAATGAACTCAGTGAAGAAGAAAAAGCAGAGATTCGCCGACAGATAGCAGAGTACAAGAAGTTCGCTGCTCTCGTGCAGAGAGGACTTTATTACCGCCTTACGAATCCTCAGACGGACAACCAGGGAGCATGGGAGTTTGTATCAGAAGATCAGAAAGAAGCACTGGTCCAGGTGGTTGGTATTAAGAAACATGCAAATATGACGGTAGATTATATTAAAGTCAAAGGACTGAAAGAGAATACAATGTACCGTGAGACAACAACCGGAAAACTGTACAATAGTACAGCTCTCAGGGAAGCGGGCGTGCCGAAACCTGTACTCCACGGAGAGTATCAGGCATATCAATGGCACTTTGTCCAGGAAGATTAATATACGGGGGATAGTATCATGGCAAAGAAATCAAGAACTGCAAGAAAGAAGCATGCAGCAGCTAACAGAAAGACAGTAACAGCAGCGCAGAACGTGAAGAAAGCACCGGCTGTCGAAGCGGTAAAAGAAGAGACAGCAGCGGCAGCGGTGAAAGCAGCAGAAGAAGCAGAAGCGGCCGAGGCGGCGAGAAAAGCAGCAGAAGAAGAGGCGAAAGCAGCCGAGGCGGCGAGAAAAGCAGAAGAAGAGGCGAAAGCGTCCGAGACGGCGAGAAAAGCAGAAGAAGAGGCAAAGGCAGCCGAGGAGGCAAAGAAAGAGGAGTATGACAGAATCTTTGCACAGCGGCTGGAGCGCCATCATGATGAGCTCCGCTGGCTGTATATGGAACTGTACGGCAACGATGATATGTTTGCAGAGCTGTGCGATCAGATGAAACGCTATTACGATGAGCGTAATGATAAGCTGAAAACGCTTGATGCGGAGCGTGAAGCTGAGGGAGAATGGTACCGCAAGCGTGATATGCTCGGCATGATGATGTATATCGACAATTTTGCCGGAAATATCAAAGGTGTACAGGAGAAGCTCCCTTACCTCGAGAAATGTAATGTGAATTATGTCCATCTGATGCCGTTCCTTGACTCTCCGAAGGGTCGTTCAGACGGTGGGTATGCGGTGGCTGATTTCCGCAAGGTGAAACCAGAACTCGGAACGATGGAAGATCTGTCGGAGCTGGCAGAGAAATGCCATGAGAAAGGCATCAGCCTCTGTATGGATTTCGTCATGAACCACACATCAGAGGATCATGAGTGGGCAGTGAAGGCGCGCCAGGGAGACGGGGAATATATGAGCCGGTATTTCTTCTATGCAGATCCTTCCATTCCGCAGGAATATGAAAAGACGGTGCCGCAGGTGTTCCCGACAACAGCGCCGGGCAACTTTATTTATCTGCCGGAGCTCGGCCACTATGTGATGACCACATTCTATCCGTACCAGTGGGATCTGAACTACCGCAATCCGCGCGTATTCAACGAGATGATGTATAACTTCCTGTACCTGGCTAATCAGGGAATGGATATCATCCGTATCGATGCGGTGCCGTATATCTGGAAAGAGCTGGGTACAAACTGCAGGAATCTTCCGCAGGTACACACGATCGTCCGTATGATGCGTATGATCGGTGAAATTGTCTGCCCGGGAATCGTGCTGCTCGGAGAGGTTGTTATGGAGCCGGACAAGGTGGCTCCGTATTTCGGTACGGTTGAGAAGCCGGAGTGTCACATGCTCTACAATGTGACAACAATGGCTACCACATGGAATACAGTCGCCACGCGGGACGTCCGTCTCCTGAGAAAGCAGATGGATATTGTGTGCGCGCTTCCGAGAGAGTATACATTCCTGAATTATCTCAGATGCCACGACGATATCGGATGGGGACTGGATTACGATACCCTGGAGACGTGGGGCATGCAGGAAGTGCCGCATAAAAAGTATCTGAATGATTATTTCCAGGGTAAGACAGAAGGCAGTGTCAGCCGCGGTGAACTTTACAATGAAGATCCTGTGACAGGAGACGCAAGATTCTGTGCCACTACTGCGTCCATGTGCGGCATAGAAAGCGCAGGTTTCGAGCAGAACGGGGAGAAAATGGACAATGCGGTCAGGAAAGATGTTATGCTGCACGCCTATATGTTTACGCAGTCCGGAATTCCGATGCTCTACAGCGGAGACGAAGTGGGGCAGGTCAATGATTATACTTATAAGGATGACCCGGAGAAAGCCCCGGATTCCCGCTATATTCACAGAGGAAAATTCAACTGGGATCTTGTAGAGAATATTGAAGATAAAAATACGGTTCAGGGCCGGTTGTTCCACGCTCTGAGCGAGCTGGAAGAAATCCGCAGAAATGAACCTGTATTCAGCACAGATGCAGAAGTATTTACAAAGGATTACAGCGACACATCCATTCTCTGGATTGTGAGAAAATCAGAAGGGGAGGAGCTTCACGCCGTATTTAATTTCAGCGATCAGGACAAAGAAGTCTGGATGCCGGAAGTTCGGCCCTATCAGAATCTGGTGACAGGCAGGACAGAACAGATCCGCAGCACACTGCTTCCTTCCTGGAGCTTTCTGTGGCTGAAGAAGGACTGAAACCAGAATAAGGTTTGACAACCGCGCAGCCAGCGGATATAATGAAAAAATGAAACAAGGGCGTTTCCGATAGGCGGAGAACGCCCTTTTGTCTTAACAGGAGCAAAATGAAAAAGGAGGTTTCATTTATGCATAA
>DWZZ01000124.1 GCA_019117305.1 Candidatus Mediterraneibacter merdigallinarum | reverse complement strand
CGGGAACGGAGCAGCACTAAGCAGGACCTCCCGGGTGCCGTGAGGGTGCCTGGGCTGAGTTAACTGCCGGGGTAACGCCTGTGGGCCGAGTTCGAAGCGCAATGCACGTAAAAAGAAAAATTCCATTTATTTGAATGTCAACAGAGATGCAGGCAGCGGCTTTATGCCGGGTGCCTCTTTTTTCTGTTTTTTTAAAGGGACATGCCGTGCAGCATGTCCCTTTAGTCTCAATCACCTGTGTTCGGCTGTTCTGCGGCGGATTTCTTCTGCATCTTCTTTCTCTCCCGCAGCTCCCGGAAAAATCCTGTCATCATTGCGCTGCACTCCTCGCCCAGCACTCCGGTCTCAATCTCTGCACGGTGATTAAATTCCTGCATATCCAGCAGATTCAGAATAGAACCTGCGCAGCCCGCCTTCGGATTCATGCAGCCTACAACCACTCTGGTCACCCGGGACTGCACGATCGCCCCGGCGCACATCTGACAGGGTTCCAGTGTTACATAAAGCGTACAGTCCTCCAGTCTCCAGTCTCCCAGTTTTTTGCTTGCCTTTCTGATCGCCGTGATCTCCGCGTGGGCAAGGGGGCTTTTATCCGTATTTCTCCGGTTATATCCCCGGCCAATGATTTTTCCGTCATGGACAATTACACATCCGATAGGCGTCTCATCCAGTTTATAGGCTTTTTTCGCCTGCCGGATGGCCTCTTTCATATATTTTTCATCTGTCTTTTTCTGTTCCGTAATAATGTCCGTCTTCTTTTCTGACATGCTTTTCCTTTCCGTCTCTGTTCTTTTTTCCCACTTCTCTGAATAGACTGGAATGAAAAGAGACAAGACCAGAGGTATTATATGAATCCCGGTATCTTTTATTTATATGAATATGAAAATAATAAGCGCAAAAGAAACGTCGGCTTTATCAAAATCGCCCGCCGCTATCAGACCTGTATCCTTCAGATCCATATCCGCGGCATCTCCACCGGCAACGGAGCATCCCTTGAGCTGTACGCATTTTACAGAGACGGAAATGCCATGACCGGAACGCAGATCGCCACGCTGACCTGCTTCGGGAAAACTGTATCCGAACGCCTCCCCGTATCTGAACGGTCTTTTCCCGAAGGACGGCCGCTCTCTGAAATGGACGGTTTTCTCATAAAACTGCCTGGAGATAAACCGGCTGTTTTCTGGATGGCCTCCGCATTTTTCTTTCCTGTGGATATCAGCCAGCTCCGGCCCCCTGCCGCTCCGGAAGAAGAGTCGGAAACGATCCCCGCTCCCGCCCCGGAAGAAGAGCCGGAAACGGTCTCCGCTCCCGCTCCGGACAATGTGGAGGCGGAAGACCCCGGCAACACTGAAGCTCCGGTGCCGGAATCCAACCGGGAAAGCAGTGAATCTCCTTCCGTTTTTTCTGATGGCATTTCCGGTCAGGAAAGAGAATCCGCTGCAGAGGACAGAGAATACAGGAAGGAAAAGAAAAAAGCCAGGAAGATCCAGCGCTCGGATATTTCCGTTCTTCCGCGGCGTTTCTGGTTCCTGGCCAACAACAGTTTCCTGCTTCACGGTTATCACAACTACAACCATCTTCTTCTGGCAGAGGAAGATGGCCGTCTGTGGCTGGGCGTACCCGGGATCTATGATCCCCGGGAGGCCAAAGTTGCGGATCTGTTTGGTTTCCCGCAGTTTACGCGGGAGTATGCTGATTGTCTGGAACTGGAACCGGAAGAATGCAGTGACAATGCAGATTTCGGCTACTGGTGCCGCTGCGTAGGAGCCGGCCGAATCGGATAAAGGCCGATGTTTACAAAATACCGTTCATCTCCTGATACAGACGTTTCGCGTAGCTGTCCGTCATACCGCACACATAATCCGTTACAAGGAGCAGGCGGAGATAGATTTTTTCCGCCTCGCTCTTTCCGCTTGAATGCAGCTGATAAGCATTTTTATAATTATCTGATATAAAAGAAACAATTCTCCTGTCAATTGTTTCCGTCCGTCCCTCCTCATCATAATGCAGAACCGCATAAATGAGCCGATCCATCAGATAGTTCAGAATCGTTGATTCATGAACTTCCATTCTGTAAATTGCCCTGGAAGTAAAAACTCTGCGGTATGCCATATCGCCCAGCAGATCCATCAGTCTTTCTCCGAATGTCCCGTAAAACAGATCTTTTTCGAAACTGCCGTCCATAATGCTGTCATAATTTGATGTAAAACCGAATGTGGCACAGCTGATCAGAAAACCCTGAGCGCTTATAATCCAGTTTTTCACCGCATAGTCTTCCGGATTGCTTACCCCTTTCTGCACGCCCCTTTCGTACAGCTGCCGCAGCTTGTCCGCCGCCCGGAAAGACGACTGTGGTTCTCCTCTCTCCAGTACGGCAAGTTCCCTCTCCAGAGCAGGGTATGTAATAAAGCCTTTTACAAAAGCATCTTCTATATCCGCCGTTTTATAGGCCAGATCATCTGCCGCCTCCAGAATATAAGTCAGCGGATGCCTGCAATTTCCCGCGCCGGTAGCGGATGTAATTCTGCGGAACACATCTTCATCCGCATAATAATACCCCATTTTTTTCTCCCGGATATTTCCGCTGTTTTCCCTGATTCCTACAGAGGATACCGGATATTTGATAATCGTATTCAAAAGGGCATAGGTCAGATTCATGCCATGTTCATCCACCAGGTAATGAAGCTTTGTTACCAGGCGAAGCGCCTGGGCATTTCCCTCAAAATGATAGAAGTCCTGCTTCATCTGTTCAGTAAACATATCCTCCAGTTTTCTGCCGCGGAAAGACAGCTCGGGAAGATTTCTTACAAACCAGTCCCGGATTGCCTCCTCGCCGAAGTGTCCGAACGGCGGATTTCCAATATCGTGTATCAGCCCCGCACATTCCAGTATATGTGAAATATCTTCTTTCATATGGGGCGTAAAACCGGAATTTTTCTTGTATTTAAGTATATTTTCACCAATGTTCTGAGCAAGGGATTTTCCCAGAGACGAGACTTCCAGAGAATGCGTCAGTCTGGTACGGATAAAATCACTTTTATCCAGGGGAAATACCTGGGTTTTATCCTGAAGCCTGCGAAATGAGGCGCTTCCGATAATCCGATGATAATCCTTCTCAAATTCGCTTCTCAGATCCGCAGTTTTTGTACGTCCCGAGTTCTCTCTTTCCCGCTTGTCGGACAATAATGTCTGCCATTCCACGGAGCTTTCCCCTTTCTTCTGACATTTGCCCCGCAGCCGGGCTGCGGGGCATTCACACTGCTATTTATAACTATTTACAATCAAAAACACGCGGCAGTTTTCTGCCGTCCTCTGTTCTGCGTCAGACCGCGCCGGGCAAATGTCCGCCGCGCATCAGATCCGTCCGGATCAGTCCAGATAAATCGGAGGTTCATAAGCCTTTCCCAGCAGCGTTTTTTTTCGTTCCTGATACCCTAGGAAGGCCCACTCTGTCATATCTGTCCATTTATGAATTGTCCGGTCATATACCTGAACATAACCGATTCTTGTAGGATGCATCCGCACGCTGTTCGACTGATATTCTCTTCCTGTATATGGATTAACCTCTCCTAAAACCGTATCTTCATCTGAATCATCTCTTGAAATAACCGGCTCAAAATCATCTGCCTCTTCTTTTGCGGCAGCTTCCGCATTCTCTTCTTCGGATATCATCTCCGGTGTTTCCGTCTCATTTACTTCTTTCGCAGGCTCTTCTTTGCCAGGTTCTTCATTTCCCGCCGGGCTCTGCTCTGCGCCCCGTACTGAATCCTGCTCCTCAGACGCGGTCTCCGCAGGCTCTTCTATGTGTTTTCTTCGCTGGAAAATACTTACCGGGCTAAAACGGCTCTTCTTTTTCCTGGACAGCTCTTCTTTCGCCTTTTCCACAGATTCTCCTGCTTTTATGCTCTCTTCCATCTCACTTAATTCTTCGTGGATATCATAAAGCTCTCCAATAGTCATATCCCGCTCGTCTGCCGCAAGAACTTCTTCAGTACCGCCGTGCCGCTCCGGCTCCGTACTCTGCCGCGCACCGGATTGCGCTACAAATTCAGTCTGTTTTTCAACAGTCTCTGTGCTTTCCTGCTGCGCTTCCCGCGCTCTTACATCCGACGGCTTATTCCTGGGCAGAGGCTGTATATCGCCTCCCAGAATACTCAGGCGGAACGGACACTCCAGAATTTCCGCGATCATCCGCATATCCTGTTCCTGAAAATTGTCTCTCCCAAGCCTCTGGGTAAGATTCTGCCTTGACATCTTTTTACCTGTTTTTACTTCAATCATCTCAGCAAGCTGCTTAATAGTCATTCCTTTTCTTCCAAGAATGATTTTCACCTGTTCACCGAATGTTAATTCTTCCATTCTTCTCCTCCTTATGTATTATTTATACCCCTTTGTCATCTGCACACGAAAAAGGCTTTACACTCACAGAATGTATCTGCCTTTTCTGATAAATTTATTTGTTTCTTTACTCATTCTATCCTATCAAACAAGAATCAACGCGTCAACACTGAAACACATTATCCTTCCTTACAGCCGGCAGACAGTAAGCATGCTGTCAATCTCCCTGTCAGTCGAGCATACAGCCATCCTGAAGGGAATATTTTCCAGAACATATTCCATATAATAGAACGGCTGCGGATACTCTTCCGGCTGACTCACAAGTTCCGGAGGATCTCCCAGCCGGATACGGAAAGAATCCATAGGGAGCGCCATTCCTCTGCGGGTAGCCTTCATAAAACTCTCCTTGAGGACCCAGAACCGGAAGAATCTTTCTCTCTGCTCTTCTTCTGTCTTTCCACCGACAATCTCCTCATATTCCTCTCTGCAGAAACGCCGTTCCGCCACATTAATCCGTAATTGTCCTATTTTCTCTATATCACAGCCTACCCGGGCCCCCTCCCCCTCAGTCTGAGCCGCGCACATTACCCAGGAACCGGAGTGGGAAAGATTAAAGGATACATTTTCTTCAAGGTCATATGTGTGACGCATCTTCTCCCAGAGAGCCCATACCCCCACACTTTGTACTCTTCTGGATAAATATTTCAGGGCGTCCGCCTTCTCCTTTCGAAAAGACGGAAGCCCCTCATAATATCTGCTATAACATTTCTTTTCATAAAGCGGTGTCACATCCGCAATCCATACTCTGATCATTATTTATTATTCCCTCAGATAACGGACCTCAAATGTCTCTATTGTAATAGGCTTATTAAAGAAAGTGCCCTGTGCATAATCACAGCCCAGCTCTTCCAGCACATTCAGCTGATCCTGCGTCTCTACGCCTGCCGCCTGCACATAAGCGCCCAGCTGCCTGCATATATCAATTACTGCCTGTGCAACAATCTGGCTTCTTCGGTTTGCCACAATATTTGTGATCAGACTCTTATCCAGTTTCAGACCGTCAAACTCCATAAGCGACAGAATAGAAAAACTGGAATCTTTTGCTCCGAAATGATCCAGAATTACACGAACATTTGCCTTTCTGATCTTGCTGCTGGTTTCCGCAAGCATCTCCTGATTCATATCGCTGCTTGACTCGGAAACCTCAACCTCAAGATACTCACAGCGCACATGATACTTTTCAACCAGAAGCAGCATCCTTTTGGCAATGCTCTCCTGCTTGAGTGTCGCCCCGGCAAAATTCACAGACACAGAAATCATAGGCACGCCTTCTATATCCCAGCGGTGCAGTGTTTTGCACACTTCCTCAAACACATACAAATCCAGATAATGGGAAAGCTTCGTTTCTTCCAGAAGATTAATATATCTTCCCGGATCCACAATACCAAGATCTTTATGATGATAGCGGACCACCGCCTCGGCTCCCGCCACCTTGCCTGTATTAACATCAATCTTCGGCACCAGGCAGACGATGAAATTGCCCTGTCTGATATCTTCCAGAAGGTCCTGTTTGATAATCGGCTCATGGTGCCCTTTTTTGAGGTTTTTGTAATACTTCTTCTTCTCCTCACGCATCATGACCTCGGCGTTGGTGACAAGTTTCTCAACCTCTATCCCCACCTTTTCCCATGCATATCCCATGGAAGTCAGCCCCAGGCTGATATTATCCAGTCTGCTGTGAACGGCATAAATCTGCTTTGTAAAATCTTCATAAGAAGTATTCTCCATCAGCACCAGATATTCATCTCCGGTCAGTCGATATACATATCCACTGTGGAAATACTCTTCCAGTATCTCCCCCACGCGGATCACAACTTCATCCCCATAGTCGCGGCCGAATTCTTTATTGAAATTTTTAAGTCCGTTGATGTCAATTGACAGAGCGCCCAGAGATTTCAGTTCTTTTTCCTTCACATGATCCAGATAATCAACAAAGCTGTTCCGGTTAAGCAGTCCGGTAAGGTCGTCATGGTAGCTCAGATACTCCTGCTGTTTCTGCATCTTCTGAAGCGCAATGGCCTGAGGGATATATGGGAGAACAGCCCGCATAAGCGCAATCTCACAGCCTCCTCTGTGCACCCCTACCGCAGCCAGAACTGCCGTTGTATCTTCATCCAGCTGCTGAAATACACTATAACTGTCTGAAGTTGTATCCGTGATCTCCTGCTTCATCCATTTCGGCTGATTTTCTGACGGAAGCATCTTCAGGCGGTCTCTCTGCCATGGCACATTTTCCGCGCACCACTCATAAATGGTCTCAATATCGTCCTGTTCTTTTTCAATATAATAAACGTACTCTGAATCGTAGTAATCTCGTACTGTACTCAAAACATCATTCACAATTTCTATCAGCGAACGAGGTTTATAATTATCTCTCATAAAATCTCTCCCCGGTATTTTATTGCCTGCATGCCCTGTCCCCTGCTGACAGACTCCGGTCTTTATCACGCAGGCCGATACAGCAGCCGCTTCGTATGGGCACTATAATTATTGTAGTATACCTGAAGTTGAAATGCAAGTTAATTCAGAAGCGGCCCCGGGCTACTCATAGAGCAGCGCCTGGATATTTTCATCCTCCAGATTTTCCTGATCAACCCATATAAATCCCGTATCTACCTGTGCCTCATTTCCACTCTGAAGGACTGTCCTTGCGGCCGCGACAACCGCCGCATACCCCATTCCGAACGGGTTTTGTACGATCAGGCCGTCAATCTCTTCATTCTCAAGAGCTTCCACCTGATCTTTACCTGCGTCAAACCCGATCACGACCATATCATCCAGGCCCTCTGTCCTGTCCGCAGCGCCAAGAATCAGCTGCGTTGCTTCAGCGCTGGTTCCCAGGCATCCTTTCAGATCCGGATTCTGTTCAAAATACCATGCGACTACATCTTCATTTTCCATTTCACCGGCAATTGCGTCCACTTCCTCCAGAAGCTCTGAAGCCTGCTGAACACCTTCATCACCACTGCCAGCCGTGGTTTCAACGCCTGAGGCGATATCTGACGCTTTCACCACATCATCATAGGCAATATTCAGCTGTTCCGCCGCTGCCTGTCGTTTCATGGTATCAAGCTGGTCCATATATATAACCCCCGCAAGATTAACATCCAGATGATTTGACAGAAGCTCTTCTCTAAAAGCACTGACCTGATCTTTTGAACTTTTGGAGACCGAATCCGGGACAACCAGAATTACTTTACCTTCCTCATTGATAGAGCTGCACAGCTTCTGCGCAGCAGTCTGCGCAGCACGTGTATTATCTGTGGAACAGGTGCACTGTATCCCCTGATACGTATTGCCGGACTCAAATGCCACAATCGGAATTCCGTTCATTGTCGCAAGATCAAACTGAACTGACGAAGCCTCCGCATCAATGCTTGAAATTGCAATCACATCAGGATATCTGGCCAGCTCTTCATCCAGAATATTCACCTGTTCGTCAATATCTTCCGGTTCACCCGGCGCGTTAAAAATCACCTTAATCTCATCATCGCCGCTATATCCCAGCTCTTCATTCAGATCTACGGCCGCCTGCTCCACACCTGCTTTTATCTGCTTCCAGTACGCAGACTCATCTTCTTTTCCAATAACGGAAATATATGTGCCCGGCTCAAGTTCAAGCCCTTCTATACCGCTGTATGCCTCCGGCGAAATCGCGTTGAGTTTTGCCTGATAACTGGGTTCTTCTGTCGCATCTCCGGTAAAGGAGCTGCTCTCCCTGCCCGAACTGCATGCGCATATGCCAAGAGCCGCGCATACGGCTATAGAAACTGCCGCTGTCACTTTCTTTTTCATCTTCTGCCTCCATAATAAACATCAAATTGTACAATCATATTCTTTTCTATCTGTCATTATGACATGTTCTGCTGCCTGCTCCGCATCCATCATTCAGAGCAGATGCCGTCTTCCCTCTGATATAATACACCAAACACAAAAAAAAGAAAGTGATTTTTTCTTAAAAATTCCTTGAATTTGGCGAAGAAACGGAAGCGCCGGAAAATTGTCGTCCCGGGCATCCCCGGCATGGCGGCGCGGCCCCTTCTATGATTATGAACCGCGGCCTTTAAAAGCAGGTACTTAATTTTGAACATGAAAATACCTTGTATATTTATTTCTGTTGTATTAAAATGAGTATAACGAAAAGCGGATGTTCCGCTTTCGAATCTTTTAAAAAAGGAGGATCATACAATGGCACATGTTATTAGTGATGAATGCGTAAGCTGTGGTTCCTGCGAAGGCGAATGTCCGGTAGGCGCTATCTCTGAAGGCGATGGCAAATACGAGATTGACGCTGATGCGTGCGTAGACTGCGGAGCATGCGAGGCTGCATGTCCTACAGGAGCGATTTCAGCGGAGTAATAATAGAAGAACGCGAGTGATCACAAGCAAGGCCGTCCGAATCATCGGGCGGCTTTTTCTATACATATTTATCCTTCCTCTTCGCCGGGGTTCCACACATGCCAGTTCGAGGCCTCCGCTCTGCTTCGGCCTCTCACTGATGGCGTCCGCCAT
>DWZZ01000123.1 GCA_019117305.1 Candidatus Mediterraneibacter merdigallinarum | reverse complement strand
CGTTTTGCTCCGCAAAACCGTCTGTTTGAGCCCGCTGATTGCAACATGATAGTCTGTTTCGTATTTCTTCAAAAAGCCGTAATAAGATCCACATTTTTCAAAAATTTTTGTTACATCTATAGCTCCAAATTCCTTAAAATCCCGTATTGTCGGAATTCTTCCCAACTTATACTTCAAAGTTGTATATGACTCTTTGAGCAGCTTCATATCATTTGTTCTGGCCGCATCAATGGAGGCATATATTCTCCTTTTTGAAATTTCATCAAAATGAATGGTGGAACTTCCCGGAATGACCCTTGCTCCTTCCCGGATATAACGGCGCATCGCGTCTTTGTTATAACTTCTGTCGCCGGATAAAGCAATAGGAATCATAAAGTTGTTCATATAATTCCCGATAAAATCAAGAATTACCACATATTCTTTTCCCTCAAATTTCCTAAGCCCCCGCCCCAGCTGTTGAATAAACACCACAGGCGATTGAGTGGGGCGCAGCATAATAACCTGATTAATCTCAGGGATGTCCACACCTTCATTAAAGATGTCTACCGTAAAAATATAATCCAGCTGATTATCAACATCTTCATCGTCAGTCAATCTGGCAATGACTGTTTCCCTTCTCGTTTGATCATCTTCTCCAGTCAGAACCTCCGTTCTCAATCCCCGTTCATTAAACTTTTTCGATAATTCCTTTGCCTCATCTTTGCGGCTGCAGAAAATCAAACCTTTCACCCGGTCTCCGCTAAATCCGTAATACTTTGCTTTATCGATCACATAATCAACCCGGGCATCTGAAATCAGATTCGAAAAGTTCTTTACGCCGGCACTGTCATCAAACACTTTCCCATCTATCTCCAGATCCGTAATTCCGAAATAATGAAACGGGCAAAGCAGATCTTCTTCAAGCGCCTGCTGAAGACGGATCTCATAAGCAATGTGATGGTCAAAAATCGAATAAATATCATACTGATTGGTATCCGGACTGGCGGTCATTCCCAGCCAGAACTTTGGCTTAAAATACCGCATAATCTTTTGGTAACTTTCAGCGCCCGCATGATGACATTCATCCAGAATGATCACATCAAAATCTCCGGGATCATAGTGAGACATGATTTCCTCTTTCGATATCATCTGCATGGTCGCAAATAAAAATTCCGCATCAAAGTCCCGGCTATTTCCTGATAAAAGTCCGTAACTTCTTGAGGAACCAAAAACTCTTTTATAGCTTTTCGACGTCTGCTTGGCAATCTGTTCTCTGTGTACAACAAAAAGAGCTCTTCTCGTTCCCATCTCACGCAGCATAAACGCGGAAGCCAGTGATTTTCCTGTTCCGGTACTACTTAAAAGAAGCGCTCTGTCTATCTGGTGCGCTCTCATTTCCATTACATTTTTTACAAAAGCCACCTGCATCTTATTAGGCTTTAACCGATAATTCTCAAGTTCAACAACCGACTCTGACACCGCCTGCTGTTTCTGCTTACGAATCATTTTCTCAGCCAGGTAATCTTGCCGATAGGAATCAATAAAGTCTTCAAAAGCCAACGTATGCTCATCCTGCCACAACTCATCAAATTCCTGTAAAACAGCCTGCGCCAGCTCTCCCTGTTCTGTAGAAACAATTTTGGTGTTCCACTCTTTATTCTTTGTAATGGCACTGAGTGTCATATTCGAGCTTCCGATAATGATCCGGTAAATTTCCTCTTTGCGAAAAATATATCCTTTTGTATGGAATCCGCCTGTCTCAGCATTTGTAACATACATTCTCAGTTCAATATTTTTTAATCCCGCCAGCTTCTCCAGGGCCTCCGGCTCACTGAACATAAGATAATTTGTCGTCAAAATTTTCCCAGGAATATTCTTTTGTTCCAACTCCTTTAAAGTCTGAAGAAGCGGGGTAATTCCACTTTCAGTGATAAAAGCTACACTAATACAGAATTCCTCACATCTTTGTAATTCTTCCTCGATTGAAACGAGTACCTTTTTCCCGAGCTTATAATTATTCGAAATAAATTCCGGTCGATAGGCCAGGTTGGAATTTATTGTATGATCCAGATAAGCAGTCTGAATCGCAGTCTGAAGTGTTGTTATTTTATCTTCCTGTAACTGCATCAACAGGAACCTCCCTGAAATTTTGTAGTTATAAATATTGTATCACAATGTCTCGTCTCACCCATAATAGATCATATCTGCTGCCACGCTCAGGGTGAAACATACAGCCAATCCATTCAGCCAACAGCTTTCCTATTTTTGTTTTTCTTATATTGAATACACCAAATTCAAGTTCCGAGTTCACATTTATCTCAATTCTATCAAATCTTTATACTTTTCGCCATCTCTTATTTCCCTTCATCTTGGATCGCAGCTTATTCTGTTTTCCTTTATTTTTCCCCATCACTACATCTCTCCACCATTTTTACTACACCATTTCTGCAAAAATCAAACCATTTGACACTCTCAGACAAAAATAAAAAGGGGCCACACACCAATTTTTGATCATTGATGTGGAACCCCTGCAATAAATGCCGCTGCCCGTGCCCCTGTCACAATCTGCTATTTTTCTTCCAAAATCTCATTATCCAGCTCTTCAACTTCTTCCGGAGTCATTTCAAGAAGCTCCGCGATCATCGCAAGGCTCATCCCCTTCTCCTTCTTTTTCCTGATGAGCTTCTGCAGAACGCTTCGCTGTCCCTGCTTTATTCCCTGTTCTATTCCTTCTTCCATTCCCTTCTTCAGGCCATACTCTCTTACACTCTTCATCTGTGAATTATAATCTCTTATTGCTTTTTGGCGGGCCTCATACTCCATTCTTTTCTGTTCATCCATACTGAGCTTCTTCAGTTCATCATATGCCTCTTCAATATACTCGTCTTTCTTCGCCATATCTTCGAACTCCTTTCGGTTCTTCCCGCCGAAAAAGCGCATCCAGCGGATGACTCCCTCTTCATTCTGATCCCCGGGAGGCAGCTTTTTCAATTCAAGGATATGCAGCTCCATCAGATCGGTATACTGTTCTCCGGTTTCCACATCACAGAAAGCGATCTTCCGGTAACACTTTTTATCCTGAGGGAAGTGGATGAAATCCAGGATGCTTACATGAATGCATTTCTTAAGTGCATCATAATCTTCACCCTCTTTGATCTGCCCGCTGTACGTTTTACTTACATAAAACAGTACCCGGCTGGACCACCAGCCAAAATAAGCGACCTGCATCTCCATATTGACTTTTGATCCGTCCTCCATCTCCACCATCACATCGAGAATCCCCAGCTTTGCATCTTTTGATTCTTTCTTTGTGGCATTCGGAATAAGTGTCGTCTTTCTTATCGCCTTCGGATCTTTTCCCATGATCGCCGCAATAAATCCTTGTCTGACTTTCGGATTCCGCATCAATTCTTTAAAACAGAAATCCACGGTGGGAAGCATAATAAAATTTTCTCTGTTTCTTTCGTCCATATATCTACCTCCTATCTTACCACGTTCTCCATTTGAAAAAAACAGAAACCTTGGAATGTTCGGACAGATCTGCCCGCAAGAACCTGACTGCTCAGATTATCAGAATACGCTCCGGACTTCGAAGCATGGCCGGAAGCTTCGATAAGATAACGCTCCGGACCGCTTAAGATTTTCTCAGATACAAAGGCACCCGAACCAGGAACTGTTTCGGATGCCTCTACAATACCATATCAGATTTTCAGATACAACAGCCGGACAGTATAAAATCCGGTTATCAACAAACTTACACAAGTTATAAAAAATTATCCACAGAGGGTTGCTTACCAGCTGCATCTTCCGCAGTTCGTACACGGAATACAGCTTCTCTTTTTGATTTCAGCTTTCCAGGGCAGAATTTCCACAGAAGACGCTTCTGATTCGGAAATTATCCACTGCTGATCCCTTACCTGAAAACAGATTTCCCCTTTCTCCATTCGAATCTGTACAGGATCAATATGAATGATTTCCGGATGCATGCAATTCTGATAAAGAACCGGTGAAATTTCCGTTTCCCCGTTTCTGATCCGGAACACATGAGAAGCAGTGATAATTTCAAGTCCGCCATCTTTTTCTTCCGTGATTTCCGGCGGCGGCACACAGGGATACGGATACACCATATCCACCCTTATCATTCCCAGCACTGTCTGCCTTTCCACTGCTTTTCTTCCGTTTTCAGGCCTTCCGCTGTCTGATAAATTTTCCCTATTTTTATCTTTCATTTTCTGAATTTCCTTTCGGCGCTGCATTTCTTTTCCCTGTTATATCTTATTCACAGCCTGATACATAGAAGTCGTATATGGTAAACCGGTTCTTTCCATATTTTTATTTCATCATGTTCTGAACTATGTATTTCTAGAACAGTGATTTTGCCCATTCTTCTGAAATCTGATTTTCTTTTAAAACAAGCTCCTGCCAGATTCCGGCATAATAAATTCCTTCCGTACCACTGGCCGAATTTTTCCGATTGCTTTCAATATTGTCAACATCATAGGCTTTACAGTAATTCCAGATTGCTTTTGATTTTTGAGGCATCGTCAGCACGCGTTTTTTATCATACAGAAAAGTGCCGGATCCGGGCAGTCCGGGATTAAACGAAAGATGCTCGCTTGCCGTAAAAATCACATTATTCTTTTCTTCATACACACGCTTGTTACAGGCATGCGGATGCCAGAATATTTTTTTCTGCTCCTCGGGATCAGTAATAATTCTTCCCACCTGTAAGTATCCCCATACCGCCTGTATCGGTTTCCCGAGATATTCATCCGTCATTTTAGCTTTTCTTCGAACATATTTATACTTTCCATTCTTCTGCTCTACATGACGAAAATTGCCAAAGAAAAAAAATAAATCACCTTCAGAAATATGTTGATTCTTTAAGTAGGCTGCGGATTGATTGACCTGGCCAAAAGCCGGTATCCATTCCTGAATCCGTTTTCCTCTTCTTTCTTTCACAAGATCAGGATCCAGATGACAACACTCTGCGCCTCGATATTTAAGGTCATCCATAATTCTTTTCAAACAGATGTTGCCACAAAATAACTCATCATATCGAATGCAGTCCTTCTCCTCATCTTTGCCTGGAATTGGAAATGAAAGCATTGTCCCATCTTCAAAAATAGGACTTAAGATACCTCCATTAGCACTGTCAAATCCTTTACGACTTAAAATAACTTTCATAACTTCCGCCTTTCTGCAAGATTTTGCCCGCCGCATAGCCTGTCCGATTCAGAGCAGCATCAGAAATCAGGCCATTGGCACTGTTTGTAAAAAATCCCCTACTTATTTTATCCATCTCTATGAGAATAAATATACCTGGCTTATAATTAAAATCAGGATAATAATAATGAAAAATGCAGCAAGAGCACATGCCAGACGCCCTAAAGTCTCTTTTCCCCTCTGCGATATATCTTTCTGATTTAATGTATAACCCTTCGATGTGTCTCCGTAATTCGACCTGATCTTTTGTTGCGGATACGAGGCCGCTGCCTTATAATACAACGCGAGAGGATCACTTTGATTCATAATGCGTGAATAAAAATTATCAAGCCAAAGAGCATCTTCCGGCCTGCACATATTTTCTTCTGTGCAGCCCGGTTCATGTACGATCTGGTTTCTCACCCACCGGTAATGTTTAAGCTTTTTTAAGTCCGCATCCCATCCTGTGACAAGATAGGAACCCCGAGGAGTATTCTTCATTTCATCGATATAGGCAGAAACCTTCCTTTCATCATTCAGAATTTCGCCGCAAAGTTTTTCCAGACGTTTATATGAATCAATAAATCCCATAATCCCACCCACTTAAAGTCTTATTCCCCCGAGCGACAGAAAACCTGTCCTTGTACCATTGGAATATAGCAGAGTTCGTTCCATCCGCAGGTTCTTCCCGGACTTTTCTTCCATATTATTCATCATACATGTTTATCTGATCTATTACAAGATTTTGATACCCGTAATAACATCTGTCCCTCTTATTCCGGATCCTCTGAAGAAGAAAGCTTCTCCGCCCGCTTCAGATTTCTCTGCGTAAAGGGACAAACGGCAAAGCACATTCCGCACAGATCTGTCTCAATGCCGGCAGCCTCTTTCATACGCCTGGTCTGCGTTTCTTTGCAGATTTCTTTATGGAAGAGTTCTTCCCGCTTTACGGATGTGTTCCATAATACTCCGGTCAGCGCGCCGGCAGGACATTTCCTTACGCACACTATACAACCTCCGCACCGGCTTTCGTTGACCGGCGTATCAGCCGGCAGCGGCGCGTCGGTTAGCAGACTGGATAAGCGCACAGCGCTGCCGTACTCTTCTGTGACAAGCAGGCAGCTTTTTCCGATCCACCCCAGCCCGGCCCGTGCCGCCGCCGTTTTATGAGGGAGCGGCGTACACCAGGACGCATCCTGTCTGACAGCCTTTGTGGTATTCGCATATGCCTGATACCCCTTTTCCCGCAGGAAACAATCTCGTCCAGTTTTGCGTTTAGGGCATAATATGCATCATAATATTCCTTTGTCGGCGCGGTCTGCAGATCTCTTACGATTTTTCCCGGAACGGGAACAGCCACCGATACGCCTGTCTTCATTTCTCCGCTTACGATCCCGGAGAGATCCCCGGCTCCCATAAGTTTTGCGCCCTTTTCCGCCAGCAGGGAAAATAACTCCTGTTTTAATTTTTCGCCTTTCACTCTCTCCACCTCCTTGTTCTGTTATTACCGGTGCTGTGCCTTTCCGGCACTTAACGGGTCTGCCCCCGTCCCCGCAGTGCTCCCCGTTTCTTTATCATCCTGCGGTTTCCTCCTTTTCCGGCTCTCCTTCCAGTTTCCACCCCATCAGCAGCTTCCCGATCTGTTTCGCAATCAGTCCCACCAGCAGGGCCGCCGCCACAGTTCCTTCCCTCACCCCCTGCAGATGTCCGGTAAATGTAAAGGACAGAATACACGCAATCACAACAAGGGTCACGTCAAACCCGACTTTCATATACCCGAATTTGATTTTCGGAAGCACTTTGCAGATCGCCAGCACAACACCCTCTCCGGCCAGCACAACTACTCCGGCCTTCACTTCCAGGCTGACGCCCGCTGCCACCAGCAGAATTCCGATGAGACAGACAATCCACTGCTGCCAGTAAGTACTGCAGTGAATCCCCCGGACCGCCCACACGCCAAAGTCCGTCAGGTAACCGAAGAAAACCGCCACCGGCAGCTGCATCAGCTGGATCGGATGATAATTTTTTCTTAATATCAGAATCTGAAGGAGAATAAACACACAGTGCATAACGATTGTCGCTGTTCCCACCGTCAGCGGCGCGAACAGGCTGACTACATAGGGTACACTTGAAATAGGGGATGTTCCCAGACTTGCTTTAATAGAGAAAGCCACACCAAAGGCCATAATTGAAAGGCCCGCGAGAAGAAGCAGATACCGCTTCGCAATATAAACAGGTAATTTGTCCAATTTTCCTCATTCCTTTCATAAACATGAACATGCCCGGCACCTGAGATGCCGGACATTCGCTGACGCTTTGTAATTTTCAATCCTGTTATCTCTCGCCTATGATACCACGATTTTCTGAATTTCTCAAATTTCCCCCTTTGAGCTGTATCATTTTTGTCAGGCAGATCTTCACAGTCCGCTTTACTGCCTGCCATAACCGGCAGCCGTTTCCGGCTTTTCCGGTTTACGCGGCGCTTGTGCGGTGGAGCTGCTCTCTCTTCAGAGCCTGCTCATACTCTCTCAATTTCTGCCGTGCTTCCGGTCCCATATTCTGAGGGATCTGGATCTCAATTACTGCGTACTGATCCCCTCTTACGGACGGATTGCTCACAGACGCGGCTCCTTTCCCTCTCAGACGGAGCTTTGTTCCGGGCTGTGTGCCTTCTTTGATTTTACACACTACATCCCCGTAAACCGTGTGTATTCTGGCTTCTCCGCCGAATACAGCCGTCGTATACGGAATCCGTACGGTTGTATAGATATCCATGCCTTCTCTGCGGAATCCCGGCTTCTCCTGCACAGTTACCTTCAGAAGCAGATCACCCGGTTCTCCGCCGCCGCTTCCCGGCATGCCTTTTCCTTTCAGACGGATGGATTTGCCGGATTCAATTCCTGCCGGAATCTTAATATCCAGCGACTGTTCCTTTCCGTCAGAGCCTCTCAGATGAATCCGCTTTGTGCCTCCAAGTACTGCTTCATCAAAGGTCACATTGATATCCGCATGGAGGTCTTCTCCCTTCATCCGGAAGCCGCCGGGCCCATATCCGCCGAAGCTGCTGCCTCCTGTGCCGCCGCTGTGGAAACCACTGTTCTGAAAACCGCTGCCCCAGAATCCGCCGGAGCTTCTTCCGGAACCGCTTCCATTAAATCCGTCTCCGAATATACTGCGCAGGAAGTCGTCCATATCTTCTCCGCCTTCAAAATGGAATTCCTGATAGCTGCCGCCCGGCCCGTAAGACTGACGGTAAGTTCTTCCGCCCTGTCCGCCGAAGCCGCCGTATCCGCCGCCGGCCTGAGGGCCGCCTTCCTCAAATGCAGCATGGCCGAACTGGTCATACAGTTTTCTCTTTTTATCATCACTTAATACATTATAAGCTTCTGTAATCTCTTTAAATCTTTCTTCCGCCTGCGGATTGCCTGTATTACTGTCCGGATGGTACTTTTTTGCCAGTTTTCTGTAAGCTTTTTTTATGGCAGCGCCATCCGCTCCCCTGCTGACGCCCAGCACATCATAATAATCTCTTTTTGCACTCATTTCATTCACCCTCCTTCACAGTCTCTGCCGAAGAAAAACGAGAAACCTTTCCGCGGCCTCTCGTTCCCTTCCCTTTTATATCTGAATCAACCTGAATCTCTAAGTGTTCTATCTGTAATATAACACTTGTTTTCCGTTCTGTCAAGGTGCCCGCACAGACAAGATTTCTTTATTTTGTTTCAATTCCGTTAAATTTTCTTTTTCTTTTCTCTGACTCATTGACAGAAAAACCTAACTTCTATATACTTTTTTCTATCGGCTTTCTGAAGGATGCCGGAATGTACTCTGCAGCACCGGAAGAAGGTTTTCAGAAGACGCCGGGCCGTCTTATCAGAGCCGTAACGCACATCTGTCAACTATGTTTATGAAAAAGGAAGATACCAATGAATTCAGAAAACAAAACAGAAAATAAAATTTTAACGATTCCCAATCTGCTCTCCCTGTTCCGGCTGATCCTCATCCCGGTTATCATCTGGCTGTACTGGTTCCGGAAAGATTACTTTCCGGCCGGAGTTCTGCTGATTATCTCCGGGCTTACTGATCTTGCCGACGGATATATCGCGCGGCACTTCAATGCGGTAAGCAATGTAGGGAAAATCCTGGATCCCATAGCAGACAAGCTGACACAGGCGGCCATGCTCTTCTGTCTTGTCACCCGTTTTCCGCTTATGGCGGCGCCCTTTGGATTTCTTGTGATTAAAGAAGTCTTTATCGGCACAACCGGTCTGCTGATGATCCGGAAAACAGGAAAAGTTGTGGGAGCTGACTTTCACGGCAAAGTTGCCACGACTCTGCTCTATGCCATGATGATCCTTCACATTTTCTGGATCGATATTCCGTCCGCCGTTTCTGCCGTGTCAATTCTTATCTGTCTCGTATCTATGGCTTTTACTCTGCTTACATACGGGTCAAGAAATATGCGGGTGCTTCAGGGCCAGGAAAAACTGGATGAAAAATAATTCTGCCTCTTGACAACGGTGCTATACTATAGGTGTAACAAAGAAATACACTTAACAAGACCTATTTGTTCGTACAAAGTGGAAGGCTGCTAAGCGTGATTCAGTGATTGGAGGAAAAGATAAATGAATACTTTAAAAGCT
>DWZZ01000122.1 GCA_019117305.1 Candidatus Mediterraneibacter merdigallinarum | reverse complement strand
ACCAGCTTATGAAAAGATAATCAGAAATTTAGTAAGTTTTTTATAAAAAGAATCGCAACAATTGCATTATTTTCAGAAAGAATATCTGTCACATGCTATTTCAGTATAAATTACATCTTCTTTAAATTTTCTGGTTTTCCCGTACAGATTAAATCTTCGTATATTTTTTTATGAACAGCAGATAAATTAAAATTCCTATAAATACAATATCATAAATTTTAATAAAACTGCCTAACAGCAGGTTGATGCTGATATATCCAATAAAAATCCCGGCTTTTATAATAAATGCCAGAATTCCTTTTCTTTTCGTTAATATTACAAGATAAGCCATAACCGGTGAAAAGCATGCGAATAATGTCCACATCTTTATATATCCCCAGCCATAGACCGATCCTGTAAGTTCTGCCGTCAGGTAATATGTAATTATCATTCCGATACAATATGTAAAAACATTCAGCATGGCATATTTTCTATCTCTGCTGAACAGACTGATACTCACCCCGATTACTACCCAGACTCCGGCTTCCGAAAAAATATTTGCTAATGAAATCCCAAAATGCTGGGCATATAAGTGGATGTCGATTTCTTTTATAAGAAATCCTGTCAGCATACCAATGATAAGCATGCTGACAGGATTTAATATACTTTCTTTAATCGTTTCTTTTTTCATAACTTACCCCCGAAAACGAATCTGAACTTAACTGAAAAAGATATTTTCACGTTACTATAAGGATATGTCCGAGGCCTCTCCTTACCTGCTGTACTGTCGGATAAAAAAGCTCTGATGACCATGATCCGGGACACTGCATAGCTTTTTACCGGATTATGGAAGCCCCCTGCTTTATGCTGCACGGAGCAGTAAGCAGGGGACTTTCTTATTCTTTTTATTTGTTTAATATATTTAATAATTCTTCTATGCATACAGATGAGTTGTTCAGACAATAATTTTTCCCATTGACAGAAATACTGTCTGCACCTGTTATAATTATTGTATCATCCAATTCATTATTCTCATCAAATATATGCATAATCAGTATTTGATCGCCGGTTTCCGTCAGAGAGCCGTCTGAAAATAATGTTCCCGGCGTTCTTCTGTATGAGTACTGTTCCAGCAGATCTATGATCTGTTCTTTTTCGTCTTCTGTTATTTCATTGTAAGTTGTATCGTTAATATAGGGCTCTCCGTCTCTTACGCCAAGCTCCTCATATATAGCTGAAATATATTTGTTTGACGGAACGGATAACTGAAGCGGTCTGAAATATAATAATATTCCGGCTAAAAGAACAATTATAACGATGACCAAAAAAACGATCTTTCTTTTTTTCATTTCTTCATTCTCCTCAACCATAAATGAACAAGCCACATAAAAGCGTCCTCCGGAATTTTCCGGCCCGGTATTTATCTGCCGATCATACTTCTTCCGAGAATATAAACCCCAACCAGCATTTCACCCGCGGATAATCCCAGAAGGATTCCGGAAAAAAATTCCTGCATATCAGAACCGCCCATTGTATGCGAAAGTGCCTGCAGGGCAATTCCCATCACAATCAGTAAAATTCCATATAACTGATTCTTTTGCTTTTCTAATTCCTGCGTTCGCCTCAGCAAATCCATAATCTGCTCATCATCGTATAAACGTACGCTTCTTTCTTCTGATTCTTCTCCGTCCATCAGTTCGGCAACAGTAATCTCCAGTTCTTTACACAGACTCTGAACAACCCCATAGTCCGGCATACATTTACCGGTCTCCCATTTTGAAATTGTTTTATTGGACACTCCGATTTTTTCCGCCAGCTGCTCCTGCGTTAAATTCTTCTCTTTCCGCTTCTGCGATATAAATTTCCCGGTATTACATTGATTCATCAGCCTTACCTCCATTTCATATTATTTATCTTCAATGGAAGAATATCTTTTCCCAGCTGAAAATAACACCCCTTGTCCGGAGAATATCAGTGGAATTACTGTTCTTTATCTTTCTCTCTGAAATATTCTTTTAGTGCATCTTTTACCGCTTTTTTAACAATATAATATAATGCTGAGATTGCGATAAGTACTGCAATTACAGTAATCGGCAGCCATTCCATATTCTTTCCTCCCCAAAGCTTCTAAATATCTTCGATACAAATATCAGGATCTCAAAACTGTTTTTCTTATTATTTATAGTAGCAGATATTCCACGGTCACAGAACATATTTCGCTACAGAATTATACTCATCTCCGCTGATCTGATAAATCCCATTATATGGCTGTTCTATATAATATCGATTCTCCTGTGCATATGCATACAGAACGGAGCTGCCGCCCCGGGCGAAACAGAATTCAATCTTGATCGGATTTTCCGCGTTAACCGGAAAATCATTTATACTCTCTCTTCTGGTAGTTCTTCCATTGCCCTCCAGCACATAAATAAGATCCTTAATTTTCTCCCTGTCTGTAATTTCTTCCTTGGTGGTGTCAGTACTGATTACCACATTTCCCAGGGTTTCTGCCTGCGGTAGATCCAAAGAATAAGTTCTCCTGTGCATCAGAAAGAAAAATACGATTCCAATCACAGCCAGAATGAGAACCACTATAAGAATCCATATGTTCTTTTTTCTGTTCACTTCTTTCTTCCTTTCTCCATATAACCCTGAACTATCATAATAAGCCGTTTTGTCTTTGTATCTGTATAAAAAATACACAGTAATTCTTGAAAATACACAATAAATTTCTTAATGTTTCTTTAATTTTATTCCTTATGCCCGGCTGACGGGGCATGCAGTAAAGTACCTGTTATTCCGATAATGTTCATATATCTCCCATTATCTGTGCGAATCATTTCCCTGTCACCTACTGCATAAGGGTTATCGGTATTCAGCCAGTCATTCCATGCCTGCTCAAAGCATCCCATTTCCCACATGTTAAGATGATTCAGCTCATTTTCAAATTTCGGTCTCCACCAGTTGATAGAGTGCCACATTTCCAATGCCTCTTCCGGCCAGTACGGCCTCATTTCATCCGGAATATTTTCTTTCACTTCATATTTCATACCCGGGAAAGCAATTGCCGCAATTCCGTTCTGTTTTAATAAAGGACGTATTTTTTCCTGGAAAAATGTGTCATTGTTTCCTACATAATGATAAGCATCCACACTGATCACAGCGTCGAAAAATTCATCTGCAAACGGCATGTCCATTGCATCTGCGTGGATCGGTATGACCGCCTGTTCAACTCCTGCCTCCCTGAATCTCCTGTAATTGTCAGTAGCAGAAATCCACAGATCCAACGCGAAAACCTGCACTCCATATTCTTTTGCAAGGAAAACAGAAGTCAATCCGTTTCCGCACCCCAGATCCAGAACTCTCATTCCTGGTTTTAAGGGTACTTTCTCCAGAAGCTCTTCCAGAATCATCATTGAATTCGGGCCCATCATATTCGGTTTTAAAAAATCTTTGTCATATTTCTCTGTTCTGAAAAAATCCATTTTCACATACTCCTCATGTTTTCTATTTTCCATTTTTATTTTCTACAGTATTTGCAATAGCAATAACGGCCGGAAACAAAACCCCTGCTATCACCCAGACAATCCATCCTTCTTTCCAGCTTTCTGACGGGAGGGTGCAGGCCAGGTAAATGGCTGTCGCAACCAGCCAGTATACAAGCGCAATCAAAGATTTCAGCGTCTGCTTCTTCTTCGCCCTTGCATAGTCTCCTTCCTGCAATAATTTTTCAAAACTTGCCCAGATGATTCCGGCTCTTATCAGAAAAACAACGCCAATCCCGACGATTACAATCGAAACGCAGAATATAAATACCATAAAGAGATCATTCTCTCCGTTAATAGCTGCTCCTCCGAAAAGAGGAATCAGAGCCATCACGCAAAGACTCACCCCGATAATATTATTTCTGACATAAGCATCTTTAAAGCTGTCTCTGCGCTCTTTCACCATGCCGGTGACTCCATACTCTGTCTCAAACACTTCTTTTTCAAGATATTCAAACGGTGCTGTCTTGCTTCCACTGTAAATAAATATGGCCACGGCAACCGCGATCAGTATAAGCATGAGAATCATGCCGATTCCGCCTGCTGCGTCTTCTGATATATTCATTCCGGTATCTTCACTGATGGCTCCCAGGATAAAAAACATATCGGTGAAAGAATACATAAAAAAGTGCCGAAAGCAATCGTCTTTGAAGTTTCCTCTTTAACGGAAAGAAATGAATTTGCCTCTTCCATAGATACGTGCTTTCTTGATGTTTCTTCCTCATCTGTAATAACAGTCTCCGGATTACCGATCTCTTCGATTTCATCTTTTAATAAATAATCTGTGGTAACCCCGAATCATTTTGACAGCCGAATCATTTTTTCCAGATCCGGGATGGACTGCGCTCCTTCCCATTTAGAAACAGACTGCCTTGACACATTCATCTGTCCTGCCAGTTCTTCCTGCGACCAGCCGGCTTTTTTGCGCAGCTGAATCAGTTTGTCTGCAAAAATCATATTGAATTCTCCAATGTATAAATTTTATAGTCTGATTTTAGATTTTTTTGCAGTTGCATTCCACCAATCCGCACTTTTCAATGTGTCAACTGCCAGTTGCGTCCTGTCAGAATCGCTTATTATTCTCTCTGTTTTCATTCTTCCCCGGTATCACGTGAAGCGGATCCCCCACTGAAGCCGGACGGCACACAGACTAAAATTATTTCCGCGTTTCTCTTTCCCGTGGATAGACAAGTCCCCACTGTCCGCGCAGCTGATCCATAATCCCCATAACTTTAATGCTGTCGGAAAGCGGCATCGAACTGCTCTCCTTCTCCCCGGAACGGACAGCATCTATACATTCCAGTACCTCATACTCATATCCGCTGATCTGTTTTGGCACATCCATCCGACGGACAAGTCTGTCTTCTGTATCATAAACGGAAATACTCTGTGGATTATTGATGTTTTCCACAATAATGTAGCCCTTTTCGCCATAGAAAATGCCTTTTCGGTCCGATCTGCTGTAGATATCATGGGTCAGCACCGCCATGCGTCCGCCTCGGAAAAAGATAGTGATGGATTCCATAGCATCCACCCCGGTGTCTGTCATTCGGACAGATGACTCAATCCTTTCAATATCCGTCCCGAAATGCATCATGGCAAAATTAACGCCGTACACGCCAATATCCAGAAGCGCTCCCCCGGCCAGTTCCGGCCGCATAATCCGCTCTTTGTGAGAGATAGGATAAGAAAGATTGGCTGTCAGTACAGAGATATCGCCAATGATTCCGCTGTCGATAATTTCCTGAATCATATTTCTCGACGGCATATATCTTGTCCAGATTGCCTCAGCAACAAAGACCTGCTCCTGCTCCGCATATTCCCTGATCTGTTCTGCCTCCCGCGCGTTCACTGTAAATGACTTTTCGCACAGAACCGGCTTTTTATGCCGGATACACAGCTTCATGTTATCGAAATGGCTGGAGTGCGGCGTTGCGATATAGATCAGCTCCACTTCCGGATCCGCACACAGCTCTTCGTAGCTTCCGTAAGCCTTCTTAAATCCATATTTCCCGGCAAATTCTTCCGCGCGTTTCAGAGTACGCGAAGCTGCCGCATAGCATTCTACCTCTCCCATCTGTCTTAATGTATCGGCGAATGTCTCCGCCATAACTCCACAGCCTAAAATTCCTATTTTCATAATGTCCTCCTCATTTTACACAATATCTATAAATCGTATCATTTTTAATTCAGATCTTTTTTAATTCAGCAACAGCCGCGTAATGCAGCACATCAAATTCAGCAGGCGCTATATTTTCAAGAAGATCTCTGTGTTCCCGTTCCCACATTAATATTTCATTATCTGTAAGAGACGCGCCGATTCCACGGCACGCTTTTATTCTTCCATTCCAGCTTTCACGGGTAAACGGTACTTTCAAATAGTATTCATCTTTTCTTGCTGCTAAAATAATGAAAATTTTACTGCATTAATCAAGACGCTCTGATTATTGTAATTTCCGACAGCAGAAATAAAATGACAAATGCAAGAACAACAATGTAATATGTAATAATGCTGTTTCCATATTTCGGTATAACGGTAAAACTCTGCCGCACTCCTTTTAAACTGAAAAACAGCAAAAAAATAAGCTGCATAAGAGGAAAAAGAAATAACCAGATTTTAGGAGCATAGGAATCGACAATACCATTGTCAAAATGAATTGGTATCTGGTCCGGCAGCAAATAAAAAAATATACAGGAAATAATTAATGTAACAGCAAACACAATCCATGCCATTTTATTGTTATACAGTATCCGTAATAATAGTTTCATAATCTGCTCACCCCTGCTTTAAAAGATACCCTTGTTGTATTTGCTGCTTTTTCCATAATAGGAATCCTAAATACAGAAACAGGACAGCGCATCCTTCCATTACTATAATAAAAACTATGTTTTCCATAAATTCCTCCGGATCTTTTCTTCTATTATAGCATGTAATGAACGCTCTGTCCTTTTCTTCTTTATCAAATCACCTGTATTCCTGGCCGTCCCGCAGAAAAGAAAGATATCTCGTTCCCTGGAAAGTAAGGCTGCCTTTATCTCCTTCGACCAGCATCCCATTTATTTTCCTCCTGACGCGCTCTTAAGAGCCGGAACCACTATTTCATATCCGTCCTGCCCGTTTACAGAAGCTTCAAATGAATATACCGGCTGATAATATTTCTTGGAATCTATTACATATTTCATACTAACAGCCCCGAGTTCGAGTTCTTTTATTTCATCGCCGGCCTGACCGGAATAACGGAAATTTCCGCTTTGTATCTGTTTCCACGCTTCATCTTCAGACAGAATCGGATAATCTTTATACTTCTCACATGAGAGAATATGATTGCTGATATCTCCCAGCTTTCCTCCGTCATAAAGCGTGCAGTACAGCGATCCGTCATAGAACCGGTCTCCATCTCTTTGCTGGGAAACCGAAAACTCATAGCCAGGCAAATCGGACGATTCATCTGACTGCTCCTGAAACACCGCTCCCTCCGGCACCTGAATTCCATATGTGGACAACGCACTTCTGACAGTTGCCTCATCTTCCCCGGAAACAGGTTCCGGATAAGTCTCTGCTTCCGGATCGTCCCCAAATACAACGGCATAATCCGTATAACTCATTGTCCCGCCTGCGTAGTCAATCCACAGAGAATTCTGCTCTGTACTATAATAGACAGCCGTTTCATCATACAGATCTGTCCTGGACTCATCCAGTGTCTGCCCCAGTGAAGCGAAAAAATTATCGGCAATCTTTCTTGTCTCTTCTTCCGTATATACAGGAATTTTATAGACTGCTGCTGTTCCCGGCTGACTGCTGTAGTTCTCCGTTGTTGTCATCTGAACATCCGACATGTCAATCCGGCTGCTGAGGCCGATTTCCAGATTGCCAAGTTCCTGCCGGTCATACATAATAAAAATTCCGACAAACACCAGGACGATAGCGGCAAGGGGGATCTGGGCAGCTGCCATTTTCAGAACACTGAATCGTTTTCTTTTTGCTGCCGCTGTAATCTCCCGAAACAGAACGTAGATTCCATAACCGATCATTGTTCCCAGGAAATTATTCAGAATATCATCTGCCTCCGCAACCCCCCGCGCTAAAATAAGCTGAGTCGATTCGATCAGTACAGTCACTGCCAGCCCTGTCAGATATGTCACCCAGAAGCGCCGGAAAAATCGTATTCCCAGCGGCAGCAGGAATCCAAACGGCACAAAGAGAAGGATATTCAGAACGATATTTCTCCATTCTGCTCCGGAAAAACTGTACCATGCTTCCCGATAAGAATAAAACAGAGGCATCATCCTGGTATCGGACCAGCCGGAAACGCGGTCCAGAAGTGTAGCCGAAAGCATTACTGCAAGATAGCAGAAAAAAACGCCTGCCCACAGCACATTCAGCGGCCGGATCCTCCTTTCCCCTTTCATCATCTTTTTATATATGATAAAATAGCCTGCTCCCGCAATTCCTCCCGCAATCACTGCCAGAATTGCCCCCTGGAGCAGATATTGTTTTACCAGTTCAATTATATTGACTAATCTCATTATCCCCTTCCCCCCATATTAGCACAAAGGTGCCACATAAAATATACTTTCCGTTTCCTTTTTACATCTTTAAAAAATTGAATAATACAGAATAAATATTTAAAGTTCTATATGGAATTCTTAATATTTTATTGAATTTTATTTATGAAACTGTTTTCCCTGATTATATATCACTTCCGGCGCTTTCGCAGCGATAAATATATCGGATTTTATAGCAGGCAAG
>DWZZ01000009.1 GCA_019117305.1 Candidatus Mediterraneibacter merdigallinarum | reverse complement strand
AAAATCAATGGTTTTTGAGGATTAGATAGTTAAATTCCAATTTCAGAATGTACAGTTTGCAGGCAGCATAGGATGTAGAAACCACAAAGGCAGGTACTTGTGTGGCAGAGTTGAACAAAGAGGGAAGAAGGAATCTGAAATACCAAATGCAGGCGCTGGCGTTTCTGTGTGTCCTGAACTTTTTCCCGCTGCATGCGGCTGATAGCGGAAAGGCTCCGGAAGATACGGGAAAAGCCAGTGGATTACAGAGTCTGGAAACCGGAGGGATGGAAGCGGGGGAGACAGAAACTGATGCTGACCGGCCGGGGCCGTCGGTTGCCATAACATTTGATGACGGACCGGATGCATCCTGTACTCCGGTGCTGCTGGACGGACTGAAAGAGCGGGGCGTGAAGGCCACTTTTTTTGTGATCGGACAAAATATTGAAAAAGATAAGAACCGTGATATAATCAGACGGATGTACCAGGAAGGACATCAGATCGGAAATCATACTTACAGCCATGTAAATCTGGCGCAGATGAGCCGGGAGGAAGCTCATGAGGAACTGGATATGACAGACGCGCTTATCCGGGAAATTACGGGAAAAGAAACAGAATTTGTACGACCGCCTTTTGGCGCGGTCCCGGATGATATGGAGGAAGAACTGGATAAACTTTATGTGAAATGGACTGTGGATCCACTTGACTGGACAACGGAAAATGCCGATGAAATTGTTCAGAGAGTAGTGACGGAAACGGAAGAAAATGATATTATTCTTTTACACGACTGCTACAGCAGTTCGGTGGAAGCTGCTTTGCGTATTATCGACATCCTTCATGAAAGAGGGTATGAGTTTGTCACAGTGGACCGTCTGCTGATGGATTAGATGAAATGACGAAATATCTGGAAAAGGAACGATTTGATTATGATACATGAATATTCAAGAACGGAAATGCTTCTGGGAAAAGAGGGGATGCTGCGCCTCAGGCGGGCTTCGGTCGCAGTGTTTGGCGTGGGCGGCGTGGGTTCACACTGCATTGAGGCGCTGGCAAGAAGCGGTGCAGGCCGTCTGATTCTTATTGATAATGATACAGTATCTCTTACAAATATTAACCGTCAGTCTATTGCATATCACAGTACTGTCGGGAGATATAAGACGGAAGTAATGAAAGAACGCATTCGGGACATTGACCCGGAAACACAGGTAGAAACATGGGAAACATTTGTGCTGCCGGACAATCTGGACCAGTTCTTTGCCGGTCCGGTGGATTATATTGTGGATGCCATTGATACAGTGAGCACGAAGATTGCTCTAGCAGAACTGGCCTGCCGCAGAAAAATTCCTCTGATCAGCAGCATGGGAACAGGCAACAAGCTGCATCCGGAGCTGTTTGAGATTGCGGATATTTTTCAGACCAGTGTGTGTCCCTTGTGCAGAGTGATGCGCAGAGAACTGAAGAACCGCGGGATCCCTCATCTGAAAGTGGTATATTCCAGAGAAAAGCCGGCAGCGGTCAGGAATGAAGATGAGGTGGAAAAGAGAGAAACGGGACGGCCTGTGCCCGGCAGTGTTTCTTTTGTCCCGCCGGCGGCCGGTCTTCTGATGGCCGGAGAAGTAATCCGGGAACTGTCAGGGATTCAGTAACCGGATGGAGGCGGTCTGTATATGGGACTGTATATGACGGCCTGAAACGGATCATCCGGTTTGAACAGGAAAATACACCAGGCATTTGCGAATGGGAGGATGAATGAAATTATGGATTTATTTGATTATATGAGAGAGACAACACAGGAAAAAGAGGCGCCTCTCGCTTCCAGAATGCGCCCGTCTGCCCTGGACGAGGTGGTGGGACAGCAGCATATTATTGGAAAGGACAAGCTTCTTTACCGCGCTATAAAGGCGGATAAGCTGAGTTCTGTAATATTTTACGGGCCTCCGGGAACCGGAAAAACCACACTGGCCAAGGTGATTGCCAATACGACCAGCGCGGAATTCAAACAGATTAATGCGACATCTGCAGGCAAAAAGGACATGGAAGAAGTAATCCGTGAAGCAAAGGATCTGAAGGGAATGTATGGAAGAAAAACCATTCTCTTTATTGATGAAATTCACAGATTCAATAAGGGGCAGCAGGATTATCTCCTGCCTTTTGTGGAAGACGGGACCGTGATTCTCATTGGAGCGACTACTGAAAATCCATATTTTGAGGTAAATCAGGCTCTTCTGTCACGCTCCGGTATCTTTGAACTGAAGCCGCTTACAAAAGATGAGATCCGTCTGTTAATCCAGCGTGCGGTTTCTGATACAGAAAAGGGGATGGGAAGTTTCCGTGCGGCGGTGGATGAGGACGCACTGGAGTTCCTTGCAGATCTTTCGGGAGGAGACGCCAGAACAGCGCTTAATGCCTTGGAACTTGGTGTGCTTACTACAGAACGGGCAGATGACGGCATCATACATATTACTCTCGGTGTAGCGTCGGAATGTATTCAGAAAAGAGCAGTGAACTACGATAAGAGAGGGGATAATCACTATGATATCATTTCTGCCTTTATTAAAAGCATGCGCGGATCAGACCCGGATGCCGCGGTATATTATCTGGCAAAAATGCTTTATGCAGGAGAAGATATTAAATTTATCGCCCGCAGAATTATGATCTGTGCCTCGGAAGACGTGGGAAACGCTGATCCCATGGCGCTT
>DWZZ01000121.1 GCA_019117305.1 Candidatus Mediterraneibacter merdigallinarum | reverse complement strand
GCATCTGTCAGTCCCTGCCTGACATCTGTCAGAAAAAGGATTACATCCGCTGTATCTATGGCAATCTGAGCCTGTTCCCTCATCTGGGACAGGATCACATCCTTGCTGTCCGGCTCAATTCCGCCTGTGTCAATCATTGTAAATTCTTTATCCAGCCAGGTTACATCCGCATAAATTCTGTCTCTTGTAACCCCTGGAGTATCTTTCACGATAGAAATTTTCTCTCCTGCCAGAGCGTTAAACAAAGTAGATTTCCCCACATTTGGCCGTCCGACAATCGCTACTACCGGTTTACTCATCTATCTTTTCCTTCCTTTACCTTAATCATTTAATATCGAATCGATCAGATCCTGTCCGCTTGATTTTACAATATCAACCCGTACTTGTAAAGCTTCGGACAGTTCTTTTACCGTGTAATCATCCAGAAAAACGTCCTCGTCAGCCTTCATCATACTGCAGGGAATCAACAGCCGACTACCCAGTCTTTGCCCTTTCAGCTGTGAGACAATATCCTGTCCGGTAATCAGTCCCGATACGGTAATCCTCTCCCCGAAAAATTCATTTCGAATGCAGTATACATGAATACAGATACCCGGATATTTTTCCTCAATCCTCCGGGCCATACGCGCAAGATAAGGATAGGCCAGCTTTCCCGTAGCAATAGATATAACCTCTTTTTTATCTCCGCCGTCAAGACTCTGGTATACATCTTCAAATTCATTAAGAAGGAGCCGGAGCATCCCCACTCCGTTTTCCAGCTGGAGATATCCGTCATAGCGTTCCTCTTCCGGCAGTTCTTCCTCAGCCAGCAGATACCACTCGTCCCCTGCATGAATAAAATGAAGCCCGTATTCCTGATAAAATTTCTTCTGCCAGCGGTGAATTACTTCCAGTACTTTTACCGCATCTTCTTTTGTAAATGGTTCCAGGGGGCACAACCCTTCTCTGTACTTTGTAAGGCCCACCGGCACAACAGAGACGCTTTTTAAAAGCGGGAGATACCTTCCCAGATCCCGGATGCTTCTCTCCAGTTCTTCTCCGTCATTGATACCCCGGCACAGAACGATCTGACCGTTCATCTCAATGCCGCCCTGATACAGAATGTCCACTTTTTTCAGCGCGTCTCCGGCGAATCGGTTATGAAGCATTCTGCAGCGAAGTTCCGGATTTGTTGTATGAAAGGAAATATTAATCGGCTCCAGACGGTATCGGACAATCCGTTCCACGTCTCTGTCACTCATATTTGTCAGTGTAATATAATTCCCCTGCAGAAAAGACAGGCGGGAATCATCATCTTTAAAGTACAGCGTATCCCGCATCCCCGGAGGCATCTGATCAATAAAACAGAAAATACATTTATTCCGGCAGGAACGATACTCATCCATCAGTCCCTGTTCAAATTCAATCCCAAGCTGTTCGTCCGGATCCTTCTCGATTTCCAGCTCCCATTCTTCGCCGTCCGGCTTCTCGATCAGAAGCAGAAGCTCCTCTTCCTCCACATAGAACTGGTAATCAAAAATATCTTCTATTTCATGCCCGTCAATTGACAGCAGCCGGTCGCCAGGTTCAATTCCCAGTTCCCAGGCAATACTGCCTTCTTCCACAGCCGCTATTTTGTGTATATGTTTCTTCATGTATTTAAACCTGCTCCTCTTCAAAGCATCTTTATATATTTCTGAAATATCCGCTTTCTGCGGAACCATTTCTCTGTAAGTATAACATAATTCCCTTTTCCCGCAAAGGCATGCTTGAATTTCAATATAAAAAATGATATAAAAGATATGTGTTAACCTGACCGGATATAAGCCGGATAGGAAGCATTCTCCGGCTGACAGTATATTGCTTCTGCCGGGGCGAAACTCAAATCTATGTTTATACAGGAGAAAATCATGTCAAATATTGAACTGCTGGAAAAAACCCTTCCCGTGGCCCCGCTGAAAATTGTAGCTATGGAAAGCTGCCGAGATCTGGGCCAGAAGGTGAACGATTATATCGTTTCATTCCGTGAAAACACGATCAATGAAGTTTCCGAATCCTCTCTTTATGTCAATTACAAATCAAACAATTATCTGGTGGACTGCTGCTGCCCTCGTTTTGGAACCGGAGAAGCAAAAGGCATCCTCAGAGAAACGATCCGCGGTACAGATCTTTTTATTATGACAGATGTATGCAATTACAGCCTTACCTATACTGTCAGCGGTCATCTCAACCACATGTCGCCGGACGACCACTATCAGGATCTGAAGCGTATTATTTCTGCAGCAACCGGAAAGGCAAAACGCATCAATGTGATCATGCCGTTTCTGTATGAAAGCCGCCAGCATAAGCGGACCAGAAGAGAATCTCTCGACTGCGCTCTGGCGCTGGAGGAATTAAACGCAATGGGCGTTTCTAATATTATCACATTTGACGCCCATGATCCCCGGGTTCAGAATGCGATTCCTCTGAGCGGATTTGACAGCTTTAATCCGCCCTATCAGTTTTTAAAGGCTCTCTTCCGCGAAGTGCCGGATCTGAAACCGGACAAAGCGCATATGATGATCATCAGCCCGGATGAGGGCGCAATGCACCGTGCTGTTTATTTTTCCAACGTAATGGGCGTTGATATGGGAATGTTTTATAAAAGAAGAGATTATTCCAGAATCGTAAACGGGAAAAATCCGATTGTGGCACACGAATTTCTCGGCGACGACGTGGCCGGAAAGGATGTTATTATTGTTGATGATATGATCTCATCAGGGGAAAGTATGCTGGATGTGGCAAAACAGCTGAAAAACCGCAAAGCCGCCCGGGTATTTGTCTGCACTACTTTCGGTCTGTTTACAGACGGATTCGATAAATTCGATGAATATTATAACAAAGGATATATCAACAAAGTCATCACAACCAATTTAACTTATCTCCCGCCGGAACTTTATGAAAAACCATATTTTATTCAGGCCGACATGAGCAAGTTTCTGGCAATGATTATTGATTCCTTCAACCACGATATTACCATCGGAGCTGTAATGAATCCAACTGATAAAATCCACGCCCTTCTTGACAGATACAAAAACAAAAACGGGGCGCCGGCATAAAGCCGGCAGCCCTGCTTTTTTATCTCAGGCGTCCGCCCTCATATCTCATTTTTGTTCTCAGAAATCTGAGAAGCGCGGCGTACCTTTCTTCCAACGTCTCCGCCCTCTCTGTAAATTCCAGGCTTTCTGCGGCAGCCGTCAGAAATCTGCTGTCAATCTGGGCCTGATGTTTCTGAAGAAACTCTGCCCTTGATTCATTGTCATCCAGATCCAGAAACTCCAGAATCAATTCAGTTGTATTTCCGTGACGCAGCTTTTTCAGACTGTGCTCATCCGTCTGATTCCGGCAGAGCTCAAACCGGTACTTCTGATCCGCATGGGGATATTTCCCGGTATCCAGAGGACTCAGAAAAGATTCAAGAAGGCTTACATATACCTGATGTTCTCCCTGAAGCGCCTCAAAAACAACAACATCCTCTCCCGTTTCAGTACTGATGGCAATATGCAGAATCTTATACTGTTTTCCTTTAAAATGTTTGTAAATATCACCTGGTTTCGGTATTCGTCTGGACATATGCAGCTCCTTTCTGACAATTCTCCCCAAAGGGGACAGATCCCTTTGAAAAAGGCTCCGTCCCCTTTTTAATAAAGTTTTGCGCTGATCAGCTTTGGACGGAATCCTGCTTTTTCTAATGCATCAAGGATTCTGTTTTTATGCTCCGTTCCAAATGCTTCCATTGTAATACGCAGTTCTACTGCCGCATTTCTGTTTGTACTTACAAACTGATTATGTTCCAGTTTGATAACATTGCCCTGTTCGTCCGCTATTGTTTTTGCAACCTGTACAAGTTCCCCGGGTTTGTCCGGCAGGAGAACAGAAACAGAGAAGATTCTGTCCCGCTGAATCAGGCCGTGCTGAACAATGGAAGACATAGTAATGACATCCATATTTCCGCCGCTTAAGATGCAGACTACTTTCTTCCCCCTGCAGTCCAGCTGCTTTAATGCAGCCACGGAAAGGAGTCCCGAATTTTCCACGATCATCTTGTGGTTTTCCACCATATCCAGAAATGCGCCGATCAGCTCATCATCCTCTACCAGAAGCATATCGTCCACATTTTCCTGAACATAAGGAAGAACATTGTCTCCTACCGCCTTCACGGCAGTTCCATCAGCAATCGTATTTGCAGAATCCAGTTCCACTACCTCGCCCGCCTGAAGCGCTGCTGTCATACTGGCTGCTTCTGACGGTTCCACACCGATAACCCTGATATTCGGATTCAGCATTTTCGCCAGTGTGGAAACTCCTGCAATCAGTCCGCCGCCCCCTACCGGAACAATAATATAGTCAACTGTCGGAAGCTCCTGCACAATCTCCATTGCAATGGTTCCCTGTCCGGCTGCTACATCCAGATCATTAAACGGATGGACGAAAGTGTAACCGTTTTTCTCTGCAAGCTCACATGCATAATTATATGCATCATCGTACACATCGCCATAAAGAATTACATCGGCTCCGTAGCTTTTTGTCCTGTTCACTTTAATCAGAGGTGTCACTGTGGGCATGACAATGGTCGCCCTGCACCCGAATTTTTTTGCAGCAAACGCCACGCCCTGGGCGTGATTTCCCGCAGATGCCGTAATCAGTCCTCTTTCTCTCGCCTCATCAGAAAGGGTACTGATTTTATAATATGCGCCCCGTATTTTGTAAGCTCCTGTATGCTGCATATTTTCAGGTTTTAAGTACACTTTTCCGCCGCACTGCTCACTCAGATAATCGCTGTAAACAAGCTTTGTAGGATTAGTCACTCTTTTTACAAGTTCACTTGCCTCTTCAAATTTTTCCAATGTCAACATTTTCCTATCCTTCTTTCTGTTCCTAGACTAATTGTTCTGAAACTGTTTCCCGGAGGATTTATTCTCCCTCTTGATAAAACAGTGCGTTTACAAATTCTTCTGAATTAAATTTCTGCAGATCATCGATAGACTCACCTACACCGATATATTTTACAGGAATGCCAAGCTCTGCCTGTATGGCAACCGCGATTCCTCCTTTGGCCGTCCCATCCATCTTTGTCAGAATCACGCCCGTTATCTCTGCTACTTCATTAAATTCCCTGGCCTGAGCAAGGGCGTTCTGTCCTGTCGTAGCATCCAGTACAACAAGAGTTTCCCGAAATGCCTCCGGGTACTCCCGGTCAATTACACGGTTGATCTTTTTCAGCTCTTCCATCAGATTCTTTTTGTTGTGAAGCCTGCCTGCAGTATCGCACAGAAGAACATCCGCCTTTCTTGCCCGGGCCGCAGCCACCGCGTCATAAACAACCGAAGCCGGATCTGCCCCTTCCTGTCCGCCGATCATATCAACTCCGGCCCGGTTGGCCCACTCTTTAAGCTGCTCTCCCGCCGCTGCGCGGAATGTATCCGCTGCAGCCAGTACTACTTTTTTATTCTGCTGCTTCAGCTTTCCCGCCAGTTTCCCGATAGTCGTAGTTTTTCCCACTCCATTTACTCCAATTACAAACACGACAGAAGTGCGGTTTTCAAATTCATAGGCAGTCTCTCCTACATCCATCTGCTCTTTAATACTGTCGATCAACAGCTGTCTGCACTCAATGGGTTCCCGGATATGTTTCTCCTTCACCTTCTGTTTCAGATCGTCCAGAATCTCCATCGCGGCATGTACGCCCAGATCTCCCATAATAAGTAATTCTTCCAGTTCTTCATAAAAATCATCATCTATTCTGGAAAATCCGTGAAAGATACTGTCCATTCCGGAAACAATATTATCTCTTGTTTTTGTCAGGCCGGAGACAAGCCGCCTGAAAAATCCTTTTTTTTCTTCCATTTCAGTATTTCCGCCTTTCCTTGCTACCTCTTTTCTCCACTTTCCTGAAGAAAACACTTTTCCTTCATATCGTCCGGGACTCCGGGCTGTCCTGCCGTCTACTTATCCAGTTCGTCCTCCAGCAGATCCACGGACACCAGAGTTGACACACCTTTTTCCTGCATCGTAATTCCGTACAGCCGGTCTGCAGAAGACATAGTTCCTCTTCGGTGCGTAATTACAATAAACTGGGTATTCTTTGTCAGTTTATGAAGATACCGGGCAAAACGGCTGACATTATTGTCGTCCAGGGCCGCCTCAATCTCATCCAGAAGACAGAAAGGAGACGGTTTCAGATTCTGAATTGCAAAAAGCAGTGAAATGGCTGTCAGAGCCTTCTCTCCGCCTGAAAGCTGCATCATATTCTGAAGCTTCTTGCCCGGAGGCTGTGCGATAATCCGGATTCCTGCTTCCAGAATATCTTCATCTTCCATCAGCTCAAGGGTGCCTTTTCCGCCGCCGAAAAGCTGACGGAATACGGTGTTGAATTCCTCGGAAATCTTAGCAAACTGTTCTGCAAACTGTTTTCTCATGGCTGTATCCAGCTCATCAATAATCTGCATCAGGGATTCTTCCGCTTCCACCAGGTCGTCATGCTGCCCCTTAAGAAAAGTATACCGCTCCGAGACATTTTTATAATCTTCTATAGCATTGACATTGACTGTTCCAAGCCTGCGTATCTCTCCTTTGAGATTCTGGATCTGCTTTTTCATATAAGACAGATCGGTCAGATTTGCATCTCTGAGCTCCAGAGCTCTGTTATATGTGAGCTCATATTCTTCCCACATATAATTAATCTGTTTTTCCGAGGCCTCCTCAAAAGATTCTTTCTGACTGTTCAGACGGAAACATTCTTTATCAAGAGATGAAATATGTTTCGACAAATCTTCCCGCTGTCGGAGAAAATCTTTATGTTTCTGATTCAGCTCCTCCCGCTTTCCTGTCTGAGTCGCGATTTCACCGTTAATCTCTTCAAAAAGCTCGGAAGAATTATCAATCGTCTCTTTCAGTTCCCTGATCTTTTCTTCCTTTTCTTTAATCTCATCGGAAACGGTGCCTTTATTTCTGTCAAGTTCGGAAAGTTCCTGCTCAAATTTCGCCGTTTCTTCCTCTATTCGGATAATATTTTCCTGAATAAAGGAATTCTGCTGTTCCAGACTGGCCAGGGACAGGTGAACCTCTTCCGACTGCTTCATCTGCACAGCTTCCCTTTCCCGCTCATCTTCAAGGAGCTTCTGAAGGGATTCTATTTTTTCATTCCACTCTCGTTCCAGGTTCTGTGATGTTTCCAGTTCCATCTGAATGGAGTCCTCATTGTCTTCAATCTCTCTGAGCTGCGCATCCAGATCAGCCTGCTCCCCGGCATATGCGTCCAGCCGCTGCTTTGCCTCCAGCTGTCGCAGCTGAGCCTGTTCCAGGTTCATTCTCGCTGTATTTTCCACGACAGAAGCCTTTGTGAGACTCTGCTGAATTTCATCAATTTCCGCATAACAGGCAGCGCGCCGGCTTTTTACATCATTGACCTGCTGTTCCATCTCGTCCATATCAGACTTCAGCATGGACACTGTTTTTTCGAACTCTTCAATCTCCCGTCTTCTGCTGAGAAGATTACTGGAATTTTTAAATGCTCCCCCGGTCATTGAACCGCCCGGGTTAATCAGTTCTCCTTCCAGCGTGACCAGTCTCAGTGTCTGTCTGTATTTTCTGGCAATCGCAATCCCATGATCAATATGATCCACCACAATGGTACGGCCAAGGAGCTGCCCTGCAAGTCCTTCAAATCTTTTTTCTACATGAACCAGTGAACTTGCCAGGCCGATCACGCCCGGTTCCCGCAAAGCTTCCTGATTCCGGATAGCACTGCTCCCATGCATACTTGTAAGAGGAAGAAAAGTAGCCCGTCCGAATTTATTATTCTTCAGAAAAGCGATCATTCTCTTTGCGGTTTCCTCATTGTCTGTAACAATATTCTGAATATTGCCGCCTAAAGCAGTTTCTACGGCAATTTCATATTCTTTATCAACTTTAATAATATCGGCCACCACACCGACCAGGCCTTTTTCCCGGTCTTTATTGGCCATAACTTTCCGGATACTGTTTCCGTAACCGTCATAGCGTTCGGTAATATTCTTCAGGGACTCCAGCCGGGAAGATTCTCTGTGATAAGCAGTCTGTCCAATCCGCAGTTTATCCTGTTTTTCTGAAAGCTCATTCTGGAGCCTGCTTATCTCCTGCTCATTCTCCGCAATTCTGGCATTATAAGTTTCAATCTCTTTGCGGACTGCATCCAGCTGCTCTTCATAGTCTTTCAGATTGCTTCCCTGCTTTCTTCCTTCCTCGGCAAGCTGCTGTATAGTCCGGGCAAGAATCTTCTTTCTTGACGCGATCTGATCTTTTGTCGTGTCGTAGTGCTGTATCTTTGCCTTTGTAGACGCGCGGTTTTCCAGAAGCTCCATGATCTCCTGCTTCCCGCTCTCAATGCCGGCAGTGTGCTCTGCAATCTTTGTCTGAACTTCAATCAGCCTTTCTCTGGCCTCCCGGTCTTCCTCCGAAGCCTGAAGCAGCTTTTCCTGCAGGGATTCCTGTTCTTTTTCCAGAGAAGCCTTCTGTTCCTGGCGGGTTTCAATTTCAACACGAACCGTATTTACACGATTGTCATAATGTTCGTCATTCATACGGGCCGTATTAATCTGTTCTTTCAGGACGTTAATCTGTCCTTCCAGCTGCTGTTTCAGAAGGGTTGTCTCATTAAGTTGATTTTTGGCAGTTTCAATTGCCAGATCAATGCCGTCGATTTCTTCCTCAATCGCTTCATACTCCGCTTTCATTTTTTCGTAACGGCCGCCCGCTTCTTCCATTTCTTCGGAAGCCGCGTCATATTTTTCCTGAGTATCCCGGATTCTCTCCTTTAAACGTTCCTCTTCCAGGAGAAACATATTGATGTCATATTTCTTCAGTTCTTCCTTTTTCTTCAGATACTCTCTGGCTGTTTCGGACTGTTTTTCAAGGGGGCCCAGCTGCTTTTCCAGTTCTTTTAATATGTCGTCCACACGGGTTAAATTCATCCGCTCCTCTTCCAGCTTTTTCAGAGAAACGTTTTTTCTTCGTTTGAACTTTACAATTCCCGCCGCTTCGTCAAAAAGTTCTCTTCTTTCCTCCGGTTTTCCGCTCAGAATTTTGTCAATCTGCCCCTGACCGATAATAGAATATCCTTCTTTTCCGATTCCGGTATCATAGAACATCTCATTAATGTCCTTCAGCCTGCACTGCGCGCCGTTAATCAGATATTCGCTTTCCCCGGAACGGTACAGTTTACGCGTAACGGTAACTTCTCCGTATTCCACGGGAAGTTTATGGTCCGAGTTGTCAAGCGTAATCGCAACAGAAGCATAACTGAGCGGCTTTCTGTTTTCCGTACCAGAAAAAATCACATCCTGCATACTTCCGCCGCGCAGCTGTTTAACACGCTGCTCGCCAAGAACCCACCTGACTGCGTCAGCAACGTTGCTTTTTCCACTTCCATTTGGTCCTACGATTCCGGTAATGCCGTTGTGAAAGTCAAATTTTATTCTATTGGCAAAGGATTTAAATCCCTGCACTTCAATGCTTTTTAAATACATAAAACACCTTTACTTCTGCCGGCGCAGCTGCAGAATAGCCTTATATGCCGCCTGCTGCTCTGCCGCTTTTTTCGTACGTCCCTTCCCGGAACCAAAGACGGTATCGCCGATTCTGACTTCCACACAGAAAGATTTGTCGTGATCCGGCCCTTCTTCTCCCGTAAGTCTGTAGGAAATCGCGTCTTTTCCGTCTGCCTGTACGATTTCCTGCAGGATAGTTTTACTATCATAAAAGAGCTGCTTATTTTCCAGATCTGTCAGTACAAAACGATGAATAAACTCTTTTGCATTAGTAAAACCACCATCCAGATACACGGCCCCGATCAGTGCTTCCATTGCGTCAGAAGTAACAGAATCCCGGTACCTTCCGCCCGTGGATTCCTCTCCTTTTCCAAGATAAAGATAGCTCCCCAGTCCGATATCACGTGCACACATGGCAAGAGACGGTTCGCAAACCATGCTTGCCCTCAGCTTGGTCAGTTTCCCTTCCGGCATCTTCGGGGATCTGCGAAAAAGAAATTCACTTGAAACCAGCTCAAGAACCGCATCGCCGAGGAATTCCAGCCGCTCATTGCAACGGTGTTTCGGCATATGCTGTTCATTCGTATAGGAACTGTGCATCATGGCTGTCTTTAAAAGATCAGAATCCCGGAATGTATATCCTATCTTCTGTTCCAGTTCTTTTAATTTATCATCCATTATATATCCTCTGTTATGAAAACGAAAAAGCCCACAGGGGC
>DWZZ01000120.1 GCA_019117305.1 Candidatus Mediterraneibacter merdigallinarum | reverse complement strand
TTTCCACATACGCCGGCATTTCCGGTGCATCCGGTACATCCTGCAGTCTGTTCACACTGAAAACAAAACATTTTATCTGACATTTTCGTAACCTCCTGTCAGCGCCGGCCGTGTTTTTGTTTATATACCGGCACTGTAATTGATTTCTGTATTGCATCGCTTGACGATGTATCCTGAGTATAGTACGATGTTTAAAACAAGACGGTTGCAAATACAACAGAAAGGCAATTATGGAAAAATATTTATCACTATTAAAAAACTCAAAGCTGTTTCAGGGAATCAGTGAGGATGAACTTGCATCTATGCTGGACTGTCTGTCGGCAGTCACCCGGAGTTATCATAAGGAAGAATACGTCTTCAGCAGGGGGGAGCGCATTGACAGCGTGGCGTTGCTGCTGGAGGGCTGTATCCATATCCAGAAAGAAGATTACTGGGGGAATCTGAGTATTCTCAGTGAGATTTCAGAGGGAGAAATATTCGGTGAAGTGTATGCCTGCCTCGGAAGCGATGAAATTCTGAATAATGCTGTTGCCGTAAAACCGAGCAAAGTGCTTTTTCTGGATGTGAAGCGGATCCTTACCATGTGTCCGTCGGCCTGTCAGTTCCACGGGCGGCTGATCCGCAATCTTCTGGCTGTGCTTGCGCAAAAGAACAAAATGCTCACCCGGAAGCTGGAGCATATGTCCAGAAGAACGACGAGAGAAAAGCTTCTGTCCTATCTTTCGGAGCAGTCCCAGAGAGCCGGAAGTCCGGTGTTTGATATTCCCTTTAACCGGCAGCAGCTCGCGGACTTCCTCTCCGTGGACCGGAGCGCGATGTCCGCAGAGCTGTGCAGGATGAGAGATGAGGGGATCCTCTCCTTTAACAGAAACCACTTTGTACTGAAATGAAAGATCTGAAGAGCAGACAGAATAGTCAGATCGGACCGTCCGTTCAGTGCGCTGTCTGTTCCGCATATATTTTCACAAGTTCCAGTGCGACTTCACAGGCCGCATCCATGCCCTCGGCGGTGATGTGCTCATAGGGACCGTGATATCCGTGGCCGCCGGTTCCCAGGTTGGGACAGGGAAGCCCCTTAAAGCTTAGCTGAGCGCCGTCTGTGCCGCCGCGGATGGGGAGAACAAGCGGTGTAACGCCTGCATTTTTGCAGGCTTTTTTTGCATTCTCAATCAGGTGCATACAGCCGGTGATAATCTCAGCCATGTTGCGGTACTGGTCTGTAATAGTGAGAGCAGCCGTGCCTTGTCCCCATTTCTCATTGATCGTTTTCTCTATATTCCGGAGTGTCTCTTTGCGCTCTTCAAATTTTTCTGCATCATGATCCCGGATGATATAGCGGAGTACTGCATGGCCCACGTCGCCTTGCATGTCAATGAGATGATAGAATCCCTCATATCCGTCTGTATCCCGGGGCGTTTCGCCCTGAGGCAGCATGGAGTTGATCTCCATGGACACCAGAGAAGCATTTACCATAACATTTTTGGAAGAGCCCGGATGGACATTCACGCCGTTGATCTGGAATTCCGCTTTGGCGGCGTTGAAGTTCTCATACTGGATCTCGCCTTCTGTATCGCCGTCCAGTGTGTAGGCAAAGTCGGCGCCGAATTCATCCACATCGAAATGCGCGGCGCCCATGCCGATCTCCTCGTCCGGTGTAAAGGCGATGGAAATGGGGCCGTGGGGGATATCTTCATCCAGAATCCGTTCTGCCATAGTTATGATCTCGGCAATTCCCGCTTTGTCATCCGCGCCAAGAATTGTAGTCCCGTCGCTTGTGATCAGGGTGCGCCCTTTCAGGTCTTTCAGATGCGGAAACATCTCCGGCGACAGGGTGCGCCCGCTTGTGCCAAGGGGAAGTTCCCGGCCGTTGTAGTCTTCATGAATCACCGGGATGATCCGCCGGTCGCAGAAGTCGGATACTGTGTCCAGATGCGCGATGAAGCCCAGCTTCGTCCGGTCTTCATAACCCGGTGTGGCGGGAATATGCGCGTACAGGTAGCATTGAGTGTCCACTTTCACGTCGGTAATTCCCATAGTAAAAAGTTCCCGGTACAGATGGTGGGCAAGCTCGAACTGGCAGGCAGAAGAGGGAACGGTATCGCTTTCCTCGTCGCTGGGAGTTCTGATTGCTGCGTATTTTAATAATCTTTCGAATGCTTTCATTGATAAAATCCTTTCATGACATTTTTTTCAGTTCTTTCTTCATACAGATATGCGGCAGTTTTCGTCAAAATCCGGTTCGAAATGCATTGTAGCATTTTTGATATTTGCGGGTCAAGGTGTGTCCGGGATGTGTTACAATAAGTAGAGTAAACATGATGTTTTACAGAATGAAAGGAAAAAGAGAAATGATTTACACTGTACTAAAAATAGACGAAGATCTTGATTACGGATGTGAAGAAAGAGCAGAAGACCAGCCGGTAACCGCTCTTGTTACTCTGCGGTCACCCGGCGGGGAGGAGAGCACCCGCAGAATGCCGGATCAGCTTCTCTATGATAATGACATTAACGAAGGGGATAAGGTTATCTCCGACGAGGACGGGCTGCTGCGGAAACCGCTGGGCAGGGACTGGACATCTTACTGCAATGATAAAAATACGGATATCGCCGGATTTGTCAATTGGATGCAGGAGGCAAAGTCAGGAAAGGAGATACGGAAAGTCTGTCCGTTCTGCGGCGGGAACGTCGGGGTGATATCAAACAGGGAAGGTCATACAGTGATCGGATGCGATTCGTGTGATATGCGGATTGAACTGGACGGGACATATGATCTGGCATCTGAAGAATAACAGCTTGCGAAAGATATTTGATAATGGTATTCTTTTCATGGGTGATTAGTTATGCAGAAT
>DWZZ01000119.1 GCA_019117305.1 Candidatus Mediterraneibacter merdigallinarum | reverse complement strand
ATCCGTTTTGTAAGAATAAATCTCACAGTACACATTACATTCCCTGACACGTCTTGCGACAAGCTGATTATACTGCCCGCCGAAGTCAAGGACGATTACTAATTCGTTCTTCAAGGCTTTCCTCCTGATTATGTGCCCCGGACGGCACGTTTTCTTTTCTCCTAACAATTATAGTTGAGGCGGCCTCTTTTTACAAGCACTTCATGGTCCGGCTTCCGCTATTCCTCAATCAGTTCCAGATTTTCGCCCCTTGCCTTACACACCGGGCAGACCGGTTCTTCCCCTTCCGGCACCTCAAAAATTGCCCCGCAGATTTTACATTTATACTGTTTCACTCCGCCGCCTTTTTCTTCCTCATTGCACGGGATCAGCTTCAGCAGCTCTTCCGCCGCCTCTGCGGGAAAATCATCCGAAGGCGGATTTTTCACCAGTTCCTTCAGAAGCTGCCGGGCATTGGCGCTCTGGGGAAGCATATATCCCGACTCCCTGAGCAGGTCTTCATTTACCAGGCGGACAGATTTTGCAAATGCAGTCATCAGCCGGTACAGACCGTCAGTTTCCGCGGTCTCCGCCAGCTGAAGGGCGGTCTTTTCCTGCCAGGCTTTTCCTTCTGCCAGCGCAAAGGAGGGACCGGTTACCGCTTCTGTCTTCTTCTGCTGAGGAGGGTACTCTGCGGGCACCATGGAAATGGCACCGCTGGGGCAGGCTCTGGCACAGACTCCGCAGCCCAGACATTTCTCCACATCAATAATACTGTTTTCCGTATCGGTAGCGCCTACCGGACAGACATACAGACAAAGGCAGTCTTTTGTACACAGGCGCAGATTTCTTACAGCAATCTCTTTCATGCAGGAACCCTCCTTTCCACTTTTTCAAACTTCCAGGCAGGTACTTTGCACACAGGACACAGTTCCGGCGCCTGATCTCCCACATAGACAAATCCGCAGACCGTGCAGACCCAGATCTGCGTGTCTTTCAGAAAACTTTCTCCTTCCCTTTCGTACCTCTGAAGGAGAGAATTCAGAATATTCGTTACCTTCTCTCCCCAGGTACAGATGCGGAGAGTGCCCCTGTCTTTCTCCGCTTCCCCGGCGGACCAGAGAACCGGATATCCTTCCTGCAGGTCATCCTGAACCAGACCGGACAGTTTCTCCATGTCCGCATCCGCCTCCTCCGGCGTTATGGAGGCAAAATAATCCGCGATCTGACGATACAGCTCTGCCTCTCTGTCTTTATACTGTTTTTCACATCCCCGCGCCAGATTGGAGCAGATAGCTGACATCACTCCCGGAGACAGTTTTTCCATGTCTCCGTCATACACAGCGGCATCCGGCTTTCCAGTTCTTTTCCCGGAATCTGCGGCATTTTTCCCGGCCTGTCCGGTTTTTCCCTGGTCTTTTACCGCAAATGCGCTCTTGCCTGCGCCGCACACAGGACAGGCCCAGGCATCCGGAAGGCCGGCAAACGGCGTCCCCTCTTTTGCCTCATCATACACATAGCCGCAAATGGAACAGACGTACTTCATAGACATCCTCCTCTCTTTTCATGCCATGTCTGATATCAGGTCAGACGGCACTGAATCTTTTTCAGCAGTACGCAAAGCATATCATTTACGCGTCTGCCTCCGCAAATATTTTCAAATAATTCTGTTCTAATTATCTTTATTTCAGAATATTTTGTCAATATATAAAAGCAGACAAAAAAGAGAGATCCCAGTATATTTTTCATACACCGGGATCCCCTGTAATCACTCTTTATTCTATTCTGCCAGTCTTCATATCTTCTCTCTCATTCAGAAACCGGCTGGCCGCCGCATTTCCGGAAACTATGCCGCATATTTGGCAAGTTCTGTCTGAAGATCTTCACAGTTGTCTGAATGCACCTGCAGTTCCAGCGTGCTGTTGAGTCCAAGATGCATAATTCCAAGCAATGATTTTGCGTCTACTACAATTCTTCCTCTTTTGACGTCAACATCAAAGTCATACCTGGATACTGTGTTTACGAATTCAACAATTTCATCCGGGGTTTTAAACGTAAGTTTCATGTCGCTCATTATTCATCTCACCTCGCTTTTCATCTTACTGTGACTGATGCCGGCATTCTGTTCGCCGTATACTTTGATTCTCACCTGAATCAAGCGTATCATACCACACTTTCCCAGTTTGAAAAGGGTGAAATTTTTTGAATAGGTAGAATTTTTTAATGAACTGACTTACGATATTCCGTCGGCAGCACCCCTACTTCCTCTTTGAATACCCGACTCATATATTTGGGATCCGCGTATCCGGTCAGCTCCGCGATCTGGTTCAGTTTCAGTCTTGTATTCAGGAGCAGCCCTTTAATCCGTTCAATTCTGTAATGTCTGACTGTCTCCGTAAAACCTGTTCCCGTCTCCTTTTTAAACTGAGAACTCAGGTACTCTTCAGATACAAAAAGACGTCCCGCGATCTCCTCGAGAGTAAGACCCTGATCATAATATTTCCGTACCAGTTCCACGGCTTTCTGAACCAAAGGACTGTACCGCGTATCTCCTTCTTCCGAAAATGCATTAAAATTTATAACATTGAGAAACTCTTCCATCGTACTGCGGATCTGGCCCCAGCTCATAGCAACCGTAATTGACTGCATACAGCTCTGGATCCTGAGTTCCGATTCAATTTCATGCTGAGTTTTATACGCATTTACCACCGCAAGATTAAAGCGGATCAAACATTCCTTCATTTCCGCCGGACTGTGGGGCTGACTTCTCAGCCGGTCATAGAGCCGGTAATAACATTTCTTTATTTCCTCTCCTTCCAGCTCAAGCACAGCCTGCCTTGCCTGCCTCTCCAGCTCCGCCGGATACTTTACGGGAACCACCGCAAGCCTTTCCACGTCTTCTTTCCGTATCAGATCTCCCCGGTCAAAAAGGAGATTCCATTCCCGCATGCGTTCAATTCTTTTCAGGCCCTCCAGCAATTCAAGACCATTTTTCATATCGGCCCAGACACATACGACTTCACCCTGGAAGCTTCCGCATACCGCCGGCACCGCATGTTCTTTGAAGAAAAGATAAGCCTCCGTCTGATCTTCCATACGATATATAACGGCAGTCAGCACTCTCCATGCATCAACCTCCAGCACACAGGCAGAAAAATTTTTATCCGCCGCCGCGTTCTCAAGGAACCGGCGCACATCTTCCCGCTGCTCTGTATAATTACTCCCCAGCCATACCGTACAGACAGATATCGGCTCATCCAGCGTAAATCCGTATTTTTCCCGGGTCATAGAATGAAACCTTCCGTCCGGATGAATCTGACCGTTCAGGCAGCCCCGGAAAATATTCTCCACTGTAAATGCCGCCGCTATTGCCTGCTCATTTTCCAGCTTTTCTCTTACACTGAGTACTGCCTTTTTCAACTGAGCCTTTTTCAGCGGCTTCAGAATATAATTGTCAACACTCAGTTCAATAGCCTGTCTGGCTTTATTAAAATCCGTATCCGCGGTCAGGACAATAACCCTGCACGAAACGCCCTCGCCGCGCAGCTTCTTCAGCATAGTTACTCCGCCCATTCTGGACAGCTGAACGTCCATAATCACCAGATCCGGACGCGCTTCACTGATCAGCTCATATCCTTCTCTTCCATCTGACGCGGTGCCTGCCACTTTATATTCCGGCCCGGACTTCTCCAGCAGCTTTATCAGCTCTTCTCTGACCTGCGCTTCGCCGTCTACGATTACAATCCGCATTCATGACTCCCTTCTCATTTGTCTGTTCGTACCGTCCCGTCAGCCACATATCCGTACGTATATTCCGGAAAGGGCTGCCGCTTTTCTCCTGACAGATCCATATCTCTGCCAGAAGAAGCTGCTTCCAGTATAACACACTATGAAGGCGGATGCGGATATTTCTCTTGCCCGCGGTATCGCGCAGAATACATAGAACAGGCAGTCCATAACAGACTGCCTGAAACTCACTCATATTTTTTATCCCTTCACCGCGCCTGCTGCCACACCTTTGATAATATGCTTCTGGCAGGCCAGGTAAAAGACAACAACCGGAATTACCGCCAGGATCAGAGCCGCCATGATCGCGCCCATATCCACGCGTCCGTAGCTTCCCTTCATATACTGAATTGCAATGGATATCGTTTTATATTTATTCAGATCCAGCACCAGATACGGAAGCAGGAAATCATTCCAGATCCACATCGTCTCCAGAATTCCCACGGAAATATAGGTAGGCTTCATAATCGGAAGCACCACATTGAAAAACGTGCGGAGAGGCGTACAGCCGTCGATCATTGCCGCTTCTTCAATTTCCAGTGGAATAGACTTCACAAAACCGCAGAACATAAAGACTGCCAGTCCGGCTCCGAATCCCAGATATATAATAATAATCCCCCACGGAGTATTCAGTCTGGTCCGGTCCGCTACCAGAGAAAGTGTAAACATAACCATCTGAAACGGCACAACCATGGAAAATACACACAGCAGATATAAAGCCTTTGTGAACTTCGTCTTTACCCTTGTAATATACCATGCGCACATGGAAGTACATACAAGAATCACGAGTACTGAGCCGACCGTAATAAAAACCGTCCAGCCGACTGCATCCAGAAGCTCATATTTATCAATCGCGGTCACATAGTTTTCTATACTGTTCCATGTTTTCTCAATGGGCAGTTTAAAAGGCTCTTTATTGATATAAACCTTTTTCTTAAATGAATTCATAAGCACGATCAGAATCGGCGCTATATATACCAGACCCAGGATGGTAAAAACCCCTGTACCGATCATGCTCAGTCTCCGTTTCTTTTTCATTTACTGCTGCACCTCCTTTGAGCGGGTCGCACGAAGCTGTATCAGGCCGATTCCGACCACAATAACAAAGAATATAACGGCCTTCGCCTGCCCGACGCCTTCCCACCCGGTACGTCCGTAAAAGGTATTGAAAATATTCAGCGCCATCATCTCAGACATTTTTGCCGGCTCACCTGCCGTCAGGGACAGGTTCTGGTCAAACAGCTTGAAGCCGTTTGTAATGGACAGGAACATACAGATTGTAATAGACGGCATCATCATCGGAATCGTTACCCGAAAAAGTCTCTGAATACCGGATGCACCGTCAATCTGTGCCGCTTCCATTACGTCTCCCGGTATAGACTGAAGTCCTGCGATATAGATAATCATCATGTAACCGATCTGCTGCCAGCTGACAAGAATAATCAGTCCCCAGAAGCCATACCACTCGTTCAGTCCCAGAGCTGTATTGTATTTTGCCAGTATTCCGTTGAAAATCAGCTGCCAGATATAACCGAGCACAATGCCGCCGATCAGGTTCGGCATGAAGAAGATTGTCCGGAAAATGTTGGTTCCTTTCATCTTCTGTGTCAGCGCCATTGCAAGCGCAAATGCAATTACATTTATTACAATAAGCGATACTACGGCAAACAGAACCGTATACCAGAAGGAATGTCTGAATACCGTATCCTTAAATGCTTCCACATAATTAGACAGTCCCACAAACTTCGCGTCTGTAACTGTGGTAAACTCACAGAATGACAGCCATATTCCCATAATAAACGGAATAATAAAGCCCAGTATAAACGCGCAGAACGTAGGGAGTACAAAAATCGGCATATACCGCCGGATCGCTTTTTCCATGAAATCCTCCTTTCAGTCACCGGAAGTACCAAAAAGCACATTCCGGGATTCTAAGCGGCCGCAGGGTCCCGTCAGGCCCGGACTTCGGCTCGCCGCTGTTTCAAAAAGCGGCGGCAGACCGCTTCTGCCCGCCGCTTTTCCTCTTACATAACACCGTTAAAATCCGGCTGTTTTTCATTTACTTCGCTGCCGCTGCCTCTGCTGCCCATCCGTCAACAAATGCGCTTACAACTTTATCCCAGTTGGCGTCTGTCTGGTCTGCCGCATAGGCCGTAAGAGCAGAGCCCACACCGTTCTTCCACTCTTCAGAAGGCATGGTTGAGAATACCCATGTCACAGGAGTTTTTCCTTCTTCCATATACTTGTTTGCTTCATTAACAAGTGTATTTTCCGACTCAAGATTAGAGGAGAACGGAATTACAAATCCCATGTCTCTGCACATTGCCTCTACTCCTTCATCAGAAGTAACGCACCAGTTCATAAAGTCAAGCGTTGCCTGAATGTCGTCTTCCGAAGCCTTCGAGTTTACACACCAGTAGTTTTCTGTTCCTGTACATACACCCTGATTTTCTTCGCCGTCAACGCCGATGTAAATCGGAAGAATGCCAAGGTTCTCGTCCCCAATGTCTGCAATGTTGTTATACTCCCATGTTCCGTTCTGATAGAACACTGCTTCTTCTGTTACAAAATCAGCTGTTGCGTCATCTGCTGTTTTTGTAGAGATCTCCGTGGGCTCACAGGTTGCATTGTTGATATACAGATCCCAGATCTGACGGTAATTGTCCAGATAAGTTCCTTTGATCGCATCTGTATTGTCGATTCCTTCGTCCTTGTACTCATAGTAGATCGGAAGGTTAGCAAGATGTGTCTTGAATCTCCAGTCAGAGGAGCCGTCCATTCCCGCGGATGTAAATGCAGAAAATCCAAGTTCATCCTTGCGCGCCGTAATATCTTCCACGACTTTTTTAAAGCTGTCAAAATCTGTAATATCGTCCGCGGAATATCCTGCCTTCTCCAGAAGTGCTTTATTATAGATAATGCCGTAGTTCTCAATTACATAAGCAATTCCCGCCATCTTGTCTCCGTCCATCAGAGCGAAGCTGTCGTCTGTCAGCTCTCCGGCAATATCAGAGCCGGACAGATCATAGCAGTAATCTTTCCAGCTTGCCAGTCCTACCGGTCCGTTTACCTGGAACAGTGTGGGAGCATCGGTCTTTGCCATTTCTGATTTCAGTGTTTTCTCATACTCTCCTGAAGCCGCTGTCAGAACAGTTACCGGGACGCCGGTCTCCTCTGTATAGGTTTCCGCCAGCTCCTGCCAGTATTCGTCTGCCTCCGGTTTGAAATTCAGATAATAAACTTTTCCTTTCGCATCTTTTCCACTGCCGCTGCCTCCGTCACTTCCGCATCCTGCTGCCATTCCTGTTATCATTGCGGCTGCCAGCACAATTGACAATACTCTTTTCTTTTTCATATTCGTCCTCCACCTTTCTGAAAACATCGGTTTTCCTTTATCTGAGGGTATTATAGCAATGACCGCAGTCCGTCCGTTATCAAATACAAAACCTTCATTATCAAAAAAAATACCTGGCATCAGCGTATACAGGACCGTTCCACTGTCCGGTACGCCAATGCCAGGTTATTTTCACTGTTCTTCCAGAAATTTCTGAATGCTTTCGTCTTCTTTTGCTGTAAATTCCTCCGGGTTCATCTTCCCCCGGGCCAGTTCCGGCAGAATCTCGCCTAAAGTTTCTTCCTGCAGGATTGAATTCCATTTCACCTGATAATTCGGCACAAGCTGAGGGCCGTTCTTATAGGCAGCTATGTAGTCTCTCTCTGCGGGAATCATTTCTTCCGGATCCTTTGCAAAAAGTTCTTCCCTCTGCTCCATATTCAGCCGGGTACGGAGTTTTAAAAGCGCCGCCGCTCCCTCTTTTACTTCTTCACTGTAACCGGACACGATAGCCCAGCCAAAAGTCTCCGGCGAAGAGATCATTTTATTTTCCGGAAACGCGGAAAAACGCACCTTGTCCTGCCATTCCTCCGGTATCTGATCCATCATCCAGTACCCGTTCGGAATCATTGCCGCGCGGCCGGAAAAGAAATTTTCATAAGATACGTCAAAATCCGCATACAATGCATCCTCTGTCGTGTAGGAAAATAATCTCTGCAGAGTCCGGGCAATCCGCAGGCCGCTCTCATTCTGATAGGTTTCCGGATAGAACTCTTCCATAAATTCTGCGCCTTCTTCTGAAGAGGCAGCCTCCGCCGTGGCAATCAGCATCGGCGCCCAGGCCGTTCCTTCGGTATGAAGCGCCAGCGGCGTAATCCCGCAGCTTTCCAGCTGCTCACAGCACTTCCAGAATTCCTCCCATGTTTCCGGGAACGATTCAATTCCCGCCCGTGCAAACAGCTCCTCATTCCAGAACATACCCGAACAGGAGAAGGCTGCCGTGCTGATCGGTCCCAGATAAATACTCCCGTCCCCTTCGCTGCAGGATTCAAGCACGGAAGGTTCTATCATAGATTTCCACTCTTCATCCGTATAGATATAATCCGACAGTTCTTCGATCCGGCCGTCCTGTATCATCATATAGTAAAAAGCCGGAAGCATTCTCAGATCTGTAATTACCGCAGGGAGCGTATCCGTTACATTCTGCCGTTTCAGATTCTGACGGTACTCCTCCTCTGTCTCCATGATCCACTCCACATCTGCCTGCCATTTTCCGTCATAGATCCGGTTAAATTCCTGAATCAAAGTTTCCTCATTCCGAATGCCCGTGGAGGAATCTACAATAAGAACAACAGGAATCGATACCTCTTCTTCCCCGTCCGGGGTCTGCACATTCTTCTCAGAACATCCCGCCGCAGTCACAGCCAGCAGCAGCGCGGCCGCAGCCGCCTGCAGTCTCCTGCTTTTATGTCTGTGTCCCTGATATTTCGCCCGCCGGTTCTCATAACTGTATTTTTTTCTTTTATTGTTCATGCTGTTCCTGTCCGCTCCCTCCGGGAATCTTTATCGTACATGTAGTTCCCTCTTCCTCTGCCCTGCAGTAAAATGCCGCCCTGTCTCCATATTTCAGGCGGAGCCGGGTCAGAATATTTACCACGCCATATCCGTGTTTCTTATCCGGAAAACAGTTTTTCAGTTCTCCCACCGGCATATCATTCATACCGTTGATTTTTTCCATCATATCCGGGGCGATGGACGTTCCGTTATTGGCAACACTCAGGTATAAATCTCCATCCTTCTTCCATACTGCAATTTCTATTCTGCCTCCCTCAAAAATGTCCTGAAATCCGTACTTTACCGTATTTTCTACAAGAGGCTGCAGAATCAGCTTCAGAACATAGGTATCTGCCGCGTCCACCTGGCAGTCAATTTTGTAGGAAAAAAGATCCTGATTGCGGATCTGCTGAATCTCCATATAACTCTTTACATTTTCCAGCTCGTCTTCCACTGTCACGATTTCGCTTCCCTTGCTCAGAGACAGCCGCAGGTATCTGGAAAGCGCCTGAATCATACGCATGGTTGTCTCTTCCCCGTTAATCCTCGCAAGCATGTAAATCGTATCCAGTGTATTATACAGGAAATGCGGATTGATCTGGCTGATCAGCATATTCAGTTCCGTTGTACGCAGTTCCCGCTCCTGATCTTTGATCTCGTCCAGAAGCCGCCGGATATTGCCCAGCATTTCATTATAGGACCGGCCGATCTCATCCAGCTCCGTATTTGTATGCAGCTCGATTGTCCGTTCAAAATTATTGCCGTCAAACTCTGTCATAGCGTCTTTTATCGTCTGAATCGGCTTTGTAAATCTCCGTGAAAAATAAATACTCAGAACAACTGCAACCGCTATAACCACAAGATATATTCCCGCAAATACAAGGAATATGGGGATCAGTCCCTGGTTCAGGACCCGGTCCGGAACAAATGAAAAAACGGTCAGTCCGCTGTCCGCATCCCGGTATGCCGACACTACGCCGCTCTTTACCCGCTCTCCGGCATATATCATCCCCGTGTCCTGTTTTTCCGCAATCTGCTCCGCCATTCCGTCCGGCACACCTTCTCCTTCTTCAAAATTCTCCGGAGCAGAAGAAAGACAGATCTGCCCGTCGCCGTCAATAATTCCTACGGCAGCCTCGTCCACCAGTTCCTGACTTATCCCTGCTATTTCCTGCAGAAATCCGGGCTCCATTTTAAAAAACAGCATTCCGGGCCCGTGGGCGTACTCCAGGCTCCTAACATATCTCCCGATAAAAAGAGCCTCTTCTCCGGTACCGAACAGTGTATCCTCTGCCCAGAACCACTTTGTCTTTGAATATTCCTCTCCCAGATATTTTTCAAATCCGCTCTCTTCTATATCTTTATAGGACACATCTGAATAGGATCTGCTGTATACATTTCCCTTATTATCCACATAACAGTAGGCAGCCACATGGTCCAGGTCTATATAAGCAAAATACTTGCTCAGAGCAATATATCTTACTTCCTCCAGCCCCTGATTTTTCAGGCTCTGCTGCACATCATCATACAGAATACACTCTGCTGTTGTCTCATCACTTTTCCGGTACATATTTTCCAGCGTAAGCCCCATCCGTTCCGTCATAAACTCATATTTATCAATAATTGAACGCGTCAGTCTGTTCCTTACACTTATGATTACCCCCACGCTGGACAGCAGAAGCGCAAGTCCCAGAAGAGCAGCGGTATACTTCAGATACCTGCGCTGTATTCCCGATGTTTTCTTGTTCTTTTTCATAATTTCTCATACCTTTTTGTTACGTCTCATACTCTTTTCTGTATTCACTGGGAAGTCTTCCTGTATACTGCTTGAACAGATGGGAGAAATAGGACGGATTGTGAATCCCTACCGCATCGCAGATGTCTCCGATACTGCCGCCGCCTGCCTCAAGCAGCGCCTTTGCCTTCTCCATTCTCTGCTGCATCAGATACTTTTTAAAAGTCATATGAAATGTATGTTTAAACACTCTGCCGAAATAGACCGGATTCAGATAAATATGCGCGGCCACCGATACAATGGACAGATCTTCATCCTGAAGGTGATCCTCTATGTAAGCCACAGCCTCAGACATATACTCTTTAAAATATCTCGTCTCATCCTTTTCAGCCTCTTTTTCCCTTGCATCAATGGCATCACACAGGATCTTATAACATACATCTACCGTCTTCGCCGCATTCAGATTCTCAAGATTATAGTAATAATTACGGAACTTCTCTTTAATCTCTTCCGTCAGCCCATAAGAATCCTGCAGCATGAACTCACTCTTCAGCATAACGCGGTGGAGAAATTTGCACTGCCGTTCTTCTTCGTGAGGAAGACCGTAAATAAGCTGAATGAACGCTTCTTTCAGTTCTTTCTTATTATTTCTCCGCACGGCATTTACAATCAGATTATCCATATCCGCTGCCAGCTCTTCCCCCGGCGCCACTTCCACTTCTTCTGAGGCGGTAAACGCACTTGCACCGGATATACTGGCCATCCCAAACAGTTTCTTCGCTTCTATATAACTTTTCTTTATCCCTTCGATTTTTTTATATGGTTTTGAAATGGAGGCTACTACCGGGCTTTTTTCCTCTTTCTTTACATGTTCCAGCAGCTGTTTTAATTCAAGAACCGCCTCTTTATCCGTAGTCCGGATGATAAACGCGCTTTCTTCTGTTTCACCTTCTGCCCTCCAGTAAGCGAACTTCTTTCCCACCACTTCTTCCAGATGCTTCATAAGCGTAAAACGGGAAGCCTCATAGTCCAGAGAATTTGTTATCTTATAAGCCAGATCAATATCCACACATACTGTAATAAACCGATCCTCATTTCCCGGCATATTTCCCAGCGTCCGGAACACTTCTTCCACTTTCTCTTCAGGAATTCTGTTCTGTACATACTTCTGAATCACCACCTGTAGAAAGCTGTCACTGTCTTTTACAAGAAGCTTTTCCCAGCTATCATACTTCGCTTCATGCTCCATCCGTTCCATGCACATCTTATACGCGCCCTGCATTGTTTCCTGGAGTTTCTCATCCTCAATGGGCTTCAGCAGATAGGCATAGGCGCCCAGGTCGCATGCCTGCTGTGCATAGTCAAAATCCCGGTACGCACTCAGCACAATAAAAAGGCACTCAAGCTCTGTCTTCTGAATCTCTTCCATAACCATCAGTCCGGTAATCTGCTTCATCCGGATATCAGTCAGCACAACATGCGGCTTCACCTCTTCGATTACTTTGATCGCCTGCTCCCCGCTCTGCGCCGTTCCCGCCACCTGAAAGCCCATACTCTTCCAGTCATAAGTATTCAGAAGCCCCTGCAGCAAAATAGGTTCGTCATCTACAATTACCAGCTTTAATAACTTCATAAAATTCTCCAGTCCATACACTGAGTCTATCTTAACATATTCCACCTCTATTTTAATCTTTTATTTCCAAAGCCATTATAAAAAAACATACCTGTCATGCAAAAAAATAAACACGACAGAAACCTGCAGCCGGCAATAAATAAAAGCAGGACTGAAACCCTGAAGAATCCGGGGCAGTCCTGCTTTTATTCTCCTGTCCTTTTAGCCATGCTGATGAAGATACTTCTCCCTTGTCGCCATTCCGCCCCGGATATGCCGCTCAGATTTATTGGTGTCAAGCACCTTGCGTGCCTCCTTGGCAAGGGACGGATTGATCTGGAGGAGACGCTCGGTGACATCCTTATGTACCGTGCTCTTACTGATCCGGAATTGCTTCGCCGTCTGCCTCACAGTCGCGTTATTCTCTATAATATAATCAGCAATCTCCACGGCTCTTTCCTCAATATAATCTTTCAAAAAAATCCCCCTGCAAACATCATTTTTACAATGTATGCAGGGGGAAATGAAGTCATGCTCATTTAACACTACTTTAGCGCCTGTATCTCCACCCGTATTCCTTTTTCAGTCTTTCGTAAATCTCGAATGCTACCGGGCAGACCTCGATCACATCCAGCACACTGTAAAGGCTCGCCCATCTGTCCGGCTGATCTGTATACGGATATTTCTTACAGCTTTCCGGCCTGCACTCGCCCAGCTGGCAGCTTCCGTCTGCTCCCAGGAAATCACAGGGTACATTTTTTGTCTGGTATCCGTCTTCCTCATTTCCTTCTGTCAGATACTTCTCAATAAACTGCTCTTCTGTAAGTCCCATATGCTCCGCATCCCGGACAAGATCCGCTTCCGGAATGCTTCCGTGGTACATCTTACAACAGTTTCTGCATCTGCTGCAGTCGTATCCGGAGAATAACTCTTTATGCAGCCTGTGGAACTGCTCGTCCAGCTCTTTTTCATCCGCATTCCCTTTCAGATAAATGCGGAATTCATAATTTTCGTTTCTCTTTTTCTTCGCTTCAAATTTTATCTTTCTCGGCGCAATCATTTTCAATCCCTTTCATATCCATTTAATCGAGCATCTTTGTACATTGAAGATACATTTTCACTAAAATCCCGCTTTCTGCATTTCATCCATCATAGCTCTCCTGCGGTAATACAATGCCCTCCAGTTCTCCGCGATCTCAGCTGCCTTTTCTTTTCCACCAGGATATCTCCGGATCTTCTTAAGATACTGCATCAGTTCTCTGTACCGCTTTCTGTCGCTGACTCTTTCTGCTTCTTTATGCACGTATGATATGTACATATCCCGTACCTGTTCCGGGAATTTCTCTTTCATCACTTTTTCATATTTGTCCACATTAAAGATAAAATCTTCTTTCTTCAGGCATTCCAGCATGCGCTCATACATCCCTTCGGATTCCATGAAAGGATACAGAACACTGTAGCTGTTTCGACTTTGCAGGATCTGTTCCCGGCGTTGTTCCCACTCCGTATCTGTACAGACTGCCTTCAGCTTCCGGATGTGTGCCAGATCATGCTGGGGACACTCAAGGACATAATACAGCAGTTCTTCTTTGTAAGCCTTTTCATCTGACTGTATTTCATATATGGAAATCAATTGCTCACTGTACCGGGCAACCAGCCCCGGATACCCGCGGTCCAGTTCTTTGCTTTCCTGCAGGATCCGAACCGCCTCGTCCAGTTCTCCACGCTCAATATCCTCCTGTATCTCCAACTCTCTTACCGCCGAAAATCTCCAATGGTTCCTGCGGTATTCTCTGATCTCTTCCTCCGGATAATCCAGCTGCTTCATAATCTCAAGCCGCTTTATAATATTATTCTCAAAGCCGTAACGGGCGCTCCACGTACTTCCGCAGTCTGCAGAGGCTGTCTGCCTTTCAATCATTTCATCCAGGTACTCCAGTTTCTTCTCCAGCATTTCACGGCTTCGGAACTCATAAGTCAGAAAATCTTCCATATATTCTTCCATGTAATCCAAAACATAATCGCATGACAAATGACTGGTAAACCATGTAAACATTTCGTTTCTGACTTCTTCGGTACAATTCTCCAGTATTTCTTTCCATTTGTCATAACATGTGTTGGCGATCTGCGATGTGCCGCCGTCCGAATCATCTATATCTACATTCCCAATCGTTTTGAAAACATAATTTGTCAGGTCAAATGCCTGCCGCCAGCAGTTTCTTGCCATCAATGTATCCGCTTTGTCTTCCAGCTCTTCCCGCCCTCAACCGCCTGACCAGTTCACTGGCTGCACCCTTCACACTGCCGGACGAGTCGGGGATTTTCACCCCTCAACCGTACGCCCGCCGGGCACACTGCCCAAAAACAAGCCGGGAAAAATCCCGGCTCATTTATCCTTCTGTTCATTCACTTAGAAAATATGATAATTTACAACCAGCGCAGCAAACACGATAGAAACCATCGAAAGCAGCTTGATCAGGATATTGATGGACGGTCCTGACGTATCTTTAAACGGATCTCCTACCGTATCTCCTACGACAGCCGCCTTATGACATTCGCTTCCCTTGCCTCCGTGTGCGCCGCCTTCAATATATTTCTTGGCATTGTCCCATGCGCCTCCGGCATTGGCCATAAAGATTGCCATCAGGAAACCGGTTGCCGTTGAACCGGTCAGCAGTCCGATTACTCCGTTGTAACCCAGAACCAGTCCGGTTATAACAGGGGTAATAATTGCCAGCAGTGTAGGAAGAATCATTTCATGAAGACTTGCCTTTGTACAGATATCCACACAAGTCTCATAGTCCGGATCCGCGTTTCCCTGCATCAGGCCCTTGATTTCTCTGAACTGGCGGCGAACCTCAACAACAATACTCTGAGCCGCGCGTCCTACTGATTCCATTGTCAAAGCCGCGAATACAAACGGCAGACATGCTCCGATAAAGATTCCTACAAGGACAGTGGGGTTCATTACGCTCATATCCAGAACAACTTTGTCACCGCCTACTTCCTGTACTTTCTCTACATAAGAAGCAATCAGAGCCAGAGCTGTCAGGGCTGCAGAACCAATCGCAAATCCTTTACCTGTGGCAGCTGTTGTATTTCCGAGAGAGTCCAGAGCGTCTGTACGTTTTCTGACCTCAGCTTCAAGGCCTGCCATCTCCGCAATACCGCCCGCATTGTCCGCAATGGGACCGTATGCGTCTGTTGCAAGGGTAATACCCAGTGTAGAAAGCATACCTACTGCTGCCAGAGCGATTCCATAAAGACCTCGCGTTGTTTCAATGAAGCCACCGGACAATGCATATGCCGCCATAACGCAGACTGCTATTATAATAATCGGAACTGCGGTGGAAAGCATACCAAGGCTCAGGCCGCCGATAATAATTGTTGCAGATCCTGTCTCTGATTTACCAGCCAGGTTCTTTGTTGGTTTGTATGTATCAGAAGTAAAGTATTCTGTAAAGAATCCGATCAGCACTCCTGCCAGCAATCCTGCCAGAATTGCAAAATAGAATCCGATGTAGTGTTCGCCAAGGATAAACCATACAAGCGGAAACGCAACAACTGCAATAATAACCGCGCTTGTATTTGTCCCCCGTCTCAGCGCTTTCAGCAAAGTACTCTGATCCGTATCTTCTCCGGTTTTTACAAGAAGCGAACCAAGGATAGATGCAAGCACGCCGACTGCTGCCAGAACCATGGGAATAATTACTGCATTAACACGGTCTACTTCTGCAATTTTATTAAATGCGATAACTCCCAGAGAGCAGGCTGACAGAATAGATCCTACATAAGATTCATAAAGATCCGCGCCCATTCCCGCAACGTCACCTACATTATCACCTACATTATCCGCGATAACCGCCGGGTTTCTGGGATCATCCTCAGGGATTCCGGCTTCTACCTTTCCAACCAGATCCGCTCCCACATCAGCAGCTTTCGTATAAATGCCGCCGCCTACACGGGCAAACAGTGCCATTGAAGATGCCCCCATTCCAAAGGTAAGCATTGTACTTGTGATATCTTCAATTGAAAGTTTGAAAACCAGTTTCAGAAGCAGATACCAGATTGAAATATCCAGCAGCCCTAGTCCGACTACTGTAAATCCCATTACAGAACCCGCCGAAAAAGCAACGTTCAGACCTTTATTCAGACTTTTCTGACAGGCTGCCGCTGTTCTTGCATTCGCCCTTGTTGCAATCTGCATTCCCACAAATCCGGAAAGGCCTGAGAAAAATCCACCCGTTACAAAAGCAAACGGAACATAAGGTGTCAGGAAGCCTGTAATCGCCATCACAAGAAGGATCACAAACATAATTGCGAAAAATCCGATAAGGATTTTGTACTGGCGTCTCAGATACGCCATTGCTCCCTGATGGATGGATGCCGAAATCTTTTTCATCCTGTCGCTTCCTTCCGGGAAACGTAGTACCTTCTGCGCCCTGCTCGCTACAAAGAGAAGCGCAATGATGGAGCCGAAGAGTGTCAGTAGTGCCAATTGATTGTCCATATAAGTCTTTCCTCCATTCCTTTGAGCATTTTACCTGCCGGAATATTCAAGGCAGATATATAATAAGTATGTGTACGCAGTCTATTATAACACTTTAACAAAAAATTTAGAAGATTTTTCTTATTTTATTTCATTTTTCACACTTTTTTCATTTCAAAACAATTCGCCTCTCAATCTCATTGTGCAAAATCACAGCCACTGCATATAACGCAAAAAGCATGCGGGATTTGTTAAATTCACAGACAGCGAAAAAGCAGATGAAGCAATGCCTCATCTGCTTTTTTCGCTGTCTGCCGGCCGCGTCGCCGACAAAAATTATTTAAAATTCAAATACCGCAACTCCATATGCCGGAAGCGGATATGCAAAAGAATATTTCTGACCGTCGCATTCCTGTTTTACCGGTTTATATAACAATGGCCTGGGTTCACCCTTTCCGCCGTACTCTGCGTCATCGCTGTTGAGCACCAGTTTCATCTGTTTTCTTCTCGGCACTCCTACCCGGTAATCCGGCCTCTCCATAGGAGTGAAATTGCAGACTACAAGAAGATTCTTCTTATTGTCTTTCGAGTGACGGATAAAGCTGTAGATACTCCGGAAAATATCATCCGCATTCACCCACTCAAAACCTGCCGGTTCTGTATCCAGCTCATACATAGCCTTATTCTTTTTATAAAGATGCAGCAGTGCGCGATACCAGTTCTGAATCTGCTGGTGCTCCGGCTCTGCCAGAAGGAACCAGTCAAGCTCTCTCTCTTCACTCCACTCACGGAGCTGAGCGAAATCCTGCCCCATAAACAGAAGCTTCTTGCCCGGATGGCACATCATAAATGCGTATCCGGCTTTCAGGTTTGCATACTTATCAAACCCAAGCCCCGGCATTTTATTGATCATGGAGCACTTCAGATGTACAACCTCATCATGAGAAAGGACGAGAATATAATTCTCGCTGTATGCGTACTGCATAGCAAATGTCATCATATGATGCGCATTTTTTCTGAAATACGGATCCAGTTTCATATACTCCGTGAAGTCATGCATCCAGCCCATGTTCCACTTCAGGCTGAAGCCCAGTCCGCCGTCCTCCGGCGCTCCCGTAACCTTCGGCCAGGCCGTAGATTCCTCTGCAATCATCACAGCCCCTTTATTTCTGCCCAGAACAACAGAATTCAGATGTTTAAAAAACTCTATTGCTTCGAGATTTTCATTTCCTCCATATTTGTTCGCAACCCACTGACCATCCTGTTTTCCGTAATCCAGATACAGCATGGAAGCCACAGCATCAACACGAAGCCCGTCCACATGGAAATGCTCAATCCAGAACAGCGCATTGGCAATCAGGAAATTGCACACTTCCGGTTTGCCGTAGTCAAATATTTTTGTACCCCAGTCCGGATGTTCTCCTTTTCGGGGATCTGCGTATTCAAATGTAGGAGTGCCGTCAAAGTCAGCCAGACCATGTGCATCTCTCGGAAAATGAGCCGGTACCCAGTCCAGAATAACTCCGATATTATTCCTGTGAAGATAATTAATCATATATGCAAAATCTTCCGGAGTACCATATCTGGAAGTCGGTGCATAATAGCCGGTTACCTGATAGCCCCATGAACCGTCATACGGATGTTCGGCCATTCCCATAAGCTCCACATGAGTATATCCCATATCTTTTACATACTTTGTAACAGCCTCTGCAAATTCCCTGTAAGTATAAAACCCTTCATCTTCTCTGCCCGGATGCCTCATCCAGGAACCCAGATGCACTTCATAAATAGACATGGGATTCTCTTTGCTGTTCCATGTCTTTCTCATCTCCATCCATGCATCATCTGTCCATTTCAGATGAGAAATGTCTGTAACTACAGACGCTGTTCCCGGTCTCAGCTCCGCATAATTCGCGAATGGATCCGCTTTGAAAGTCCGTTTCCCCTGCTGCGTCTCAATGCAGAATTTATACAGATCGCCCTCCTTGATGCCGGGAATAAAAAGAGTATAAATTCCCATCGGCTCCTGGCGTTCCATATAATTCGCCTCGAAATCCCACTCATTAAAATCTCCTACCACAGCAACCCTGCGTGCATGTGGAGCCCATACTGCAAAATAAACTCCCTCCTGCCCGTCAACAGTAACTTTATGCGCTCCCATCTTCTGATAGATCTCATAGTGATTTCCCTGACCAAACAGATATTGATCCAGTTCACCGATCTCAAAAGGCTGCACTGTTTTCTTTGTACTTTTTTTGTTTCCCATAAGGACACCTCGCCGCTCGATTTTTTGCAGTCGGCCAGCCCGGCTTTTCGTGTTTTTATAAAACGTCTGTGCTTCCGCCCCATGTCTGCCGGCTGCATTTCAATATATTCTATTATACTTTATACCGTCCAAAAAAGAAAGAGAAAAGCATGTCAGCACGCAAAAATAGACAGCCACTATATGACTGTCTATTTTCTCCACTTATCCGGTTCCATATGCTTTAACCGGCCCTATTCATATACTGAAAGTCTATGTCTAAACATTAAAATCCTTCTCAGACAGAAGAATTCTGTCTGCGTCATCTGTGTTTTTGCCGAATACTCTTCTCACAAGCTTTTTCGCAGATGCCTTCTGGGAATGCGCAATAGCCTTGTCCATAATTTCCTTAACTTCAGCTACCGTAACAGCATGATCCTCTCTCTGAAGAGAATCAATCCGGCTGTAAAGAGCTAAAATTCCCATTTCGTCAATTCGGTATCCGTTCTCCTGAGCATATGTCTGTCCGAAAGTCACCAGCTCATCATTAATAAAGATCGGAACCTCCAGCCGTGATGTAAACTTTCTTCGGAATTCACGGTTTGAAGACAGAAGACGATCCAGAGGCTTTCTCTGCTCTTCAAGAACAATCAGAAGCTCACCCGTGTCTTTTTCCATTGCTTTATTAAGACGCGCGACTGTCTTTTCGTCCATTCGTCCTGCCTTTTCAATGATCAGGGCTCCGCCATATAACTTGCTGAAAATATCTCCTATTTTTTTCTTATTAAGAGAATCGCCGGTCACAATAGCCACTTTACCCTGACGGATATTTCTCTGTTTCTGAATTGCCTTAACTACATCAACTGCCAGTACAGTTTTTCCGTTTCCTTTATTTCCGATAATCAGAAGGTTACCTGTTTTTGACGTTCCGCCGCGGTTTGTGCAGTTTTTATCCTGCTCAAGAACATCCACAAGCTGCTCGCTCATTCCTCGCACGGGAACAAAATATGAAAACAGTTTCTTCTGTTCCTCTGTAAGTCCGGCTCTTGTGCCGATTTCACTCTGCATCTCCAGGTCATACCGTCCATGTACAATAAAACCTGTATCAGACATAGAAAGAGCATCGGATATTTCTGTAAGCGGAAGCGGAGCTGTCTTTCCGGTAGCAATCAGCTTGGCTGTCTCTTTTCTGCTAAGTGGAGTAGTGGCAGAAAGAATATCCATTCCATCATCCTCATCCGGAATCTCTCTGTCATCCGGCTCATCGCTATGCTTGGGATCTACACGGAATTCTTCTTCAATATCCGGCCTGCTGTTTTCAGCGTCTTCCTCCTCGTCCTCTTCCACTATTTCTTCCTCGTCTTCAAAATATTCCTCGTCTTCATCAAGTAAATCCGGGCCGTCAAAATACTCTTCTTCATCCGCGGCTTCCTCGTCTTCTGCATCAAAATATTCTTCAGCATCATCAGTTATTTCATCGGCATCGAAATACTCCTCTTCATCAAGAAATTCGTCCAGATCATCAATTCGCAGCTCTTCTGTAACTTTTCCCATGTTTTCATGCGGCTCTTCCGGTTTCTTTTCTTTCTTGACTTTTGGCTCCTCAACAGGCGCAACGCCCTCAATTTCATCAATTAATCTCTGAATATCCGGTGGCAGAATCGGCTCCGGCTTTTTCTTTTCTTCTATATCCATTGTCTCCTCTTCTTCTATTTCTCCTCCCTCTGGAATTTTGCTCTCTTCCTCCAGAAATTCTTCCGCTTCATCCTCTGGGATCGCACTGTCCTCCTCTGGAAGTTCTTCCGCTTCATCTTCCAGAATCTCACTGTCCTCCTCTGGAAGTTCTTCTGCTTCATCTTCCAGAATCTCATCGTCCTCCTCCGGAAGTTCTTCCGCTTCATCTTCCAGAATCTC
>DWZZ01000118.1 GCA_019117305.1 Candidatus Mediterraneibacter merdigallinarum | reverse complement strand
TAAAAAATACGAAGGAGAACTGTTCCTTCTGTACATTTTCGGATATGCGCTGGGAAGAGTCTGGATCGAAGGATTGCGGACAGATCAGCTTCTTCTGCCTGGAATCGGACTTCCGGTATCCCAGGTTCTGGCCGGATGTATTGTGATATTTGCAGGAGCCGCGCTTCTGTATCTACGAAAACATCACAAAGGCATTCCGATGCTGAAAAGCGCAAAAAAATATGAGCCTATGCCGGATACAATTGAAGGAAAAAAGCCGCCGAAAAAGAAGGAAAGAATTTTTAAATTCAGAGAGAAATAGAACAGAAGGCAGGCGGCGGAGCCTGCCTTTTGTCTTTTGGCATCTGTGATGCAGAAACTCAGATTAACTGTATATTCAAAAAGACCAGTAAAATCAGGAGGGTAATGAGGATGAAAGACTATTTTGACGGATGGGAAGACAGAGAAAATATGCAGATTCCTGAGAGAGAGAAAGAAGGATTTCAGGAAAAAGTCATTGTCAGAAAGCCGGTTGTGCCAATCCGGGAAAAGAAGCAGCCGGAAGAAGAAATCTATACAGGAGATGCGCCTACAGTCCTTCTTTCTCCTGATATGAAGGTGCAGGCATATATAAAAAGGGTATCTACCGGTGAGGAGACGCCTGTTGATAAAGACGGATTTGTTATCGGCAAATCTGTTGAGGCGGATTTTGTAGTAAAAAACAATCCGACTGTCAGCCGGAAACATGTAAAAATTCATATCCGGCCGGACGGATACTGGCTGGAAGATCTTGGCTCATCAAACCATGTCTTTGTAAACGGCGCGCAGATCACAAAACCTCTGAGACTGACACACGGTATGAAGTTTACCCTGTCACTGGATGAGGAGTTTGAGTTTTCAATCAGAGTGGGGAAATAAGATGAGTGTAATACAGAATTTTTCAGATACATATGAAATACTGGATAAGCTTGGCGAAGGTGCCGGCGGTATCGTATATAAAGCGTATCATAAACGTCTGCGGCAGGAAGTTGTAATCAAGCAGCACAGGAGAAGCGCGGTATCGCTGACCGGTAGCCGCAGAGAGGTGGACATTCTGAAAAATCTCCATCATTCCTATCTGCCCCAGGTACTGGATTTTTTTGAGATAGACGGAGATGTCTATACAGTGATGAGCTATGTGCCGGGAAAGTCTTTTGCCCAGCTTCTGGCAGAGGGATACAGATTTACTCCGAAGGAACTGATCAGATGGGGAATGCAGATCTGCAGCGCGCTGAATTACCTGCACAGTCAGAATCCTCCGGTGATTCACTGTGACATTAAGCCGGCCAACATCATGCTCACCCCCCGGGGGGATATCTGTCTGATAGACTTTAATATTTCCTTTTACCTGGGCGATACGGCAGTGCTGGGATACACAAACGGGTATACGTCCCCGGAACAGTACATCATGGCCCTGAGCCATGAATCGGGACAGAACGAGGCAGGGGACGTTCATATTGACGAAAGAACCGATATTTACAGTGTGGGAGCAACATTGTATCATCTGGCTGTGGGACAGAAGGTCGGTGATTACAGAGAAAGAATTAATGCAGAGTATCTGGCGCAGTTTACAGGCGACTCATTTGCACAGGTTATTGAAAGAGCTCTGCGGATTGATCCGGCCCAGCGTTATCAGTCTGCGTATGACATGTTCCGGGCACTGGAAAATATTCCGAAAAAGGACAGCCGCTATTTAAGCCTGCTTCACAGACAGACAGCGGTGCGTATTGTACTGGTTGTACTTCTTGCAGGATTTATTGTATTGGGCGGATATGGAATATCCCGGATAAAAAGCGAGAGAGTAGATGCGTACAACGGCCTGGTTGAGGAACAGATCAGTCTGATAGAAGCAGGAGACTATGAAGGGCAGGAGCAGGTTTTTGAGGAGGCGTCAGAACTGCTGCCTTCTTCTCTGGAGAGCTATTATCAGAATGCATATTCACTGTATAAACAGGAAAAATTTGAAGACTGCATTTCATTTATAGAATATAATATCTGCCAGAATGAACAGCTGGATCTGGTACAGGCCAGAATGGCAGATGTGTACTATCTCAGAGCAGACAGCTATTTCCGCCTGGAACAGTATGAAGAGGCCGCCGACGCATATGAGGATGTCTTCCGTATGGGGACACGTCATACAGAGTATTACAGAGATTATGCCATTACGCTGGCTTATGCCGGTGATGAGGAAGAAGCACAGAAGGTACTGCAGGAAGCAATCGACTACGGACTTACAGAAGACTCTGTTTACTATGCAAAGGGAGAGATTGAGAATGCTCTCGGCAGACAGGATGCGGCGCTTCAGGAATTTAAAGAGTGTATCAGCATCACAGATGATATGGAAATGAAGACAAGAGCGTATCTGATGATGAGCGATATTTACAAGGAGAAAGGCAGTGACGCGTCCCGGAGAGATGTTCTTCTGGAAGCACGGGAAGAACTGCCGGCAGAAGAACAGCTTCAGGTTCTGGAAAGACTTGCGTCGGCTGATATTGAACTGGCGGATACAACCGGAAAGAAAGAGTACAGGGAAGAAGCCATAGAAGTGCTGACGCAGATTATCGATCAGGGATGGGGCACATTTGATACTGCGGATACACTGGCCATCCAGTATGAAAAGCAGGGGGAAATAGAGCAGGCGCGTAAGACAGTGGATCAGATGCTTGAGACTTACGGGGAGGATTACCGGATTTATATGCGGTATGCTTTCCTGGAAATTGATACACAGGAACTGAAGGAAAACGCGCAGCGTGATTATTCGCAGTTCGCCGAGTATTACGAAAAGGCGGAAGAACTCTATCATGAGCAGGTAAAGGACAACAACACAGATGCACAGATGCAGCTGCTTGAAGATGTGTACGGACAGGTTAAGGAAGGAGGCTGGCTTGAATGATGATTGAGATTACTCCGGGAATCATAATGACGGGAACAGGCGCTGTCGGTATAGTCGGATGTCTGATCGGCCTGATCGTAACGGCAGTAGTATTTCCAAAACAGAGAAAAAGACTTTTGCAGAATATAGAGGCAGAATAAGGAGGGTGAAAACATTGAAAAAAGGGTTAAGATTTATTGTTGCGCTTCTCACACTCGCGTCCCTTGGCGTTGGTTTTATTCCTGTGCTTGAGCTGGCCGGAATCAGAGTGTCAGTTGTGGATGTATTTAAAGTGGGAATCGGATATTATGACAAAAACAGTCTCGAAGGAATGATTTATGCCGGAATGCAGACTTATGTGGAACCATATGCGTGGTTTATTGCAGGAGCTGCAGGAATTATTCTCATAGAGACGGTTCTGATTGCGGTTTTGCGTAAGAAGGCTGCATACATTACAGGGCTCATTGTCAGCCTGATAAATATCGGGGCATTTCTGGCAGTATTCTTTATCCTGAGGGAAAAATTCAGCGAAATTCAGTCGGCGCTTATTATGATTTCTGCCGATCAGGCGGTGGAACTCAGTTATATTCCGTTGTTCGCGTGGATTGCAGTCTATGCTCTGGCGTTTATTTTATCTATGATCGGCCTTATTCTGTGGAGAAAACCGAAAGAAGAAAATGCAGAAGAGGTATATCTGGAACAGATCAGCCGGGCAGAAGAAGAACGTGCCCGCCGTCAGTCAGAGCAGAAAAAACGGAGTAGAGAACAGGAGCCCAACAGAGTCGTCCGCCGTCAGACTGCGGATGTTCAGAAGCCTGAAGATTATTCCCGTCCCGGGCAGGAACCGCCATATGCGGATCAGAATTACCGGAATCCGGAGATGATGCATCCGGAACAGGAGCCTTCCGTATGGGCGCCGCCGGAACAGAAGAATGGAGTTCCGGTATCCGGCCGGGCTGCTGCAGAACCGGTTCATCCTGTCTCACAAGATGATTTTTCAGGGGCAATTTCAGGAGAAAGCGGACTGTATGAAGGAAAGGTTTATCCTCTTACAGATAAAAAAGAAGTATTCTTTTCTATAAAAGAAGGGAATGCGGTGCTCAGTCCCTACGAAGAAGAAGGGGCGGCAGCGGGAATTTACTATATCAGAGAATATGGGGAGTACTGCGCAGAGCCTTTTGAAAAACGCGCGGTTTTTCTGGAGAGCGGACAGCCTCTTGGAAAGGGAAGACAGTATTATCTGCCCAGAGGAACGAAGATATATGTGGGCAGCAGAGAAAACAGTTTTACCCTGGTATAATGATGGTATATTGACACTACAAATACAGAATAAGACAGTAAGGAGGATCCCGTTATGAGAGATCAGGATGCAACAGTTCTTGTAAATTTTAACAGAGAAGAGGAAATAGGCAGACTTCTGGACCAGGCTTATACTGAGCTGGGGAAAGCGTACTATGAAGGCGGTTTTGAAGACCCCCTTCCTCAGCTTCTGCCCTTGTTTGACCGGATTACAAATCTGAAAAATGAGCTGGAAAAAGAATCCGCTCAGCAGCCAGCACCGGCGCCGCAGCCGGAACCGGTACCCGTACCGCAGCCGCAGCCGGAACCGGTACCTGTACCGCAGCCGGAGCCGGTACCGCAGCCGGAACCGGTACCCGTGCCGCAGCCGGAGCCGGAACCGGTACCGCAACCAGAACCGGTACCCGTGCCGCAGCCGGAGCCAATACCGACGTCACAGGCGGATTTACAGCAGGCGCCGCCGTTTGAATCTGCGCCGGATATGGGGGCCGGCCCCCAGCCGGGACCGGCATCCGCACCCCGGCCGCAGGCTCGTCCGATGAAACCGGTTCAGCATAAATTTTGTATTTACTGCGGAAGTCCGCTGCAGCCGGGCGACGCATTCTGCAGCAACTGCGGACATAAAATAGGATAACAGGTATAAAAGCGGGTATTGCGGAAAACTGCAGGATAATGCGGGAATGCGGATTCCGGATACCCGCTTTCCTGCGTTATACGTTTTATACAAAAGGAAGAAATGAGGTGGGAAAATGTATTGCCCGGATTGTGGAAAATATAATGAAGAAAAGGCCAGATTCTGCCGTTTTTGCGGCGCATGTCTGGAAGAAAATACAGGAGAACAGTTTACGAAGCAGGGGACTGTTTCCCAGGAGCCGGAAGAACAGAACGCACAAGATTATCAGAATATGCAGGCAGGTCAGGAGCAGCAGAGCAACGGTTATGAAGATAACGGACCTGTAAAAAAGAAAGGGAAAAAGATCTGGATTATACTGGCGGCTGTTCTGATAATTGCCGCCGCTGCAGCTGCGGTGGTATTTTTGTGGATTCTGCCTCAGCAGAGAGAAAAGAACTATAAAGCACATATATCGGATGGTAACCGGTATCTGGAAGAAATGGATTACGAAAAAGCGGAAGACAGCTACCTTGCCGCCATAGAAATAGAACCGAAAGAACCGGAGCCGTACCTGAGACTGGCTGATATTTACGAGGCTCAGAATGAACCGGAAAAAGTTGTGGAGATTTTGAAACAAGGTACTGAAAATACGGACAGCCCTGAGATTCAGGAAAAATATGATCTGTATACATACGTGCAGGATGTGCTGATTCCGGAAGAAGGCCAGGTGAAAGAAGGTGAATACACCTGCGAATATATCAATCAGACCATGGGCAGTTCTGTATGGACCAGTACCGATCCGGTACATTCAGAAAAGGGGATTCTGACATCGCGAATCAGAGATTTTGATAATGACGGCAAAGAGGAACTGCTGGTTCTCAGTATGAATAATGAAGCAAGAGTAGAGGATTATACTCTGACAGATCAGAATGAGGTTATACTCAGAATGTATGAATACCGTGACGGAGAAGTTGTTCTGAGCGACGAGATGACTGCATTATCTCCGGTGTTTGGCGTCGGTGATTCAGAGTCCAGCGGTATTTTTCTTCATGAATATGACGGACAGATCTATATATGCGGAAGCCTCAGACAAGATTCTTATGTTATTGCAGATGGGATAAAATTCTATTCGTTCGTATCTGTCTATAACGGAGAAAGCTTTGAAAAACAGGCGGGAACGGATGAAGCGGTTATCGGATCTGAATTCAGCGGCGAGGAGCAGGATGCGCAGGAAATGGCGGATTTTCTTGATGAAATCGGGCTTTCCGGGGAAGCAGAACAGATCAGAGACTCATGGCTGCGCTGCTTTGAATTTACTGACGACGTGGAGATGCTTATGCTTATTACCGGTGAAAATGATCTGGATACATATCCCTCAGATTACTGGGATACGCTGGATACGGATTTGCTGGGCGAAGTGACGCTGACTCTGAGGCTGACATGGAATGATGCGCAGAGTGAGGAAGCGGATCAGAAGCCGGAAGAAGACGGAAATGAGGCAGATGAAAATCAGGATGTTCAGGCAGCGGCATCTCAGGCCCAGGATGTCTATGACAATTTGCTTGACAGTGGAGAATATAACAATTATATATCAGAATGGCTGACAAGCCCGGAGTCATATACGATTCTCGATATTAACCAGGATCAGATTCCGGAGCTGATGGTGCATTCCGCTGATGACGGTACGGGCTGGTCCAATACTCTGCTTTTTGCCTATGACAGTGAAGCGCAGGAAGCAAAAATGGTTCAGGATATTTATCACTATATGGATATCCGGTATTCTGCGAAATATAAAGCAATTGTATATTCAGATGTCCGGTCCTCTTTAATGTATGGAGGCAGCGGCTTCTTTGTTCTGGACGGTACAGAACTGACCCAGGCATTTTCGGTAGGCTGGGATAATACATCGTATGCGAATGCGGTAAATGAAATAGATGAAAATCATTATTTTATCTTTCAGGGAGATACAAGAACAGAAATTACAGAGGTTCAGAATGACGAATACTTTGATGAACTGTCGGATATAGAGAAAACACCGCTGTAAACTCAGCAGAACAGTCAGAGGAAGGAGAGTAGAACAATGTATTGCCCGAATTGTGGGAATTACAACGAGGAAGACGCCGTTTTCTGCGGTTCCTGCGGAATCCCCCTGCAGAATATAGCAGAAGGACGGACTGGAACGGGAAATGAACAGCTAAACGGGGACTTTTCAGGAAACGGGACCGGACAGAGTCCGCAGGAGCCGCAAAGCGCAGCGCCTGCGGCGCCGGTTCCGGGAAAAAAGAAAAGTAAGAAGATATGGCTGATACTGGCAGCGGTGCTTGTCGTTGCCGCGGCGGCAGCGGCTGTGGTATTTCTGTGGATACTGCCCCGGCAGCAGGAAAAACGCTATACCGCGCTGCTGGATGAGGGAAACCGGTATCTGGAAGAAATGGATTATGAAAAGGCGGAGGATCTGTTCCTGGAGGCAATTGAAATTGAGCCAAGGAAAGAGGAGCCTTATGTGAAACTGGTTAATCTGTATCTGGATACCGGTGAGACTGAGAAAGCAAAGCAGATAATTACAGATGCGAAAGAAGCGCTGCCTGAAGAAGAAAGAAAAGAGATCGAAAATCTGGAAGAGGAGCGGAAGGACGAACTGAACGGCGAAGGTTCTGTGTATGTCTGGGCTGTAGAGCCTGAAATTGAGGCCGATGATATTTATTACCTGAAAGAAACAGGTACGAAAAAATATCCGCACAATGAGATGGAACGCCAGATGTTTACTGATTATGCAGTTATAAAGCAGGGAGACGCTTACGGACTGATTGATATGAGCGGAGAGATTCTGGGCGGAATGGATTACAAAGAAATTACAAGCGGATCAGGATATTATCTGCTGAAAAGAGAGGAAGCAGTCTACGCGCCGGAGTACGGATGGGAAATGGACAGCTATTATCTGTATGAGGATGAGATTATTCCGGCAATCGGAATTGAAGGAGATGTCTATGGATTTAAAGGTGCGTTTTATTACAGTAACGGACTGCATAATATTTTTGATGCATATGGGGAAGAAGCATTCGGAACAAAGACATGGACAGAACCGGAGGATGCCATTCCGGTAAAGAATTCAGATATAACACTGGAGGAGGCACTGGAAAACGGTGTGCAGGACTGGGGTGCATGGCTGAACGAATTGCCGGGCGGATACGGAATTTATTATGGGGACAGTATGGCTACAGATTTTGTATATGATGCCTGCGGCTCTCAGATTTCCGGATTGCTGGCAGTAGAACAGGACGGAAAATGGGGCTACGTGGACAAGCAGGGAAATGTAGTAATTCCAATCGAATATGACGCGTCCTGGACACAGTATGTTCCGCAGTACCGCACTGTGGATACAGAGCCTCAGGATTTCTGCTATGCCGCCTCAGAGGGACATGTAGCCCTGGTAAAAGACGGCGTCTGGGAGATGCGTGACGCCGGCGGCGATCTGGTTATTGCCCCTGGAGTATTTGAAGAAATCCGGCCTGTGCATGAAGGAAAATGCTGGGTGAAATATGAGGGCAAATGGGGTGTGATTGAACTGACAGACGAGGAAGACGCAGAAATCGAGACGGAAGATGAAGAGAAAGAAGAATCCGAACTGTCAGCAGAATCGTCTGTTGAAGAAATTACAGAAGCTATAGCAGAGCATCTGAATGAGAGCCTTGGAGAAGACGAGGGATCATACAGCATCTCAGAGAGCGAAATGCAGGAGACGGACACAGGTTACTGGTTCCTGGTATGGTATGCACTGCCCCAGGAGGAAGCGGACAGGATTATTGCAGCCGGAGGAATGCCCTCGGCTAACCGTCATGTAGGAGAAGTTACTGTGGATCTTGCTACCGGTACTGCAGTATGGGAACCATTAATGGGAGAAAGAGAAGAATGGCAGCTTTGGTGAAGGGAGAATTGAGAAATGTATTGCCCGAATTGCGGATGTTACAATGACGAGAATGCCGCTTTCTGCGGCTCCTGCGGAACACCTCTGAGAACAGAACAGTCCGGCCGGGAACAGCCTGGTCAGACTGCCGGCGCTGTGCCGCCGTATCCAGGAGGACAGGAAATGAAAAGGATGGAAGGCGGGGCGCCGCCCCCGCCTGCTCAGAAGAAAAAGAAAGGGAAAAAAATATGGCTGATACTGGCGGCGGTGCTCGTTGTTATCGCCGCAGCCGTGGCCGCGGTATTCCTGTGGATCCTGCCTCAGCAGAAGGTGAAACAGTATAATTCTCTGGTAGCAGAAGGAAACCGGTATCTGGAAGAGATGGATTATGAGAAGGCAGAAGACGCGTTTCTGGAGGCAATTGAGATCGAGCCGAAAAAAGCAGAGCCTTATGTGAGACTGGCTGATCTTTATCTTGATACAGGGGAAACTGAGAAAGCAAAACAGATAATCACAGAAGCAAAGGAAACACTTCCGGAAGAAGAAAGAGAAGAAATCGAAAAGCTGGAAGAGGGGAGGAAAGACGAATTAGACGGTGAAGACCCCGTCGAAGAAGAAAAAGTGGAAGAAGAACTCCCATTCGACCAGGAATACTGGATTATCTTCCGGGAAGGATTTCGGGAGAATAGAATTGAGATGTCTACAGTGGATTCAGACATGGACAGACAGGATCTGTGTATTATCTGGGATGGCGGATTGACTCTGAATATTACTGACGGAATGAGTGAATGTGATCAGTATTACCTTAACAGTGCAGGTGAATGGAAGCAGATTGGCGAATACGATGTTCTGTCAAATTATGCCACAGAAGTGATTGCAAGTAATCTGGACGTATATGATTCAGCGGGAAATCTTATCGTATCGAAAACGGATTATTCAGATGTGGATATAGATGAACTGGTGGCAGAGACAGCAGGAAATACCGGTGAGGATGAAAACTCTGTCGGCTTTTCAGATGAAGACCTGCAGGGGATAGCTGCATCCCTTGGTGTTCCTGAAGATGTGAATGTGGAAGTTACAGTAAGCGGGGATCCTTATTACTGGGATGCCGGCCAGAGATGGCTCGTTAATGTTGAAGTTTATCAGGATGGAAACTTTGTTGCCGGTGCGGCTGTGGACCGGGATACGAAGGAACCGATAAGAAATATTTATAATTATAATCCATAGGATATATTTAAAAGAATAGCAGGCAGATTGCCGGTTAACAGAAAACCGGCTTTATCCGCAGCGGTTTAAGTCAGACAGAAAGAGAGAAGCGCCTGTGTTTCCGGAATATTGTAATTCCTGGAAATGCAGGCGCTTCTCTTTTTCTGTATATTTTTGCATATTAAAATTAATAGTCAATTCTTACAACATCTTCAATCCTGCACTCCAGGATCTGGCAAAGAGCCGCCAGCGTGGCGATGTTTACGTTGTCGCCACGTTTCAGATGATAAAGAGTACCCTTGTTGAAGTGATAGGTATTTATCAGTTTATATGTTGACATTTTCTTTTCTTTCATTGTATTCCACAGGGGATCATAAGAAAAAGATGCGGTGTTTTCCATGACTTTCGTCTGGCGGAAATTGTTGAAGCAGCGGCTCGGACTATACTTTATTGTGCCACAACTGCAGAGAGGATATACATACAGAAAAAGAGAAACAAGATACAGAAGAGAAGCAGATTAAGAGATGGGAAATTCTGATTTTGTTTTTTCTCTGACTGTAATCGCAATGTTTTTTCTGACATATGGAAACAGGAATCCCTGGCTGTTATCAGAAGAATTTGACCATGTTCTGGCATATGGGGATGGCTATTATCTTGTAATAAAACAGGTGGATGACGGAGCAGAAAATATCTGCAGCATGATCGGAGTAGTAAATTCAGATGCAGAATGGATTCATCCCCTCAGACCGGATCATATTTTTGTCAGCGGGTATTATGGAGATTCAGCGGAAGAAAAAAACTACGAAGAATATATAAAAGAGAATACTTCTTATATAGGAGAAGGTATGTTCCTTTTAATCCGAAAAGAAATGTTCGGAGATACGTATACCGGACTTGTGTATAATGCCGGGATGATGAGGAATTTTGCATAAGACAGTACGGCTCACTGAAAAAAGTTCAGAAGGCCGGCGGTATCTCATATGTGGCAGAAGAAAAATACAGTCCTACAGTTACCTATAGAAATGGGTATTGGGTTATACTCAGAGGAAACGGGAAACGAAAAGAAATCTGTATTGCAGACCGTTTCGGACATATCAGAAGAACGGGCAAAAGGGCGCAGAGACTGGGCCAGTATTCAGAAGGGCTTTTTTTCGCTGACGGGTGCTTTTACGATATTTATTTAAGGCCAAGGCTGATCCTGGAAGGATATTGCATTATGAATGAACCATGTTTTCAGAACGGGAAAAGTTCACTGGTAATAAAAACAGAACAGGGAGAGAAATACCAGATAGAAATGGACCGGAGAGGGAGGCTGCTGGGGAAGCCGGAAAGGCTGTAAGAGGCGGAAATATTGGTTATATAAAAAACATTTCAAAGGAACGGACAGCCATCTGCTTATTAAATATAAGTTCGGTCTGCACCCCAAAATATACAAAAAAACCGACTACCCTCTATAGACTTTTGTCATTTTTGGCGATATAATGAAAATACATGTGAATAAAACTATTTTTTTCAATGTAATTTTTAAGGAGGAACAAAAAATGGCAAGAAAAATGAAGACCATGGACGGTAACCAGGCCGCTGCTCACGTCTCATATGCATACACAGAAGTCGCAGCGATTTACCCGATTACACCGTCATCCGTTATGCCTGAGCATGTTGATGAATGGGCTACTCAGGGAAGAGAAAATATCTTCGGACAGACAGTACAGGTTGTGGAGATGCAGTCTGAGGCAGGTGCGGCAGGTGCAGTTCACGGCTCACTGTCAGCAGGAGCCCTTACAACTACATTTACAGCGTCTCAGGGACTTCTTCTTATGATTCCGAACCTGTATAAAGTAGCAGGTGAGCAGCTTCCGGGTGTGTTCAACGTATCTGCCCGTGCTCTTGCAAGCCATGCGCTTTCTATTTTTGGTGATCATTCAGACGTTTATGCCTGTCGTCAGACCGGCGCGGCTATGCTGTGCGAGTCCAGCGTTCAGGAGGTTATGGACCTGACACCGGTTGCACACTGTGCAGCACTGGAAGGAAAACTTCCTTTCATTAACTTCTTTGACGGATTCCGTACATCTCATGAAATCCAGAAGATCGAGACATGGGACTATGAAGATCTGAAAGATCTGGTAAATATGGATGCCATCGATGCTTTCCGTGCACATGCACTGAACCCGAATCATCCGTGCCAGAGAGGTTCCGCTCAGAACC
>DWZZ01000117.1 GCA_019117305.1 Candidatus Mediterraneibacter merdigallinarum | reverse complement strand
TATCAACACGGTCAAGTTCTTCTCTCGGAAGCCTTCCCAGGAGTTCCCAGCCAAGATCCAGAGTTTCGATGATGCTCCGGTTTTCTTCCTGGCCCTGTCCGATATAGCGCTCTTCGAATTCTTTTCCGAACTCCAGATATTTCTTGTCAATCGGCGAAAGTTCGTCTTCACCGATAACGGAAGCCAGGTTCCGGGCATCGCCTACCTTGGCGTAAGCGGAGAACAGCTGGTTGGCCAGATCCTGATGATCCTCCCGGGTATATCCCTCTCCGATGCCGTCCTTCATCAGACGGGAAAGGGAGGGGAGGATATTAATGGGCGGATAGATGGACTGTCCGTGAAGAGGACGGTCCAGAACGATCTGTCCCTCTGTAATATATCCTGTCAGGTCAGGAATCGGGTGGGTAATATCGTCATTGGGCATGGTCAGAATCGGAAGCTGTGTTACCGAGCCGTCCACGCCTTCCACGATGCCCGCGCGTTCGTAGATTGTGGCAAGTTCACTGTAAAGATATCCCGGGTATCCTTTCCGGCTGGGGATTTCTCCTTTGGAGGATGAAACCTCCCGCATTGCCTCCGCAAAGGAAGTCATATCCGTCAGGATTACAAGGATGTGCATGTGCTGCTCAAAAGCCAGATATTCTGCCACGGTAAGCGCTACTTTGGGGGTGATCAGACGTTCTACCACCGGGTCGTTTGCAAGGTTCAGAAACATGGCAACGTGATCTGCAACGCCGCTTTCCTCAAAGGTATGCCGGAAGAAATCAGCAACGTCATGTTTGACGCCCATAGCGGCAAATACAACGGCAAACTGTTCGTCGGAATCCTCACCGAGGGAAGCCTGTTTTACAATCTGTGCCGCCAGCTGGTCGTGGGGCAGACCATTTCCGGAAAAGATCGGAAGTTTCTGTCCGCGGATCAGTGTGGTGAGTCCGTCTATAGCTGAAATACCGGTATGGATATAGTTCCTCGGGTATTCTCTGCGGACCGGATTCAAGGGAAGACCGTTTACATCTCTTTTCAGTGTGGAGATAATCGGCCCCAGGTCATCGATGGGCTGCCCGATTCCGTTAAAAGTACGTCCCAGCATATCCGGGGAAAGGGCAATTTCCATGGGATGGCCGGTCAGTTTTGTGTGTGTATTTTTCAGGGACATGTTTTCCGACCCCTCAAATACCTGTATGACGGCCCTGTCCTCATAGATTTCTACAATGCGGCCGATTTTTCTCTCTGTGCCGTTTATGACGAATTCCACGATTTCGTCGTAGAAAGCGTCCTGTACGCCCTCCAGTGCAATCAGAGGACCGTTGATACTGCTTAAGCCTAAATATTCTATTGACATAGATCCGCTCCCTCCTTATGCATTCTTCTCAAGCACGCGCTGGTAGAATGTGTCTATATCTCTGTGATACTGGGCAAACATTTCAAGTTTGTCATTGGGAACATCATATTTGATGGAGATGATCCGGTCAAAAATATTTTCCGCCTTAAGTACGGACATGGGATGCCCCATTGTAACCAGGGTACGCGCCTGCTTGTACAGGTATAAAATAGTGTCCATCATCAGGAACTGCTTTTCCAGGCTTACACAGGTATCATCCTTGTGAAATGCGTTCTGCTGAAGAAATCCCAGACGGATGACACGGGCAATCTCGAGCACCAGCTTCTGATCATCGGGAAGTACATCGCTTCCTATCAGCTTGACGATTTCCAGAAGACTGCTTTCCTGGTTGAGAAGCGCCATCAGACGATTGCGGTAATCTACAAATTTCTGCGAGACATTGTCCTGATACCAGTGGCTCAGATCATTTAAGTACTCGCTGTAACTGGTCAGCCAGTGGATGGCCGGAAAATGTCTGGAGTAGGCCAGACTTTTGTCCAGTCCCCAGAAACAGCGGACGAAACGCTTGGTGTTCTGGGTTACCGGCTCGGAGAAATCGCCTCCCTGAGGAGAAACCGCGCCGATAATTGTTACAGAACCGTCTGTCCCGTTGAGATTGTGCATCATGCCGGCTCTTTCGTAAAATGCGGACAGCCGGGATGCCAGATAGGCAGGGAAACCTTCCTCTGCCGGCATTTCCTCCAGACGTCCGGAGAGCTCACGCAAAGCTTCAGCCCAGCGGGAAGTGGAGTCCGCCATAATAGCTACGTCATAGCCCATATCCCGGTAGTACTCGGCAAGAGTCAGTCCGGTATAAATGCTTGCCTCACGGGCAGCCACGGGCATATTTGAAGTATTCGCGATTAAGGTGGTGCGGTCCATCAACGGGTTGCCGGTACGGGGATCGGTCAGTTCACCGAACTCCTCCAGTACCTGTGTCATCTCATTTCCACGTTCGCCACACCCGATATAGATGATAATATCAGCGTCCGCCCATTTGGCAATCTGATGCTGGGTCATGGTTTTTCCGGTTCCGAATCCTCCCGGGATAGCGGCAGTGCCTCCCTTCGCGATTGGAAACATAGTATCGATAATACGCTGGCCTGTGATCAGCGGCACAGACGCGGGAAAACGGTGGTGTACCGGTCTGGGTACCCGGATCGGCCATTTCTGGGTCATTGTAAGCTGTTTTTCTGTACCGTCCTGGAGCTGAAGCGTAATCAGGGGTTCATCAATGGTGTAGCTTCCGTCAGGTACGGTGTTAATAACAGTTCCCTCCATATCGGGAGGCACCATACATTTGTGGACAATAGCGTGTGTCTCCGGCACCTCGGCAATAATATCTCCGCCGTGGAGATACTGACCTTTGGAAACTGTAATATGGGTATCCCATTTTTTTTGTCTGTCCAGGGAATCCACGCTGACACCGCGGGTAATAAATGCCCCGGCAGAGTCTGCGATCCGTTCCAGAGGACGTTCGATACCGTCGAAAATATTATTCAGAATACCGGGGGCCAGAGTTACAGAAACCGCGCCGCCGCTGGCTGTAACTTCTTCTCCGGGACGAAGCCCGGATGTCTCCTCATACACCTGAACTGTGGTCAGATCTTTGTCGAGGGCGATTACTTCGCCTACCAGTTTCTGCTTCCCGACATAGACCATCTCAGACATGGAAAATCCGGTGTTCCCTTTCAGGTAAATGACGGGCCCGTTAATTCCGTAGATTGTTGCTGTCTTAAGCAATGCCGTCACCTCCTAAAAACAGAAATTTATCATATTCATTGCGAAGCTGCGTTCTAAAGGAATTGTCAATCAGAACATTCCGGCTTCGGATAACCGCGCGAATGCCGCCGATAAAATCCTCCGCGCTGACAGTAAGGGTAACGCGCGCGGCATTTTCAAGAGCAGAACGTTTTTTCTCATCAGACGGATTGATATAGATGATTATCTCATCTTCTCCGGCAAAGTTTTTGGCCTGGCGGATGCAGCGGATGAGAAAATCTTCATACGCTTCGGTTTTCATATAATCTTCAACAAGACTTAACGCCTCTTTAAATATTTTATCTTTCAGTTCCTGCTGGACCGTTCCCTGCCGGCGTTTGATTTCAAGCTGCGATTTTGCTGAGGCCTGGTTCAGCGCAAGCCGGGCATTCCGCGTTTCGGCTTTGATGCGTGTCTCAGACTGGTGCAGCGCCTCTGCTTTATGGTCCTCAAAGACTTTCTCAAGCGCTTCTCTGTGGGAATCTATGATCGCGTTGCCCTCTGCCCGGGCCTGTTCCATAGATGTAGTCTGCAGGTGTGAGATTTTTTCTTCCAGAGTCAAGAGGAATCCCTCCTTATGTTTGTTTTTCGTAGTTCGGGCCGGGGTTACAGCTTCAGCCCGATTGCCTCGGTGATATAGGACGTGATAAAATCTTTCCTTCGTCCGGTTCCGTGTCTGTCAGGGATCTCCACAAGAAGGGGCATTTTCCGTTCCAGACGGAAGGTATCTATAATATCGGGAAATTCCCGGCCGAACTTCTCTGTGAGGAGAACGATACCCACGGTTTTGTCTGACAGCACGTTTTCCAGAGCGTCCCTGAGTTCGTCGCGCTCATGTACGACCACGCCGTCCACTCCGGCCAGCCGCATCCCTGTATAGGTATCGACATTATCACTGATCAGAAACATTTTCATAGTATGTCACTCCTGTTTTATATCTGGATCATTTCAGTATCCGTCAATTCGTGTATCTTACAGGTTTCCGAGAATCATGAAGGAGATAATCAGTCCGTACAGGCATACACCTTCTGCAAGACCTACGAAGATCAGAGACTTACCAAGTACGCTGGAGTCCTCGCTGATTGCGCCGAGAGCAGCGCTTGCCGCACTTGCTACGGCGATACCGCCGCCAATGCAGGACAGTCCGGTAACAAGAGCAGCAGCCAGATAACCAAGGCCTGTGGCGAATCCCGGATCAGAAGCCGCGCTTTCTGCCGCCTGTACATCTCCGCCGCCGAGCATCATAATAGAAGCAACGACAAAGCATCCGAAGAAGAAGAACGCATTTACGCCAATGGAACGTTTGTAGCGCTTTTTGTTTTTCTCGCCGATCAGGTAGTAGCCGAACGGAATAATAATACTTAAAATCAGTGTTGCGATTAAAATGATTTTTGTTGCTAATGTCATGGTGGAATCCTCCTACTTTTTATTCGTTTTCTTTTTTGTATATGGATCAAATGCATGGCCGCTGCCTTTGTAGAAACGGCTGAACATTTCGTAATATTCCAGACGCAGTACCTGGATGCCGACGATCAGTCCTTCAAATCCGCATACGAACAGATTGCCGAAGATTACGCCGATCCAGTTCGGGTGGCCGCTTTCAGCGCCGGCAAGCTGCAGCACTACTTCCATAATGGCTGCGTGGCTGACAGCGAAAGCGCCGATACGGATGAAGGAGATTGTGTTGGAAAAGTAGCTCAGCAGTGTTTCGAACATCTCGAAAAATCCCTGCACAAGGAACATTCCCTTTCCTACTTCCATTTTGTCTGCGCGTTTCTGGATGGCCCGCGTAATGGGCTCTTTAAATAAAATCAGAATCAGCGGAACGCCGAACATAACTGCCATTACAATTCCGCCGGGCAGCGGTCTGTTTGTCAGAAACAGCACAATTGTGACAACAACTGCAATATAAAAAACCAGTCCTGCCACGCCGTTCGCGTCAAACCAGGCGTTCTCGATATCTTTGCTCTTCAGGGCGTTGATGATGTGGAGCACCATCGCTACCATGATCAGGAGCATACCGAAAGCTACGGCCACAATAAATACCGTATTCAGCTTGCCCAGGAAGGGAAGCGTTGTCATATGGTCAATCGGTCTGATCCACAGAGGCTGTAAGACATCTTCAAATCCGAAAATACTTCCGAACATAAAACCGAATATAGTGGAAAATACACCTGCCGTCGCAATAATGCCTGCCAGCGGAGCTTTCTTAAAGTGATAGATCAGGAATCCTCCGATCAGAAGAAGAAGTCCCTGCCCTACATCTCCGAACATTACGCCGAAGATGAAGGAGTAGGTCAGCCCGACAAATATTGTGGGATCCATCTCATTGTGAGCGGGAAGACCGTACATCTGGACGAACATTTCAAATGGTTTGAAAAGCTTCGGGTTTTCCAGTTTTGTAGGAGGTTCGCCAAAGTAGGCGTCATGGTCATCTTCCACAACGACAAATACTTTATCATCGTCCCTGACCTCTTCGAGGAACTTTTCTACATCATCATCGGCCATCCAGCCGCACAGGATATAGTAGTCTTCCTTATTGTCTTCCATTCTTGCAGCCAGTTTACGGACATCAAAGTTATTGGCCAGTTCTTCCAGCCGGTTTTTTGCGGCTATAAGCTGAGGAGCGCGGTCGGCGAGCATCTCTCCGGCTTCCTTGTCCAGATCTTCAATCTCCAGATTGACACGGGCAATTTCACGCTCCAGCGACTGGTAAGCGTAAGCCGGCGTTCCCTCGAACTCGTCTCTGAGTTCAATCCGTTCAAAATGAAGGGAACGGAATACTGCGTCTACTTTCTGCGCCTCTCCGGGAGAAACGAAATATGCACCGTATACGAAGCTTTCATCCCGGTCGCCCTCTACAAAGATAGCGTTCAGATCATCCATAAGATATTTCTGCATCTTGTGGTAGAACTCCACGGCGATCCGTCCGAAACGGTATGTGATGTATCTGTAGTGAAGCACCTTGTGCAGGTCGCAGTTGAGCGGACGGAAGGGAGCGATAACCTGCTGTTTCGCACGCAGTTCTTCTGTCTTTTTCTTCAGTTTTTCTTTCTTTTCCTGAAGAGACTGATAGTCTTCATTGGCCTTTCGGACAACTTCGAACATGTCATCCAGTCCAAGAGAAGTGTCGGGAGTTACTTCATCCGCGTTTGGAAGGTAACCTACAAACTGAACCGCTTTGTTCAGAGCGTCTCTGTAAGGATTAATTTCTACAAAAGGCCGAAGGTTATCCACAGTCTTAAGCTCTGACAGCGCGGATTCCAGCTGTATCTCATAGCGGGAGAGATACAGGTCCGTAACACGGTCAATATCATTGCGCGGACCGGATATGTTGATAAATTTCATTTTTACAATCATCGGGTCTTACCTCCAATGTATGCCAGCGTCTCGCCGGGGCTCAGACTGTATCTTACGCACTCCATGGCGGTCGTCAGCTTTTTCAGTTCTTCTTCCTTTAAAAAGAAGTATGTGTTGATTTCGGCCAGAGAGTATGGGTTATGCCGTAAATCAACAGTATAAAGGTGGTGCAGACAGTCGGCGTAGATCTGTTCAATGTTAAAAGTGTCTATCTTCTGCCGGAACTGGTAATGTTTTGCGTATACTGTCCGGTTGACTGCATTCTGCATCTCTTCCAGGCCGGGCGCTTCTACCATTTCCTTGATCTGATCCGTGGAAATTTTGTAATGAATCGGAATTAGCAGAAGATAAATATCCGCCGGCTTCATGTTATAATATTTTTTTGCCCTGTAGATCCACTGCAGATTCAGCAGATCAATTTTCGATCCCCGTTCATGGATGAAAAGTTCCAGATCTTTTTTCTTGAGCAACTTTTTCTGCTCTTTCCATGTGGAGGTATAAAAATAGAGGTCCAGAGTCAGGTTGTAATCATAAAGCGTGACATTCTGGGCGTCTTTAAGTTTTTTCAGCGGGGCGTAATATTCCGTGTCTTTCAGATTCTCCACCAGCTCGTCTGTTGTACGGGAGGTGATCAGCTTTTCGATTGATATCTGAGAATATCTGTCAAAAAAGGGACGCTTATAATTAATATCAAACGGCTGTTTGTACCTGTTGATGACAATACGCAGACAGTAGTTAATCAGATCAATCTCATAGTTCTTAACAAGCAGTTTCATAAAACGCCGCTGCTTCTGCCCGCAGAACCGGTAGATTTTGGTGTAATCGTGATACAGGGACTGAGTCAGCACCTTCTCAATATTTCCGCGGTGGAGCTGATCTTCCTCCAGCATCTCAAGAACGTCCGCATAGGCTGTGTTCTTTTTGAGATAATCCACAATTTCCAGGACACTGCCGAGGCCGGCGATTTCCTCAAATTGTTTCGGTGTAAGAAGTTTCGCCCGCATCGCACGGATCTTTGTCACGATTCCGCTGTATTCCAGTAAATTTCCCATAGGCTACACCTCGGTAATACGTTTCAAAATCTCGCGGGCATATTCTGTGTGCCGCTGATCGTATTCTTTCTGAAGAGCATCAATCGCCGCGTCACTCTGGCCGTTCTGACTGTCAAGTATCTGAGATGTGTTCTGCTCCAGCTCTTCGCGGATGGAACGGATACGGGCCTGAGTCCTGGCTTCCAGATCTGCGTCAAACGCTTTGCGTTTCTCCTCATACTCTCTGTTAAGCTCTTCCTTCTGATCTTCGGCATGCTGCACAATGGCAGATGCGGCATCTTCTATTTCTGTCAGTCTGTTTACAATAGAGTCCATGAAAAGCCTCCTTAATTTATGATTTTTTAATAAATCACAATATACTTAATCATACACCTTTTTACCGAAAATGCAAGCCGGGAAAAGGCAGAATTTGAACAGATTAGACGGATAAAAAATCCCCTGATAAACAGTCTGATACCCTCCGAAAAAGAAGTCTGAATTCTTGCGTGAAAAATGTCAGATGACTTACAACAGGTCAGGTTCTTCATCTTATGCCGCAGGCATGTTATTATAATTAAGAAGAAATGAGGAGAAGTCTGTGACTTAACAGTGAAAAGGACTGCACTTTGCGGAGTGATCTGATATAATGAACTGATGACAGGAGGATGGCAAATGAGACTGAGAAATATACCACGGGCGGAGGGCGTAATCCGGGAGCACCGCTTTGTAATAAAAAGACCGGAAGATCAGAAAGGATGCTGGAGGCAGGTTTTTGGAAATAAGAATCCGATTTATATTGAGATTGGCATGGGGAAAGGCCGGTTTCTGCTTAGTATGGCAAAGGCTCATCCGGATATTAATTTTGTGGGGATTGAACGGTATTCCAGCGTGCTTTTGCGTGCGATAGAAAAATTTGATACAGAGGAATTCTGTGAACTGAAGAATGTCCGCTTTGTCTGTATGGACGCCAGAAATGTGGAGGATGTTTTTGCGCAGGATGAAGTGAACCGGATTTATCTTAATTTTTCAGATCCGTGGCCAAAAGCACGGCATGCCAGAAGGAGGCTGACTTCGGTGGAATTTCTGGCGCGGTATGAGAAGATTCTCTGTGAGGGCGGACTGTTGGAATTTAAGACAGATAATACAGAATTATTCCGTTTTTCTCTGGAACAGCTGGAGGAGGCCGGATGGCCGCTGAAATGTTTTACATTTGATCTGCATCACAATGAAGTTATGAGTCAGGGAAATGTAATGACAGAGTATGAAGAAAAGTTTTCTTCAAAAGGAAACCCGGTAAATAAATTCATAGCGGTAAGAAAATAGCTGAAAATATGATATATGAAAAGGGTATATGAAAGAACCCTTTGCATGCGCCCGGCATATAATACATTATATGTATAATGTGCCGGGTGATTGTTTATGAAAAGGAAAGACTGCTGGAAAAGATGCATCAGAGAACAGATTTACTGCAGACCCAAACTGAACAGAAAACTGCTCTGCATGCGCGCTTCTTTTGACGATGTATGCAAAATTCTCAATTCCACGGGCTGTCATGACCACGATCACAGGAAGAAATAACTCAGCGGCACAACAGAACAAAAAGCCGTAAAACCGGAAAACATGCTGTATACAAAAAAGAAATACGCATAAAGGAGGGGGCTGTGATGATAGTAAAAGTAACAGAAAAAAATTTTCAGAAAGAGGTATATGACTGCCATGGAGCGGTACTGGTAGAATTTTACGCATCATGGTGCCCGAAATGCGCAATGATGGAAGATGTTCTGAAAAAATTTTCCGAAGATCATCCTGAAATCAGAGTATGTCAGGTCAATACCGGGGAAGAAATCCGTCTGTCAGACCAGTACGGAATAGAAAAAGTTCCCTCTTTTATAGCGTTTGACAGTGGAAAACCAATAGGAGCAGTGGTAGGCGTTGTTCCTGCAGAAGTCCTGCTGGAATTGTTTTCATCTGCGAAATGACATGGATACGTGCATTAATTGACGGAAAATGCAAAAAAACAAAAAAACTTCTTGCATTCCTCCGAAAACTGTTATATAATATCTCTTGCGTTACGAAAAGTAATATAAAAACGTAAAATGCGCGATTAGCTCAGCTGGCAGAGCACCTGACTCTTAATCA
>DWZZ01000116.1 GCA_019117305.1 Candidatus Mediterraneibacter merdigallinarum | reverse complement strand
TCTGGTCATGCTGTATGTGGCTACAAGACAGCCTTTATATGTCCTGGCCGGAATTGCCGCAGGATGTCTGGCTGCTGTAGCAGGGTATCATCTGTTCTCCCATATTCAGGTCCGTGTGGAAGCATGGCAGGATCCAATTGCGTCCTATAACGGAAGCGGATATCAGGTGGCTCAGTCATTGTTTGCTATTGGTACGGGCAGCTGGTTTGGTACAGGACTTTTTAAAGGACAGCCGGACATGATTCCGGTATCGGAAACGGACTTTATCTTTTCCGCAATTACGGAAGAGATGGGAGTGATCTATGCATTATGCCTGATCCTGATCTGTGTAAGCTGTTATGTCATGTTTCTGAATATTGCCATGGAACTGCGCAATCCATTTTATAAACTTGTAGCTCTTGGACTGGGAACCTGCTATATTTTCCAGGTATTCCTGCAGATCGGAGGCGTAACCAAATTTATACCGTCTACCGGAATGACCCTGCCCTTTGTAAGCTACGGGGGTAGTTCCATGCTGAGCACTATGATTATGTTTGGCATCATTCAGGGATTGTATATACTGAGAGAAGATGAAGAGGAGAAGATAGAACGAAAAAAAGAAAGGGAGCTGAGAAATGAACTGGGAAGAAGTACCGGGCGAAAGACAGCGAAAAGCGGGTCGAAATTCGAAGAAGTCCCGAAACAGAGACCGCGGCAGAGGCAGAGAACGCGCTCGAAATAAAGAATTTGCAAGAGTCACTTACTTCTTTGTAATTCTTTTTATTGCCCTTATGATTTATATTGTCTACTTCACAATCATCCGCGCAGGCAGTTTTGTGAACAGTCCGTATAATAAACGTCAGGATCTGTTTGCGGAAACTGTAGTGCGGGGTGATATTGTAGACAGAAACGGAAATGTACTTGCCGAAACTTTAGTGGCTGATGACGGCACAGAGACCAGAAATTATCCTTACGGTTCTGTTTTTGCGCATGTGATCGGCTACAGTGATACAGAACTTGGAAAAACAGGTCTGGAATCGGTGGAAAATTTTGAACTGCTTACATCAAACGCATTTTTTGTAGAAAAGATTCAGAATGAATTCAGCGGCGAGAAAAATATGGGCGACACAGTAGTAACCACGCTGGATGCCGATCTGCAGCAGGCGGCATATGATGCCCTTGGAGATAATAAAGGCGCTGTAATTGTTATGGAGGCAGATACAGGAAAGATTCTGGCTATGGTTTCAAAACCTACTTTTGATCCGAATGAGATCCGGGCGAACTGGGAAACCTTGAATTCAGATGAGGAAAACAGTCCTCTTCTGAATCGCGCCACAAACGGATCCTACGCCCCCGGGTCTTCATTCAAGGTTGTTACGACTCTTGCGTTTATGCGGCAGAACAGTAACTATGCAGATTATACCTATGACTGTACCGGAGGAATTACAGTAGGAGATACAACGATTCACTGTGCAGGCGGAAGCGTACACGGACATGAGGATCTGGAGAGCTCTCTGGCAAACTCATGTAATGCCTCCTTCTCCAATATCGGTCTTTCCCTGAATATTCCGGAATACAGAAAAACCGCGGAGGATCTTCTTTTTAACGAATCGCTGCCCGGTGTTCTGGACTATACAAAAAGTTCCTTTACTCTGACAGAGGATTCCGGCTCTGCTGAAGTCATGATGACAGCTATGGGACAGGGAAATACAATGGTAAGTCCTTATCATATGGCGCTGATTACCCAGGCTATCGCCAACGGCGGCACTTTGATGGAACCCTATCTGGTAGACAGTGTTACCAATTATACGGGAAGCGAGGTCCGAAAAAATGTACCGAAAAGCTACAGAAGACTGATGACCTCCGAAGAGGCTGCACAGCTTAAGGAATATATGACTGCGGTAGTTGAGGAAGGAACTGCGTCCGTATTAAGCGGAAAGTCTTATACCGTAGCCGGAAAAACAGGTACGGCTGAGTACAGCATGTCCGACAAAGACCGGACCCACTCCTGGTTTATCGGTTTTACTAATGTAGATGACCCGGAGCTGGTTATTACCGTGATCACAGAGGGATCAGACGGAAGCGCCAGCGGCAGAGCAGTATCTCTGGCGGGACAGATTCTGGATTCCTATTATAACTGACAGGCGGGGAAAAGATATGCATGTAAAATTTTACTGTGATCTGTATGTCAGCCAGGGCTGGCAGCGGAAAAAAGCCACACTGAAGAGAAAGCTGAAAAAAAAGAAACTGCTTCCCTCCGTTTATATCATTGCACTTTCGCAGGGATCGCAGAATCAGCTTGAGTTTTTCTCTTCTGTTCTGCTGCGACAGCATGTATTTGACCATTCCGGACTCTTTGTAGTAGGTATGGCTGATGGCTATAGCGAGGCGCTTTTCCTTGTAGAACAGATAACAGATAACGCGTACCATAAAACAGGCACGGCTGACATCCGCCGTTTTATTCAGGAACGGCAGGAAGAATTTGAAAAAACAGGGCGGTAAAACAGATGCTACATATAATTTTTCTCATACTGAAAATACTGGGATTTGTGCTGCTTGCTGTCTTTGGCATTGTCATTCTCCTGCTTGCTGCTTTGATTCTGCTTCCCGCGCACTATAAGGCTGCCCTCTCCTGGAATGGAACTGCCGAATCGCTCAAATGGAGAGTAAAGTTTCACTGGCTGATTCATCTGATTTCCGGAGAAGCCGTCTACGAAAATGGGACGCTGATCTGGAAGTTCCGCGCGGCATGGAAGCGATCTGACAGCGCCGGAGAATACGGCGCAGATACTTATGTAAAGCCGGAAAAGAACAACAGTACAGTAAAAGAAGCGGGAAGCGGCGTGAAAAAAGCAATAAAAACAGACAGGCAGAACCCGGAGAAATCCGTCAGCAGTCCTGAGAAAACGCCGCATCCCCGTTCTTCCGTACAGCATAATATTTCCCGTGAGCCGATACCGGAACAACATATTCCAAAGGAAAAGGAAGAGAAAGAAAAAAAGGTGAAAAAAGCCTCTTTTTTTGAAAAAATATCTGCATATCGGGACAAGATAAAATATACATTTCAAAAAATATGTGCTAATATAAAATCGCTGACAAAGAAAAAAGAAAAGCTTCAGCGCTTTCTTACAAATGAGATCCATAAAAAAGCTTTTTCCCGGACAATAAAAGAGCTGAAAAGACTGCTCCGTTATCTCCGGCCGAAAAAGCTGGAAGGAAATATTGAATTCGGCTTTCAGGATCCGGCACATACCGGATATCTGCTTGCCGGAATCAGCATAATTTATCCGCTGATCGGAGAATATGTGGATATCCGGGCTGACTTTGAACATGAAGTATTGAATGGTTCCCTGCTGGCAGAAGGAAAACTTCGTCTGCTTTATGTGCTTATTCCGGCCTGGAATCTGTTCTTTGACAGAAACGTAAAAGTGACATACAGACATCTGCGAAGATTTAAATTATAACCGGCAGAGAATAAACAGATTAAACAGAATAAACAGAATTGACAAAGACAGGTCATAGTTAATAAGAGGAGGAAATGAAGTATGGCTGAAGGAAACAATAACTTTAAGGCAACAGTAGAGTCACTGTTCCAGGGAATGGACGGAGTAATTTCATCCAAAACGGTAGTAGGAGACGCCATTCATATTAATGGGACAATTATCCTCCCACTGGTTGATGTATCTTTCGGAATCGGAGCCGGTTCATTTACCGGTGAAAAGAAAGAAAGAGGAATGGGCGGAATCGGCGGAAAAATGTCTCCCAGCGCTGTAATCGTAATCCAGGACGGCAGAACGAAACTGGTAAATATTAAAAATCAGGATACGATTACCAAAATCCTTGATATGATTCCTGATGTTGTAGACAGATTTACTTCCGGAAAAGAAGAAAAAATGACTGAAGAAGATGTTATGGATATTCTGGATTCCGACGGAGATGAACAGGACTGAAAAAGGGATCTTATAATCCATCCGGCCAGAATTGCAAAAATATGAAACACAGCGGAATAGGAGCCGGATACTGCGCATAGAATAAATCAATAGGATACCCGGGAGCAGAAGTATGAAAAAAGTATGCGGTTTTGCGCTGTTCTGGATTGCCATAGGCATGTTTATAATGATGCTTCTCCCCAATCTGGTATGGGGGGTCATCCTGCTTTTGATCTTTGTAGTACTGGGATATCGTCTGTTCTGCTGCTGAGAAGAGAAAGAAAAAACCCGCATCTGTCAAAACAGATACGGGTTTAATTTTCATTCTGCTTCTGTGGAAAATTATGCTCTTTCAACACGTCCTGACTTCAGGCATGATGTACAAACATACATTTTTCTGGAACCGCCTTCTGTTTTTACTCTGACGGATTTCACATTTGATTTCCACATTTTCGGTGTTT
>DWZZ01000115.1 GCA_019117305.1 Candidatus Mediterraneibacter merdigallinarum | reverse complement strand
TCCTGTTCAGCGGCAGCCCGTTTTTCGTGTCCTTCCTTCTGAATGCGGACTGCTTCATTTATGGTGGATATCAGATTCTGATTTGCTTTTTTCAGAGTTTCAATATCTACGATGCCGCGCTCGGATTCCTTTGCCACATCAAGTGTGTTCTGCTTCAGTTTTTCCGAGTTCTTCAGCAGCATGGCGTTTGTGGTTTCTGTTACATTTCGCTGCAGCCGCAACGCCTCCTGCTGGCGGTACAGTCCCAGGGCCATAACCATCTGGCTCTTCCAGAGAGGAATCGTTTCCTGTATTGCTGTCTGGATCTTATCGGCCAGAAGTTTGTCGTTGTTCTGAATCAGCCGGATCTGCGGCGCGGTCTGAATGGCGATGGTTTTGCTTGTTTTAAGGTCATAAAGCTTTTTCTCGAACTGGTTTACCAGGTCTTCAAAGTCTCTGACAAGCTGGGCATGCATGGGGGCGCCGCTTTTTTCAGCCTCCGCGCGGAGCGAAGGGATGGTTTTCTCCCTCAGTTCATCCAGCTTTTCCTGGCCGGCGGTGATGTAGACCTGAAGCTGGCGGAAGTAGTTCAGATTCTTTTCATAGAGTGAGTCCAGGATGCCGATATCTTTGAGCATTTCCATGCGGGCCTCCTCCAGTTTCCCTTCAATCCGGCCGACCTGCAATTCCAGCTTTTCGTACTGGGCCAGAAAGCGTTTTACTTTTGCCTCCAGTTTCTGGAACAATCCCAGGATACCGTTTCCTTTTTCGAGTGAGTCAAAGTCCAGTTTTTCCACATTTGTCACAAGATCAGTCATAAGAGCGCCTACGTATCCGGAATCTTTTGCGCGGATATTTTTCAGGATATTTTCGGAAAAGTCCGCAATATTCTGTCTGGCTCCCGCGCCGAACTGCATTACCATCTGGGAATCCCGCACATCGATCTGTTCGCGGATTTCGTCGGCCTGACGCCGTTCTTCGGGAGTCAGGACGCTGATCTGAGCCGAGATTTCTTCCGGCGTGGTTTCTGAGGGAACTTCCGCGGCAGCGGAACTGGTTTTAATCAGGTCAGAGAGTGTAATTTCTGACATAAAATATCTCCTTTCGTAATACCGGATGCTTCCTGCGGAAAAAGGAATGTAGATGATATCCGCAGAAAGCAGTACTTACTGCAGTGATTCGATAATAATTTTCATTGTATCGTATGAGGGGACAGGAGTGACCTGGCTGATGGAGGCTGCTACTCCGTCTGCCGCCAGGGAATCCGGATCGGACAGCGTTCCGTAATTTCCGGTGCGGAATCCGTGCCGTTTCCATGCGATTTCCTGGATGTCGTCATCCAGAAGAGCATCGAGAAAATCCTGCCCTTTTTCGTCCAGGGCGATAAGAATATGAGAGGACCATACCGTGGGCGAAGGATAGAGCATGACAATATCATCTTTTATCTTTTCGTATTCTTCCGGGTGAATGGAGGCATATTCGATAAGCTGGCTTTCATAGCCGGCAATGATTGGTTTTGCTCCGACGCCCATCCGGAGAAACTGGCTGAACAGATCCGAGGATGAGGTTTCCATATATCCCAGCTTCCCGAATATGGCCTGAAGTTCAGGCACAATTTCTGCCGCGTCATTCTCTGTAAGAGTCTGGCCGCCGTTCAGGACATTTGCCAGCAGCGCCGCGAACATATTTCCGGAGTTGGATTTTGCCGGATCCGTGGTGTCCACTGACACATTGCCGTAAAGTTCCGGAAGTCCGATGTCCGACCATCTGGTATCATTCTGAATCAGCTCTACCAGACGGGTCATGTCGATGCTGTATGCATTTCCATTTCTGGTGATCAGCCCCTGACTGTCAAAAGCGTCAAGGACGGATCTGTGTGTGTACAGGACGATAGGAGTATTCAGTATGATTTCGCTCTGTACCGGATCGCCGTACAGGTCTGTATAGTATTCCTCAGCAATACTGCTGGAAGGAAAGAGATAGTTTTTGCCGTTCAGGTCAGCGGTCATCATATCCAGAGAGCCCGCTTTGGAATAGTCCGTTTTAAGGTGATAGCGGTTCTGAAGAATATCCTGTACTTCTTCATCTTCCAGTAATTCTGTCTTTTCACCGCCGATATATCCGCTGACGGAAATAAGTCCGGGGGTGCCGGCCTCGTTTCTGCTCTCTGTGAACAGATAGATGCCTCCGATTGCCCCCGTTATGATAACCAGGAGTATGAGTCCTGCGATTTTCTTTTTCATTCCTGTTCAAGACCTTTCTTTTTTTCTGGTTCCCTGTAGCCTTCCGAGCGCAGAGTCTGTTTTAAAAGCTTCAGATCGGCTTCCATATCCATAAGTTCGTCCTGCATCAGTTTTTCGAACTGCATCTGAAATGCCTGCTTCAGAGTGGATACGGTCTCCCGTGTGCCGGAAAGAATCCGCTCTGACTCGCTGGTGGAAAGCCCGCTTCCCTTAAGTTCAGTATAGTGTTCCAGCACATTTGCCGCTGTTTCCTGATAATAGTCGATATACCGGCGGGCAGCAGGAATTTTTTCCGGATTGGCTGTCAGATATTTTAAAATATTTCCGGCAAGGGTGAGAAGTCCGCCGCACTCTGTATGCAGGGGTTCTTCCGTTATCTGCGCGGCTGCTCTGCGCATGCGGATGTAGTCGGAACTGGCTTCGGTCAGCCGTTCGTTCAGAAATTCTCCGTTCTCCAGAGAATCGATCTCCACTTTTCCGATCCGCGGCACCGGCCGGAGCAGCAGGCTGAGAGCCAGGTAGACGCCGGCGGTAAGGAGCATGCACAGAAACAGATTCCATTTCAGGCAGAAAAGCAGGATGCAGAACAGAACAAGGGCCAGCAGGGCGGAAACAAGAATGGAAAGTATTTCTTTCTGATTGTTGTGCTTCATGTCTGTTTTCGGTCCTTTCCCGGCTGCTGTGCCGTATCTTTCGTACCGGGTGCAGCCGGATTCCATAGATTTCAGTTATATCCCTTTACGCCGCGGAATGCTTCCGTCAGATCTTCCGTCCCGTCAAATACCCGGGCGCCGGTCATCTCTGCCAGCTCTTCCAGCTGGTCGGGATCCGCGTCTCCAAATGTAATGGAAAATACAGGGATATCATTGCCGTATGTTTCCACGGCGCTGTCAAATACTTCTTTATTGTAACTGGATACCCCATCGCTCATCAGAATGACGGCGGGAGTATAATCATTTAAATCATAGCCGGAAGCAATCTCATATGCCCGGGCTGCGGCAGTATAGATATCTGTACCGCCGCCGGGAGATTCCGCGGCGATCTGGTCATAGAGCTTCTGAAGCGCCTCATCGGAATATCCGTCGGCAGACAGGATATTTCTAATGCCGTCGCTAAACAGAATCGCAATATTGACTTCTCCTTCATTTGCCTGGAGCAGATTTTTCCGCGCATTTTCCTGAATGAGGATCTGGGACATGGCCTCTTTGAGCTGCGACTCGCCGGTTCCGCGCATACTGCCGGAAAAATCAAGACAGTAAATATTCAGAGAAGGCTTTTTAAAGCTGGTCTGATATACATTCAGGGCCTCCATCAGAACATCGGCGGAGGGCATCTGGATCGGTGAAAGGATCCGCTCTGTGTCAATTCCCCAGCTGCTGTTAAACACATCTTTATTTTCGTCAGAAACTCCATTGGCAGTGATCCGGCGTCCGGTTGCCTCGATCGCGCTCTGGCTTTCTCCGGAGAGGAGATTCTCCTGGAAGGCGAGAAAAGCTTCCTCTTTGGTTTCATCTCCGTGATCCACATATCCCAGCGGAGAGTCCGCGATAGAGAGTCCGTCATAGGGATATACCACGAAGAGGGGCTCTTTTCCTTCCGCTTCCAGCTGTTCGTTGGCATCGATAATCAGACATTCGTAATTGACCATGGCGTCATAGTCTCCGGAAAGGAAAAGGTCTTTCAGCCAGTCGGAGCTTCCGGAACTCCGGTCCACGCCGCCCAGAAGCGCCCGGATGTTTTCCCGGAGCGTTTCATTCCGGAGATCTTCCGCAGTGAGCCCCTCCTGTTTGCCGAGCAGCGCATAGAGGAATCCGATATATGCGCTGGCCCCCGAATTGGACTGTGTGGCGCTTGTCATGCAGAAGGTCATCTTTTTATCTGTGATGGCGTTCAGAATATCCTGTACCGATAGATCCCGGTCGGTAAATCCAAGCTCTTCCGCAAGACTCCGGCGGATGCCGAATACCACAGGAGTAATGGAAACGGACTGGCTGTGCTTGATCATATGGTTCTTATCTCCGAGGGAAATCCATATGCTGCTGGCAGGCCATACAGCGTCGTATCCTTCTGCGCCGGTTTCCAGTTCCCGCATAATATCCACGGATCCTTTATAATCCATCTCTACCCGTATACCCGCATTCCGGGCACTGTCCTGGATAATATTTTCCAGTTCCTGGTTCTCCGATCCGGACAGAATACGCAGGGTTGTCTCATCCGCGGAATTCCCGGTCTGTGACGCCGGGCCGCTTATGCCGCAGCCGGCGGCCAGGACCGTGAAAAGTACTGCTGTGAACAGTGAAAGCAGCCGTTTTCCCATATTCCTTTTCCTCCTTTATTGCATATCTTCCTTTTATTGTCAGGTAATCTGAAGATTCCCGCTATCCGAAGAAGGTGAAAAGTAAGTAAAATATGTGTTAAGATCAGGGTGAGATAATTTTCGGGATAAGAGATGTGCCGTATAAGACGCTGCGGCTCAATGCCGGTAGCATTGAGCCGCAGTTTTTTCGATGAATCTGCTGATAAAACGGCTGTTATTCCCGTCCTGTGCCGCCGCAGAATTCGCAGATATTTGTGCCGTTGCAGCTGGAACAATAGACATAGGTTCCTGCAGTGTCTGTATAACTTGGGATATAGGTATAAGTATTTCCATAGCAGACGTGGCATGTTCTGGTTCCGTTGCAGGCTGAGCACACTCCGCTGCCGTTCTGTACACTGCCGCCGCCGGAACCGTCCAGATTATAAAAGCAGTTCTGGCAGATCTTTCCATCACCGTTGCAGCGCGGGCATGACGAATACCCGGCTGTTCCGCTGCCGGAACAGTATCCGCAGTCCACAAGCCTTAATTCTTTGCCGCAGTTCTGACACATGGCTGTATTTCCCGCTGAACCGCTGCTGTTCTGTGCGGGATCATCGCCGGACGGAAGGGAAGAAGAGCGTTGGGTGTCTGAAGTCCGGCTGTCATCCGAACTTTCCAGTAATTTCTGGTCAGCCGCTTTTCTGCGCTCTTTTCCTGAATCAATATTCTTCTGCCGGCGCTCGTTTATTTTTTCACGATTCTCCCTCGCTTCTTCCTGTTTCCTTTCTTCGGCACTTTCCCTGGCATTCTCTTTTGCCTCATCCTGTTCTGTAATATCATCTTTTATACCCTGAATATCAATATCCGGGCTGCTTTCAGATGAACCGCAGCTGCTGAAAGAGAAAAGACATATGGCCGCAGAAAAGAATACTGCAAAAATTTTTCTCTTCATAAAACATTCCCCCATGTGTTTTTAAGTTAAATTCATTGTGACATATATGCGTCTGCAAGTCAATCGGGGCCATACGAACCGGATAGAATACAGAAAACCGGAAAGCCCGGAAAAACAGGAAGAACAGAGAAAAAGGCCAGAACAGGAGGCGGGGAAAACAGAATAAATGGCTGTAAAAAAGAGCGGCCTTTAATCAGCCGCTCTCCTTTTTCTGCTTCATTCTCTTGATGACTTTCAGTCTTGTGAACTCTTCCCTGTCTTTTTCTTCCAGGGCATTGGTAATCGTATACACAAGAGAAGAGTACATCGGAATTGTAATATTCTGAAGCGCATTGGCGCGCTTCTGAGTTTTTTTGATGTTGCTTGCCAGACGGTAGGCAGCATTTTCCACCATGGAAAGTTTGATGGTCAGATCCTTTACCTTCCGGAACGCCTCCCTTGCTTTGTCAATAGACTCGTGGGTGGTGCTGAAAGCATAGGTGGGAGTTCCTGCGTCAGGAATGTATTTGACATGGGGAATCTCAGTCCCCATAATGCTTCGCGTCTGTATGGTGATGGAATTCTCAATCGGCACTGTGTAGGCCAGAAGCTCCACATTGCTGATGCCGTTTTCGATATTGGCGCTCTGGAGGCAGCGGTACGCGTAGGTAAAGGTTGTGTCGATCTCTTCCTGAATCGTCCGCGCTTCGTCGATCAGATCCATCAGTTCCCGGATCAGGATATTTCTTTTCCGGTCCATCAGGTCATACCCCTGTTTTGCCAGTGCAAGAGAGTTCTTGGCCAGCATCAGGTTTCCCTTTGTAGGAAATGTACGTGGATCCATGAAATTCCTCCTTTTTATTCCTGCGGGCAACGAGCCGGGCGGACATGCCGGCATGTCCATTTGGAGGCTGCCGCACAGATGTTATTTATACCTCAATATAGTACAGACAGATATCCTCATAGTGTCCGTCCTTCATCCGGAATCCGCCGGGGATTGTGCCCAGCGGATGAAAGCCGATTCTCTCATACAGATGACGGGCATGGGTATTTGAGGACACAACCGCATTAAACTGGAGAATCTGAAATCCGATCCTGCGGGCCTGTGTCATGCAGTCGAGAACCAGTTTTTCCCCGATATGAAGTCCCCGGCTCGCAGACGATACCGCATAGCTGGCATTGCATATATGGCCGCATCTTCCTACATTGTTTGGATGCAGGATATAAAGCCCCAGGATCCGGCCGGAATCGTCGACCGCCACGCCGCAGTAACTCTGTTCCGCGAAAAAGTCCGGAGCGGTTTCCCTGTTCAGAAAGTCCTCCTGAGGGAAAGCAATGCCTTCTTCTATGACCTCGTTCCAGATCGGGATCATGGAATCCAGGTCGTCAGCAGTGTATTCCCTGACGGTGACGGATGTCATGATTCTTCCTCCATCGGTTTGTAATACTTATCCAGAATCTTTGTATCAACACGGTCAAGTTCTTCTCTTGGAAGCCTGCCTAAGAGCTCCCAGCCCAGATCCAGTGTTTCGATTATGCTTCGGTTTTCTTCCTGCCCCTGTCCGATATAGCGTTCTTCGAATTCTTTTCCGAATTCCAGATACTTCTTGTCAATCGGGGAAAGTTCGTCTTCACCGATAACAGAAGCCAGGTTCCGGGCATCGCCTACCTTGGCGTAAGCGGAGAACAGCTGGTTGGCCAGATCCTGATGATCCTCCCGGGTAT
>DWZZ01000008.1 GCA_019117305.1 Candidatus Mediterraneibacter merdigallinarum | reverse complement strand
AAGAGTGGGATAAGGATATGGCTTTTGTCAATCCCCTTGATTTTAAAGGATATGAAGAAAAGGTGGCCGGGCTGAAGGAACGCACACACCTGAACGAGGCGGTTGTAACCGGGAAAGTGTCAATCAACGGCAATCCTGCCGTGCTTGGTATCTGCGACGGCCGTTTTATGATGGCCAGCATGGGACATATTGTGGGGGAGAAGATCGCCCGCGCGGTGGAACGTGCTACAGAAGAAAAACTTCCGGTAATTATTTTCACCTGTTCCGGAGGAGCCCGGATGCAGGAGGGGATCGTTTCTCTGATGCAGATGGCGAAGACTGCGGCAGCGCTGAAAAGACACAGCGATGCAGGACTTCTGTATATTACTGTGCTGACAGATCCTACAACCGGCGGCGTTACGGCAAGTTTCGGCATGCTGGGCGATATTATTCTGGCAGAACCAAAGGCTCTGATTGGTTTTGCAGGGCCCAGAGTTATTGAGCAGACTATAGGGCAGAAGCTTCCGAAAGGCTTTCAGAGAGCGGAGTTTCTGCTGGAGCACGGCTTTGTGGACCGTATTATCGAACGGGAAGAAATGAAAGATGTACTGGGTCAGATCCTGAAGATGCATTGTGAAAAAGGTTTTTCGGATACAAATGTTAAAGCGGCGCGTAAAATGTACGCCGGGTCTGCAACTACAGAAAAATTCTTAAGTGCATGGGACCGAGTTCAGATTTCCAGAAAGAAAAACCGTCCGGTAGGAACCGATTATATAGAGGCATTGTTTGATGATTTTATGGAATTCCACGGAGACAGATATTTTAAAGATGACCATGCGATTGTAGGGGGCATCGCTCACTTTCACGGCATGCCGGTGACAGTGATCGCCCAGGCAAAAGGAAAGACTACAAAAGAAAATCTGGACCGGAACTTTTCCATGCCTTCTCCGGACGGATACAGAAAAGCCCTTCGTCTTATGAAGCAGGCGGAGAAGTTCGGCCGGCCGGTCATCTGTTTTGTTGATACTCCGGGCGCGTTCTGCGGACTGGAAGCAGAGGAACGGGGACAGGGAGAGGCAATTGCCAGAAATCTGTATGAACTTTCCGGTTTGAAAGTTCCGGTGCTTTCCGTTGTGATTGGTGAGGGCGGCAGCGGCGGCGCACTTGCCATGGCAGTGGCCGATGAAGTATGGATACTGGAAAACGCCATTTATTCTGTCCTTTCGCCGGAGGGATTTGCAAGTATTCTCTGGAAGGACAGTAAACGGGCAGCTGAGGCGGCTGAGGTAATGAAGCTGACAGCAGATGATCTGAAGAAACTTGGAATTGTGGAACAGGTTATTGCGGAGCCGGAGGAGTTTACGACGGAAACCATGGAACCGGTGACGATGGATCTGGAAGTTCAGATCATGGATTTCCTTGAAAAATATACGGTTATGGATCCGGAGGAACTGACCGTCAGACGATATAAAAGATTCCGGAATATATAAATTGCGCATCGGGCTGCCGGGCGTCCGGGAGAATCCTGCGGACGGCCGGGGAAGATCCGCTGCTGTAAAATGAAATGTGAGGATAACATGAAAAATCTGAAGATAGGTGATAAAATCACCAGATTTCCACTTATACAGGGGGGAATGGGCGTTGGTATCAGTCTGGGTCGGCTGGCCGGTTCTGTAGCAAAAGAAGGCGGTATCGGGATCATTTCCACGGCCCAGATCGGCTACAGAGATCCGGAATTTGATAAAAATCCGGCCCAGGCAAATATAAGAGCCATTGAAAGTGAAATGAAAAAAGCCAGAGCCATCTCTCCGGACGGGATCATAGGATACAATATTATGACAGCGCTGAAGGAGCATGCGGCTCATGTAAAGGCAGCAGTAAAGGCCGGAGCCGATATCATTATCTGCGGCGCCGGGCTTCCTACGGATCTGCCGGCTCTGACGGAGGGGAGTCAGACGAAAATAGCGCCGATTGTTTCCACTGACAGATCCGCAAAAGTGATTCTCAAATACTGGGACCGGAAGTACAGACGTACGGCTGATCTTGTGGTGATTGAAGGACCTCTGGCAGGCGGACATCTGGGATTCCAGAAAGAAGAGCTCTGCAGTTATACAGAAGAGTCCTATGGGGAAGAAATTAAAAAGATAATAGCTACTGTGAAAGGCTATGGAGAGAAATATGGGATCCGGATTCCTGTTGTTGTGGCCGGAGGAATCTATGACAGCGAGGATGTAAAGCGTGTGATGGCGCTGGGCGCAGACGGCGTACAGGTGGCTACACGGTTTGTCACTACAGAGGAATGCGATGCGGATATCCGGTACAAAGAGGCTTATATCAATGCTTCAGAAGAAGATATTCAGATCGTGAAAAGTCCGGTGGGCATGCCGGGCAGAGCGATTATAAATCCTCTGATGAAACGTGTGATGAACGGGGAAAAGATCGGACACAGCCCCTGTCACGGATGTCTGGCAAAATGTAACCCGTCCCAGATCCCATACTGCATTACAGACAGCCTGATTGACGCGGTAAAGGGAAATGTGGAAAAAGGACTTCTGTTCTGCGGAGCAAAAGCATATAAATCAAAGAAAATAGAGACAGTCAGTGAGGTAATGCAGGCGCTGTTTGCCTGAACGCGGCAAAGAAGAATGAAAGCTTTCGATTTGCCTGCGGGCCTTATCTGAAAACAGGTGTTCCAATGCTGCGCATTGAGAAGACCGCCCGGAAAGAAAGGAGACAGACCGGTGAATGCATATGAAACAATCAATGATATTCTGGTCAATTTATTTAACGAAATACTGAAGCTGGAAGAAGAAGCGATTATAACCGACGAATTCAAGGATATAACCAACAACGATATGCATATCATTGAGGCAATCGGTCTTTCCGGAGGGAATACCATGTCTGTTGTGGCAAAAAAACTGGGCATAACGGCAGGCTCCCTGACCACGGCCATCAATAGTCTGGTAAATAAGAAATATGTAGTCAGAAAACGGAGTGAAGAAGACCGCAGAGTTGTGTTTATCGGTCTTACTCAGAAAGGGAAAAGAGCTTTCAGCCATCATAAAGAATACCATAAAAAAATGACAGAGGCTGTACTTGAAAATCTGGATGAGCAGGAAATTCCGGTACTGATAAAGACGCTGAACGGACTGTCTGATTTTTTCAGGGGATATGGCGAAAAAAGTAAAAAGACCGGATAAACCCGGATAATGAATAAAAAATTTGACGTTTACAAAAAAATGATGTACAATCCCATTGGAACTTTGAGGAATAAGATGAAGTCTAAGCGGCACCGGCAGTAATATGCCGGCGGCGGAAAATACTTGGTTGGAATTAGTTTTAGGAGGGAAAAACAAGTATGGCAGTAAAAAAAGCATCTTCAACAACAAAGGCAGCAACTGAAAAAAAGGCAGCAGTAAAGCCGGCCGCTGAAGTAAAAGAAACAGCAAAACCGGCAGTTAAGGCAGAAAAAGCGACTGCGAAAGCCATTGAGACAAAAAAAGACACAACAAAGAAGCTTGAGACAAAAGCAGCAGTTTTAGTAGATACACCAGAAGAGACAAAGGCAGCAGAGACAAAGACGGCTGAAAAGAAAGCTCCGGCTAAGAAAGCGGCAGTTAAGAAACCGGCGGCTAAGAAAGCACCGGCAAAAAAGGTTGAGGTTAAGACAGAAATCTTCCTTCAGTTTGCAGGCAAAGAGTACACGGAGAAAGAGATTTTCCAGAAAGTTAAAGAGATCTGGACAAAAGTTCTTAAGAACAAAGTCGGCGATATGAAGGATGTTAAAATCTATCTGAAACCGGAAGAGTCTGCAGCTTACTATGTAGTAAACGGCGACACAACAGGAAAAGTTGACCTGTAAAATATGAAAAAGCGGGAAAATCCCCTGCATGACAAGGCAGCAGCTTTGGATGCAGGGGATTTTTGTGCTTCGCGGGGAAATTGTCCGGGCCGGTTTTGAAAAACCGGAAAGGGATTATGCGGGAATCCGCACATGGAGGAAAAGTAAAATATTCCGCTGCGGAAAACATGTGCTATAATGGCAGATAGAAAGCAGAGAAGGAAAGGCGGATGAGTATAATGGAGAAAAATAATCAGGAAGAAAAAAGCCGTCTGGAAAAGCAGATCGCATTCCTGACGGAAGTGGACAAGGAAAAAAATATTTTCAGACAGACTTACCTGGCAGACGGGAAGAGAAAGGAAAATGACGCCGAACATTCCTGGCATCTGGCACTGGCCGCAGTGCTTCTGAAGGAACATATGAAGGAAGATGCAGATCTGGGCCGGGTTATGACAATGGTTCTGATTCACGATCTGGTGGAAATTGACGCCGGTGATACCTATGCGTACGACACAGAAGGGGCAGCAACAAAGAGAGAGCGGGAGGTGAAGGCCGCGGACCGGATTTTCGGAATACTGCCGGAAGACCAGGGAACTTATTTACGGGAGCTGTGGGATGAATTTGAAGCATATGAGACAGTGGAAGCAAAATACGCCCATCTGCTGGATAATTTCCAGCCTTTAATGCTGAATGACGCCTCTGACGGAAAAAGCTGGGAAGAGCACGGCGTACACAAATCCCAGGTATGCAGACGCAACGCGCGCATCCCTGAGACATCGGAGATTGTGTGGGAGAAAATGCTGGAGATTATGGATAAACATATCGAAAAGGGGCATTTGCAGGCAGATTAAACCAGAGAACAGGGATGAAAGGAGAAGATATGCCATGTATGAAAAGGAAATAGAAGAACTGCAGAAAATTATTGATGACAGCAGCCGGATTGTCTTCTTCGGCGGCGCGGGAGTTTCCACGGAAAGCGGAATCCCGGATTTCAGAAGCGCGGACGGGATTTACCATCAGCAGTATAAGTATTCCCCCGAACAGGTGGTAAGCCACAGCTTTTTCATGCAGCATACAGAAGCATTTTATGACTTCTATAAAGAGAAAATGATGATCCTTGACGCAAAGCCCAATCCGGCTCACTATAAGCTGGCAGAGCTGGAGCAGGCCGGAAAGCTGACTGCGGTAGTGACCCAGAATATTGACGGCCTTCATCAGGCGGCAGGCAGCAGAACTGTGTATGAGCTGCACGGAAGCATCCACCGGAACTACTGTATGGAGTGCGGCAGATTTTATGACGCGGAGTATGTAAAAAAGACTTCCGGCATCCCCCGCTGTGAATGCGGCGGCGTGATTAAGCCGGATGTGGTTCTGTATGAGGAAGGACTGGATCCGAAGACAATCCAGGGCGCCGTAGAGGCTATTGCCGCGGCAGATACGCTGATTATCGGCGGCACATCTCTTGTTGTGTATCCGGCAGCAGGATTTGTTGATTATTTCGGCGGAAAACATCTGGTTGTGATTAATAAATCAGAGACGGCAAAGACAGTCCGCGCCGAACTGAGCATTGCCGCCCCTATTGGAGAAATATTCAGTAAAATCAAAGCAGTGTAAAAATGACATCTGCCAGGAACAAAAGCGCCAGTATGCTACTGACCGTATAAAGAATCCGCTCAGACCAGCGGGCTGTGAGCTTTTCAAAGAGAGGCTGAAATACATAGAGGAAAATCATGCCTCCCACACCAAAACGGAGACTCGGGTTGAGGGCAACACGCCCCTGGAAATTAAATGAAAAACGGGTGTAGTCCCACAGCCACTCTCCGTAAAGGAGCTCCATGATATAACTTCCGATCAGTTCCAGCACGGTTGTGATTACAACGATTCCCACAAAAACGAGAAACGGCGTGATGCACAGACGGCCCAGGCAGATCCGTTTTTTCTTTAATCCGCCGAGGGTAAAGATGAGAATCAGAGCTCCTACGCCGTATATGATACAGTAAGGGCCGAACAGAACCCCTCTGTTGGAGAATCCCCAGCGGTAAACTACAACTTCCAGAAACACTTCATAGACCCAGCCGATGAAGGAATACAGAATAAAGTAAAAGAAATATTCTGCCGCTTTCTTTTGTATCAGTTGTTTCATTTTATCTTATCCCCCTGTATGTTTAAAAAATGCTTTCTGCTGCAGAAGCCGGTCTGTGACTGCATATGCGTCTACGCTTCCCACCTTGCCGAGGCGCCGCAGGGAAGAATCAGCCCGGATTCGGTTACCGGAAGTCCGATTTCTTCAGCCCGGACATGCCCTTTCCATGGCTTCAGCTCCGTAGCCAGCATGTAAGTCAGCACAGACGGCGCCAGACCGGTGGTATAGGAATTCACCAGGAAAAAGACCGGTCTGTCAGACAGGATCTTCGTACACAGCTGAATCAGCGGATGAATCATATCTTCGATCTTCCAGATCTCCCCTTTGGGTCCTCGTCCGTAGGAGGGAGGATCCATAATAATAGCATCGTATTTATTTCCTCTGCGGATTTCCCGTTCCACAAATTTTACACAGTCGTCCACCAGCCACCGGATGGGCGCGTCTTTCAGTCCTGAGGATACGGCATTTTCTTTGGCCCATGTGACCATACCTTTGGACGCGTCTACATGAGTGACCTGCGCCCCTGCCGCGGCTGCTGCCAGCGTGGCCCCTCCGGTGTAGGCAAAAAGATTGAGCACTTTTACGGGGCGTCCGGCGCTTTGGATCTTTTCCGAGAACCAGTCCCAGTTGGTGGCCTGCTCCGGGAAAAGACCGGTGTGCTTGAAGCTGAAGGGCTTCAGATTAAAGGTAAGAGAGCCGTAATGAATCTGCCACTGTTTGGGAAGACTGAAAAACTCCCATTCACCGCCGCCTTTTTTGCTGCGGTGGTAGTGGCCGTTCCGGTGTTTCCATCCTCTGTGTTTCCGCGGCGTATCCCAGATGACCTGGGGATCCGGACGGACCAGAATATAATCTCCCCAGCGTTCCAGTTTTTCCCCTTTTGAACAGTCAATAACCTCGTAGTCTGACCAGTTATCTGCAATCCACATATTTTATGTTCCTTTCCCTGAATGTTATCACAGTCATTATATTACGGCGCAGAAAAGGAAGCGCCGTGAAGCGCAATTATTATACTGTGTGCGCAGAAAAGGAAGTGCCGCGAAGTGGCATTTACTTTTCAAGCCACAGGTTGCCAGGTATAATCCCGGCAGAGCCGGGCAGCCCGATAGGATCGGGCTGAATTGCGTGAAGCGCAATTATTATACCATACCCCCTATCTCCGGGAAAGAGATTTTTCTTTTTCTGTTTCTTTTCTTACTTTAGTGTGATAAAATACGAAAATAGTATGAAAAAAAGGAGCGCTTTTACATATGAGCAGTAAAAAGATACTTGTGATGGGGAACGAAGCCATTGCCCTGGGCGCGATCCGCGCAGGCGTGCGTATGGCGGCCGGCTATCCGGGAACCCCGTCCACGGAAATACTTGAAACGATTGCAAAGCATAATGACGGCCGTATTCATGTTGAGTGGTCCGTGAATGAAAAGGCAGCCATGGAAGTAGGAGCAGGCGCGGCATACGCCGGAGCCCGGACGCTGGTTACCATGAAACAGGTGGGGCTGAATGTTGCGTCGGATCCTCTGATGAGTCTGGCATATATGGGTGTCAAGGGAGGCATGGTGATTGTCTCTGCGGATGACCCCGGCCCGATTTCTTCACAGACAGAACAGGATACCAGAACATTTGCCCAGTTCTCAAAACTTCCGGTATTTGATCCGTCTTCACCGGAAGAGGCTTATGAGATGATCGGAGAGGCGTTTGAGTTTTCGGAAAAATATCAGACTCCGGTACTGTTCCGTCCGACTACAAGAGTCTGTCATGCATGTGCCAGCATTGAGCTTCTGCCGGAGCCGGAAGTGAGTGAGCCGGAAGGATTTATCAAGGATACTATGCGCTGGGTTATCTTTCCGCGCACATCCTATCTGAATCACGTAAAGATTGAAAAGAGAAACGCGGAACTGTCGGAAATACTGTCCGGTTATGAACGGAATTTTATTCTGGAGGGAAATAAAAAGAAGGGAATTGTGACAGGGGGCATCAGCTATGCCTATACAAGAGAAGTGCTTCCGGAAGGAACTCCTCTTCTGAAGATCTCAACGCCCCATCCTTTCCCGGAGCAGCTGGCAGTCCGGTTCCTGAAAGAACTGGATGAGGCGCTTGTGCTGGAAGAGCTGGATCCCATGATTGAAAGACAGCTGCTGCAGATTGCCGGAAAGCATCATCTGCCGGTAAATATATATGGAAAGCTTACCGGGCATACGAAAAATGCCGGCGAAAACAGCACAGAAAGTATCCGGGAAGATCTTGCACGTTTCCTGCAGGAAAAAGGGAATGACACGACGGCTGATTCATCCGCCGCAGAGGTCGTTTCAGATGCTCCGGAACTTCCCGTGCGTCCTCCGGTGCTCTGTGCCGGATGTCCCCACCGGGCTTCCTTCTATGCCGTGAAAAAGGCCATGAAGGGTAAAAAAGCTGTATTCAGCGGTGACATCGGATGCTATACCCTGGGAAATGCAAAGCCTCTTGATATGGTGGATACCTGCCTGTGTATGGGCGCAGGGGTGACTATCGCCCAGGGACTTCATGTGATCGAGCCGGACGCTGTAAATTTTGCCTTTATCGGAGATTCCACATTTTTTGCGTCCGGTATAACCGGAGTGGTAAATGCAGTATACAATGGAAATGATATTGTGCTGGTTGTACTCGATAATTCTACCACGGCCATGACCGGCCATCAGCCCCATCCGGGAACCGGGAAGACGATTATGGGAGACGTGGCCGCGAAAGTGAGCATACCTGCCATTCTCCGTGGAATCGGCGTGGAGCGGATTTATGAGTGTGATCCGCTGAATCTGAACGAAGCGGTTGATACGGTAAAAGAGGCCGCGCAGGGAAGCGGTGTGCGCGCGGTGATTTTCCGCTCCCCCTGTATCGCGGTTTCCAGACCCGGAAAATGTTATGAAGTAAAACAGAAGAAATGCCGGAAATGCAAGGTATGCATTAAAGAGCTGGGCTGTCCGGCCATTGTAACAGAAGGGGATACGGTAAAAATTGACCCATCACTGTGCTATGGATGCGGTGTCTGCGCGGCTGTGTGTCCGTTTGAAGCAATCGGGGAGGTGGACTGTCATGAATAAGAACTGTCTGTTGTGCGGCGTCGGCGGCCAGGGGGTTGTACTGGCTTCCAGACTAATTGCCTACGCTGCTATGGAAAAAGGAAATTTTGTGCGGACCGCCGAGACCATCGGCATGGCCCAGAGAGGCGGCTCCGTTGTCAGCCATGTGCGGATTGGAGATGATATCTATTCTCCCCAGGTTCCTGTGGGAAGCGCGGACGTGATCCTGGCTTTTGAGCCGGGAGAAGCGGTCAGATGCCTGCCTTATCTGAAAAAAGACGGCCTTGTTATTGCTGACAGCCGGATTGTCAAACCTGTAACGGCAAGTCTGGGAGGAAGCAGTTATAATGCGGAAGAAATGACTGCTTACCTGGAGAAACATGCAGGAAAGCTGATCCTCATTGACGGGGAGGCGATCTGCAGGGAAGCGGGTTCTCCGAAAGTGCTCAACGTAGCGCTTTTAGGGGCGGCGGCGCAGAGCGGTGTGCTCGGCATCACGCCGGAGGAAATGCTGGACGCGGTCAGAAAGAATGTGAAAGAAAAGTTTATTGCTTTAAATGAAAAGGCCCTGATGCTTGGCCGGAAAGCAGGAGGAATGTAATATGAAAATGACGGAGCTGCAGTTTGAGATGATCAAGGAAAACCTGCGTCAGCTTACATCAAAGGACTGTTTTTACAAAGAAAAATTCAAGGATATTGACGTAGAATCAATTAAGAGCCAGGAAGACTTTGAGAAACTGCCTTTTACCTGGAAGGGTGATCTGAGGGAAGCATATCCCCTGGGACTTCAGGCAGTACCAGATGAGGAAATCGTCCGGATCCATTCTTCCTCGGGAACAACAGGAATTCCGGTTATTATACCTTATACACGGAAGGACGTGGAAGACTGGGCGAAGATGTTTGCCCGCTGCTATGAGATGGCCGGAATTACAGCTCTTGACCGGATTCAGATCACGCCGGGATACGGACTGTGGACTGCAGGAATCGGATTTCAGGCGGGGGCGGAGTATCTGGGAGCCATGACCATTCCCATGGGCCCGGGAAATACGGAAAAACAGCTTCGCATGATGCAGGATATGAAAGCAACCGTACTGTGCGCGACTTCTTCCTATGCGCTCCTTCTGGCAGAAGAGATCGGGAAAAGAGGACTGACGGATAAGATTCATCTGAAAAAAGGTGTGATCGGTTCAGAGAGATGGGGAAGCAAAATGCGCGCCCGTATTGCCGCCGAGCTCGGAGTACAGCTGTATGATATCTACGGACTGACTGAAGTATACGGACCGGGAATCGCCATGAGCTGTGAGTATGAGTGCGGAATGCACTACTGGGATGACTATCTGTATTTTGAGATCGTGGATCCGAAGACCGGAGAAAATGTTCCGGATGGTGAAGTAGGTGAGCTGGTTATTACGACGTTGAGGAAACAGGGCGCGCCGCTGATCCGGTATCGTACCCATGATCTGACAAGATTTATCCCCGGCGAGTGCAGGTGCGGTTCTAAATTCCCGCGGATTGATACTCTGATCGGACGTACCGACGATATGGTAAAAGTAAAGGGAGTCAACATCTTCCCCAGCCAGATCGAGGAAATGTTAAAAGAAGTGCCTGAGGCGTCCAGCGAATACCAGTTCATGCTGGACCACCTCTTCGGAAAAGATGAGTGCACCTTATTTGTAGAGGTAAACAAGGGCGTGGATAAAAAGCAGGCAGAAGAGGCAATCCAGAAAGCGTTCAAGACAAAAATCGGTATACTGGTGCATGTAAAACCGGTGTCTGTGGGCGACCTGCCGAGAAGCGAGAAAAAATCCACAAGGATATTCGATAATCGGTATTAAATTCGGATTTGCCGGGGAACTGTGAGTGGAGCGGCGTCCGAAAACACCTGGATACCGGGAGATTGGATAATCGGATCTGGA
>DWZZ01000114.1 GCA_019117305.1 Candidatus Mediterraneibacter merdigallinarum | reverse complement strand
GTACGATAACAATTTCTATTGCAGTGGCAGCGCTTGCGGGATACCTGATCTTTCAGGGCATAAAGAATTTTCAGCTGCGCAGCATGAACACAGGACTTAAAAACCGGGACAGTGATTTAGTTGCCCGGGTGGCAGATATGGGGATATCCCGAAAAATTCTCGGGGAATATGTCTGTGATTTATATAAACTGAGAGTTTATTATCTGACAAAAGAAGAGGAGAAATTTGAGAAAATACTTCGCCATATGATTGGTACAAAATATTCCCGCGCAGACGACAAGGAGAGTTTTCTGGAAACATATTTTCATACGTTTCTTCTGAAGGGCAACCGGAAATATGCAGACTGGCTTCTTGAAGAAATCAGGAAAACCGGAAACGAAAAGTTTATTCATTATAATGAAGAATGCTATGAAGTGATGCTGAATAAAAGAAGCGATCTGATTGATTCTATGGTGGAGGATGTAAATTCCAAGCGTTACTATGGATTCGCGCTTGGCGCAATACTGTTTATGGTTGCAGAACAGTATTCATATCTGGGGGATGATGAAAATGCACTTTTGTATATGCAGAGTGCCAAAGCGTGTCTTCATCCCAAGGCTGTTTATATGCCCGCTGTTGACAAATATCTCAGAGAAGCAGAAGCGTGAGAAATTTCCGGACGCACGGGTGTGCTGAACATGTTTTAGAACAGGAGAGAGATTATGATTGGATTATTAGTTACAGGACATGCAAATTTCGGTTCCGGTATAACCAGTTCCGTGAATCTGATTGCAGGCGAGCAGGAAGCATACCGTTATGTGGATTTCCTGCCGACATATAGTACAGAAGATCTGACTCGGGAGATAATGAAGGCGCTGGAAGAATTAAAGGATTGTGAAGGCATTATAATTTTTACGGACTTAATGGGTGGAACTCCGTTTAATGTTTCAGCACAGATCGGACGTGGAAAAGAGAATATCCGTATTGTTGCAGGTACAAATCTTCCCATGCTTGTTGAAATTGTAATGTCACGAAAGTTTATGGATGATTTGGACGGACTTGTGGACTCTGTTCTTGAGACAGGCAGAGAGCAGGTTGTAAAATACGAATTCAAGCAGGTAGTACAGGAAGAGTCAGAGGACGGTATCTGATGATATCTGCATATTATAGAACGGTTTGACAGTCCGGCTTATCCGGACAGAGTTTATGAAAGGGGAAATGTAATATGAGTACAATTTTTGGTATTACGCCGGAAAAGATGCAGGAAACTTCTTCGACGTATACAGTCAGTGAAATTTATCAGCAGCCTGCTACATGGGAAAAAACATGCAGACAGATCGAGGAACATAAAGAGGAAATTCAGAAATTTATTGATCAGGTAATCACTCAGGAGGATTTTGATGTTGTTCTCACGGGAGCCGGCACCAGCGAGTTTGTGGGAAATGCACTGTTTCCGCATCTGACCGGTCTTCTGAATTATAAAGTGAAATCTTATGGTACAACAGATATTGTCGCTACACCGGAAGCATATCTGTCACGTACAAAACCTACGCTGCTGATCAGTTTTGGCCGGTCCGGAAATTCACCGGAATCTGTAGGAGCAATTGACGCTGCTGAGAGTGTATGTGATCATGTATATCATCTCTTTGTGACCTGCAATAAAAACGGGGCATTATCAAAACGCGCGGATACAACAGATAACTGTTATGCCATCAATCTGACGGATGAGACACATGACCAGAGTTTTGCCATGACCTCCAGTTTTTCTAATATGTATCTGGCAACTTACCTGTGCTTTCATCTGAACGAACTGGATGATGTTCTTGCGAAAGTACGTAAAATTGCAGCGGCAGGTCAGGATTTTCTGGATAATAAATATGGAATTGCACAGAAAATTGTTGACGATTATGATTTTAAACGCATCGTTTATCTTGGAAGCAATACTCTGAAAGGAACTTCTCAGGAATCTGCTCTTAAGATGCTGGAGCTTACTGCAGGAAAAGTTGTCACTATGTATGACACGCCTCTCGGATTCCGTCATGGTCCGAAATCGATTATTGATGATACTACAATTACGGTTGTATATCTGAGTGATGATCCGTATACAAGACAGTATGAGGTGGATCTGATTAAAGAAATGAGCGGACAGCGCAAGGGAAATAAGATTGTTGCTGTAATGAGCAGTCAGGATGAAGCGGTGGCTGCGCTGGTAGATTATACAGTTGTATATGGTCTGAATGAAGAATATGAAAATGTTCAGCTTGGCCTGGACTATATTTTGTTTGCACAGACACTTGCAGTGCTGAAATCACTGTCTCTGTCTATTACACCGGATAATCCGTGCCCTACAGGCGAAGTAAACAGAGTAGTTAAAGGTGTTACTCTTTATCCATATACAAGAAAATAAAACGACTGAAAAATGGAGAACATGGTTTGCCCTGCGGCAAGCCATGTTCTGGCAAGGAGGATAAATAATAGTATGAATCAAGTGACCGTCATTATATGGAGCTGTGTTACAGTAGGTGTTCTGGTTGGTATATGCGCAATAATACTTGCTTTTATATCAGCAAAGAATATGAAAAGAAACCGGGAAGCTATGAAAGAACTGCAGGAAGGAATCAAAGTCGGGGCGAAGATTCTTTTCGCGGGAGGAATTTACGGCAAGATCGTAAGAATTAAGAACGATGTAATTGATGTGGAGATCAATAAAAGCACTGTGATACAGATATCCAGATACAGTATTCAGGATGTGATCACTGATTAAACTGCGGCAGAAGGAACGGATGAATGGGGGAATATCCGTTCCTCTGCTTAAAACTTTTATATTGGGTGCGGAGATGCGGCAGAAATTCAGCCTAAAATGTGATGCTGTTAATCTCTGGAAGCAGAATTATTTTTTGACGAATTCTGATTCTCGGCAATCTTTCTGGCATAGGCGCTGGGAGTAGTATTAAAATATTTTTTGAACAGCCTGGAAAAATAGTGAATAGAGCTGAATCCCAGCATATAGGCGATTTCACTGATCGTATACTGGTTTTGACGGATCAGTTCTTTACTTTTCTGCAGTTTGATATTCAGCAGATAATTTTTCGGAGAACTGTTCAAATGTGTTTTAAACAGAGCCTGCAGGGAAGAGCGGGATATGAAGAACTCATGGCAGATTTCTTCAATAGTAATTGGCTCGGCGATGTGTTTGTTCATAAAAGCCAGAATTTCAGAAAGAAGATCGTTCATGGGAAGTCTGGCATCGGACAGCAGTGTTTCATGGCTGGTTTTCTCATAAAACTGCATGAGAAGCAGAAGAGCTTCCTGCAGATAACAGACCATAAGGGTTCTTGTATAGTAAGAATTTGCGAAACTTTCAATAAGAAGTTTCCAGAGAATCTGCTGCAGTTCGCTTGTACAGTGAAACGGACGATTGAGAATGTGCAGAGGCTTCCTCTGATTTATATCAAAAACAGTAGTCAGATAAGAACAAGTCGACTCGATGCTTATATCTGCTGTTTCTGAGTGATACAGAATCAGATCATGAGACTGAAGGACATATGTTTCCGATGAAAGTGTGACGGCGAGACTGCCTTCATATACATAAAGCATTTCGTAGGATTTGTGAGACATTTTTGTAAGTCTGCAGTGTTCGAACTGGCTTGCAAACCAGCAGTCCAGAATCCGGCGCACATGAAAAGGAGCAGATACCGGCTGATAGGTGTAGGGCGCTGCGAGTTCAACCAGCTGAACAGGTATTTGCTGAGGTATAATAATATGCCATGTCAGGGGTGTGGACAGAGGAATCAGATTGAAATAAATGTTCGGTTTGAGCCTCAGGTTATGCCTGACGGAAAAAGTTTCTACATCGTCCATATTCGGAGAACTTGTAATCAGAAGCCTGAAAAGTCCGGGAGGACACTCGATATATACTTCACATGGAAATACAAACAGATCCGTTATTTTGGGGGAAGATGATGTGATTTCCCGTCGTGTCAGACTGAGTTTTGTGATGTCAACCGGTTCATTATAGATTGAGCCAAATGGTTCAAAACTGTTTTGATTTGTTTGATTTATCATGTATATATTCCCCCATATTCTGCAGATAAATATTGTTGTTTGTACATTTAGAATTATAATATAAATTTGTGCAAAAAGCAAGGCGTAAGGAGCATGGACTTTATCTTAGAACAGATCTGTTTTTTAGAAAAGGAGGCAGGGAAATGATTATTCAGAGCAGAAAAGTTTGGTTTGCAGATCAATTTGTTGAAGCGCAGATTGAAGTTGCGAACGGGAAAATTGTAAATATTTATAATTATAGCGAAAAACCGGTGGATTATGACTATGACAGCAACTGGATTTTGCCGGGCTTTATTGATCTGCACTGCCATGGCGCATATGGTTTTGATACGAATGACGCTGAGGAGGAAGGCCTGCGGAACTGGGTGCGTAATATCGTAAAGGAAGGGGTCACCGCTCTTCTTCCCACGACAATTACACAGAGTGAGGAAGTCCTGACAAATGCACTGAAAAATGTTGCGAAAGTGGTAAGAGAAGGTTATACTGGAGCAGAGATCCTGGGGATTCACTTTGAAGGTCCTTATCTGGATATGAAGTATAAAGGTGCACAGCCGGAGCAGTATATCAGAAAACCGTCTGTTGAGCAGTTTAAAAAGTATCAGGAGGCGGCAGACGGTCTGATCAGGTATATTACTATGGCAACGGAAGCGGATGAAGATTTTGCTTTGACCCGCTACTGCGCGGAGCATGGAGTTGTGGTAAGCATCGGGCATTCAGCGGCGACAAGTCAGGAGGCTGCTCAGGCATTTGCCCATGGAGCCAGGTCCATGACACATGTATATAATGGAATGACTCCATTTAATCACCGGGCAAACGGACTGGTGGGAGCTGCCTATCGTATGAAGAGTATGTATGGCGAGATTATCTGCGACGGCAATCATTCCACACCTGCTGCGCTGCATCAGTTTTTTGAAGCAAAAGGGCCTCACTACGGAATGATGGTCAGTGACGCGCTTATGGCAAAAGGTTCTCCTGCAGGCTCTAAGTTTATATTCGGAGGAAATGAGATAGAAATATATCCGGACGGCAGCGCACATCTGACATCGACAAAGGGGCTGGCCGGGTCTACTCTTCATATTAATGACGGTCTCCGTATTCTGATTGAGGAAGCACTTGTACCTGTTGATACGGCAATTAATTCCTGCACAAAGAATCCGGCGGCATGTCTGCGGGTAGACGACAGAAAGGGAGCGATTAAAGTCGGACTTGACGCGGATCTTGTGGTCCTTAACCGGAATTATCAGGTGCTGCAGACATACTGTATGGGCAGCCCGATGCTGAATGAACAGACAGACTAAAATGAAAGACGTGGAAAGAGAAAATGAGCAAAAAAAACAAATCAAAACCAGTAGAAAAAATTCGCCTTTCCGGCAGAAATATTTATACAGATAAGAAAGGCCGTACCATATATTACGATTTTGTGACCAGGCAGGGATATCTGATAGAGAAAAAGAGTGAGAATTCTGCGCAGTTTTATAAAAATCGTCTTGTTGTTATCCTGTTTGCGGCGATTCTGTTTGCAGGTACATTTCTGACATGGATACAGGCAATAATCGCATGGGCGGTTATGATGGCTGTTGCAGAAGTGATGTTTCGCCGTTCTTTTCTGAAAAAGCTGGAAAAAGTTACAGATGTAGATTTTGAAAAACGTGTTTCTGCACTTCAGTACACTATGGAAAACAAGGAAAAGGGCAGAATCATTCTGCTGGCGGTTTTGTATTTTGCACTGGCCGTACTGGTTGTGCTGAATGCATATATGGAGAAATACTCTCTGGAACTACTGATCCTGAGCGGCGGCATCGCCCTTGTGGGAATATACTTCAGCATACTACATGTTGTGGCGCTGATAAAATTAAATCTGGACAAGGAGAAAAATCAGCCTGCAAAACCTGGAATTTCTCAGCCCTCCCGGAAAAAGCGTAAAAAGAGTTAATAAAAAGCAAGTAAAAACAGCAGAACTTCCTGTTGTGCAGGCCTGATTCTAAGGCTGCGAAAGGAAGTTCTGCTGTTTTTATATAATTCGGAGGGATGCTCCTTTTTCTATGAGTCCGGCGGCAGATCCCGGAGACGGACTGGATGTCAGATGCAGAAATCAGGCGCGTCCTTCAGATCCGCATACACTGATCTTTTCTTTTACCAGAGCAACTACGTTTTCAATTCCCTCTTTGCCGTATTTCTTCGGGTCAAATACATCGGGATTCTCACCAAGGTATTTCTTGACTCCATTACTGAATGCGATACGGAGTTCTGTAGCAAAATTGACTTTACAGATACCAAGAGTAATCGATTCGCGAACCGCATCATCCGGAACTCCGGATGCTCCGTGAAGTACAAGAGGAATGGAAACGACATCGCGAATTGCGCTTAAGCGGTCGAAGTCAAGCTTCGGAATGCCCTTGTACAGACCATGAGCAGTTCCGATGGCCACTGCCAGGGAATTTACCTCCGTGCGTTCTGCAAATTCTTTTGCCTGCTGAGGATCTGTATACGGTGAATCATCAGCTGCTTCCAGATCATCTTCTTTTCCCCCCACTTTGCCAAGCTCGGCTTCTACGCTGATGGCGGAAGGCGCGCATGCGTCTACTACCCGGCGAGTAAGAGTGATATTGTCCTCAAAAGATTCGTGAGAACCATCGATCATAATGGAAGTATAACCTGTACGCAAAGCCTGCATAGCCAGTTCAAAGCTGTCGCCATGATCAAGATGCATGGCAACCGGTACAGAAGCCCTTGCTGCAGCAGTTCGGACCATTGCAAGGTAGTAGTCCAGCCCTGCATATTTTATTGTAGAAGGGGTTGTCTGCATGATAACCGGGGATTTCATCTCCTCGGCGGCTCTGAGAACTGCCATTACCATTTCCATGTTCTCTACATTGAAGGCTCCAACGGCGTAGTGCCCTTCCTGTGCTTTTAAAAGCATTTCATTTGTCGTAACTAATGCCATAGAAATAACCTCTCTTCTTAGTGTATTCTTTTCTCAGTATAGCACAGAACATCTGTATCTGTCCCTCCATTTTTTACTTTCTTAAAAAATGCAAATGTTTGTTTAATAAATCCAACGTATGGCCTATTCCAAAGTGTTAGGATGAAAACAAAAAGGGGGAATTTACAATGCGTCAGAATCCATTGAAAAGAATTGTGGAACTTCAGAAACAAGGAAAAAATGTGGGAATTTATTCTGTGTGCAGTGCGAATGGGTATGTAATTGAAGCGGCATTGAAAAGAGGCCTTTCGGACAACTCCTGCGTTCTGATCGAGAGTACGGCAAATCAATGTGATCAGAATGGCGGCTATACGGGGATGAAGCCGGCTGATTTCAAAAAATATGTCCTGGATATCGCTGAGAAAAACGGGTTTGACCAAAACAGAATCTTTTTAGGTGGAGATCATCTGGGGCCGCTGACTTTTGCCTATAAGGATGAGCCGGAAGCAATGGCAGACGCGGAGGAACTGATCCGCCACTATGTGAGCGCGGGGTTTACGAAGATTCATATTGATACCAGTATGAAAGTAAACAGTGACGATCCGGATGTCCGTCTCTCAGATGAGATTATTGCGGGAAGGGGAGCTCGTCTGGCTCAGGTTGCGGAGAATACATACAGACAGCTTGCGGAAAAGGATCCGGATGCCATACCGCCTGTATATATCATAGGCAGTGAAGTTCCCATTCCGGGCGGCGCTGTGGGAAGTGAAGACAACGGTGTTCAGGTTACAAAAGTGGAAGACTTTAAAAACACGGTGGCGGCATTTAAAAATGCATTTCAGAATGCAGGGCTTGGCCAGGATGTCTGGGAACGGGTCATTGCTGTTGTTGTACAGCCCGGTGTGGAGGAAAAGGACAGTGGATGCACAGAATATGATCGTGAGAAGGCAAAAGATCTGATGGCATCTATTAAAGAATTTCCGGGTCTTGTATTTGAAGGCCACTCTACAGATTATCAGACCAAAATCAAGCTGCGGGAGCTGGTGGAGGACGGAGTCGGCATCCTGAAAGTAGGGCCGGGGCTTACTTTTGCCATGCGTGAAGCTATGTTCGCATTGGAAAATATTGAGAAAGAGCTTCTTTTCGGAACAAACACCGAGCCCAGTAAATTTGCGGAAACACTGGATGCAGAGATGCTGAAAAATGATAAGAACTGGAAAAAGCACTATCAGGGAACAGAACTGGAACTGCGCCTGAAGAGAAAGTATTCTTTCTCTGACCGCTGCAGATATTATATGCCGGTGCCGGAAGTGGAAAAAGCTGCGGACCGTCTCCTTTCTAATCTGCGGACAACAGGAATTCCCCTGAATCTCTTAAGCCAGTTTATGCCGATACAGTATACAAAGGTCCGGGAAGGCCTCCTTGAAAATGATCCGGTAGCCCTGATCGAGGACCGGATTACGAATACAATAGACGAATACCTGTATGCGACACATCAGAGGGAATTAATGTGACAATGTTACAGTGCTTTCAGCCGGAAAATGTTATACTGTAGAAAACATTCCCCGGAATCGCGGGAAATTGGAAGAACAATGAGAACAGGAGATTGACAGAATGGGATTTACAGTAGAAACCGGGATATCGGCGGCAGCAGTTTTTGTACAGGGTCTGTTAAGTTTTTTCTCACCATGCGTGCTGCCGCTTGTACCTCTGTACCTGAGTTATCTGGCCGGCGGGCTGAATCTGGCGGCAGAAAGCGAAAACAATCAATCCGGTGTGATGCCCGGAATTTCGGAAAAGCGGGGGAAAGGCGGAAAGCGGCTGCGGCTGTTTCTTCGGGTTCTCTGTTTTACAGTTGGTATCAGCGGCGCGTTTTTTGTGCTGGGTCTGGGGGCTTCTGCAGCAGGCAGTTTCTTCCGGGAACAGCGGATGCTTTTTGCGCGGATCGGCGGTATCCTCATTATTCTGTTCGGCCTGTATCAGATAGGCGTGTTCGGCAGTTCCAGATTATTGGGAAAAGAACACCGAATTCCGCTTCGGCTGGAAAAAATGACTATGTCACCGGTGACTGCTCTGATTATGGGATTTACATTCAGTTTTGCCTGGACGCCCTGTGTGGGACCCGCTCTGACCAGTGTGCTGCTGATGGCGGGAAGTGCGCAGACAAGTTTCAAAGGTTTTTTGTTGATCGGTGTGTATACTCTGGGATTCATCCTTCCGTTTCTGGCAGCAGGAATCTTTACGGCGCAGCTGCTGGGCTTTTTCCGGAAACATATGAAAGTGGTTCGTTATACGGTGAAAATCGGAGGCGCAATCATGATTGTCATGGGAGTTCTGATGTTTACGGGAAAGATGAATGATATTACCGGATATCTGTCGGCTTTTCAGAACAGCGAAGATGTCGGGGATGACGATTCAGACGGAGAAGATACAACCGATGCAGAAGGAACCGGTACAGAAGGTTCCGGTGACAGTGGGGAAAAGGAGCGGACCGGTTCAGAAGACGGAGATGGGGCCGACAGTGGTTCCGGTGGGACGGACTCGGATGAAGACGCGGAAGATGGGGATGCTTCAGCAATTCCGGCTCCGGGTTATGACATGGAACTGACAGATCAGTTCGGAGAAGTTCATACTTTGTCGGAATATAAGGGAAAGGTGATTTTCCTGAACTTCTGGGCGACATGGTGCGGCCCCTGCAGAAATGAAATGCCGGATATCCAGAAACTTTATGAAGAGTATTCTGCCAAAGGAGAAGATGCGGAAGCGGTGATTCTCGGAATTGCCGGGCCGGAAATCGGACAGGAAGGAACCCGGGAAGAAATTGCTGATTTTATGAATGAGAACGGGTATACCTATCCGGTACTGATGGACGAAACAGGGGAACTGTTCAGTCAGTATGGAATTTCGGCCTTTCCGACTACGTTTATGATCGACAGGGAAGGAAATGTGTACGGCTATGTTACCGGACAGATGACGGAAGACATTATGCGGAGCATTATAGACCAGACTCTGAACGGGCAGTGAAAGATCTGAGAAAAGAACATCCGGGGAATAATGGCATAAAAAGAAAACATGCAGACAGATTATAAAAAATATCTGCCGGAAGGAGAGCTGCGCTGCGGCACGATTCCGGCAGATATTTTTTGTACTGGCGACCGCTTACAATCCCGGAATGTGCATTTTGGTACTTTCGGTGATTATGAGGATGTGGATGAGTCGGAATTTTTAATTGAGTCGTAGATCAGCCCTGCTGTCAGTCCGAAACAAAGACCGAGACTCAGCCCCATTCCTGTATTGCCAGACAGAGAACCGAAAGAAATGCCCAGGGCGCATCCGAAACAGAGTCCGAGAGAAAGGCCCGTACCCGAACGGTTCTGGACTTCCTGCCACTGAAGGGCTTTCTGCTCCAGCTCTTTCATATATTCATCCTTTCCGTTGCAGTAGCCGTTGTTGTCATAGGGAAATTCTGCGGCAAGTTTCTTCTTCAGGCTGCTGTATTCCTCCGCTTTGTCCGGATGGGCGGCAAGATAATCTCTTACAGCCAGGTGCCGCTGAATGTCTGTCTGATTACTCAGCTCAAAGATATGGATATGGTGGGTGCGGTTATCGCCCCCTTTGGCATAGAACCGCCTGCCTGGAATGCCGAATTCACCTCTGCATTCATAACCAAGGGCTTCAAATTCTTTATTATGTGCGTCGACCAGAGAGATATCCCTGACGACAGGCATAATGTCGATAATCGGTTTGGCAGGCATGCCTTTTACGGAGGTACTGCCAATATGGTAAACGGCCTTACAGTTTTTGCCAAGTATGGAACGGATTTTCTTTGATTCACTTTGAAACATATCTGCCCACTCCGGGCGGTAGTCGACAACTTCTATTTTCCTTGCCATAGTCTGTTCCTCCTGAGAGATTACTTAATATATAGTATAAATAGAAACGGAGGGAAAGACAATCTTCTTGCGGAAAAGTTGGTAAAAGAAGGAATGTATACAATTTCCTGCCGGCATAGACAGATGCAAAACTAATACTTTCCGAAAGAATATCCGCTGTGCTATAATGGGCGGGAAGGCGGTGAAATATGGTTACAATAGAAAATGACTGTTTTTCCATTTCTCAGATCTGTGAATCCGGGCAGTGTTTTCGTCTGGATCCGGTGTCGGAAAACATTTATGAACTTATCGCGGCAGACCGGTATCTGGAAATTGAAATACAGCGTGGAGAGGACGGGCGGGAAAAAACAGTTTTTTCCTGCACGCAGGAAGAATACAGCAGATTCTGGAAAATATATTTTGATCTGGACGCATCCTATTCAGATTACATAAAGCAGATTGACGGGAAAGATGACTATTTGAAGGCTGCAGCGGAATTTGGCAGAGGCATCCGGATTCTCAGACAGGATATATGGGAAATGATTCTTACGTTCATTCTTTCCCAGCAGAATAATATTCCACGGATCAAGAAGCTGATCCGGGTGCTGAGTGAGAAATACGGGGAGGAGCGAAAGACGCCGGAGGGGAAGAAATATTTTGCTTTCCCCACTGCACGGAGTCTGGCGGCCGCATCGGAAGAGGAACTGAGAAGCCTGAAACTGGGCTATCGAAGCAGATATATCTGCAAAACGGCAAAACAGGTGGCGGAAGAGGAGATTAATCTGACGGAGCTTTCGGAAATGTCCTACAAAGACGCCCGGGAGGAACTTATGAAGCTTTCGGGAGTCGGAGGCAAAGTGGCGGACTGTATCTGTCTGTTTGCGCTGCATCAGATGGATGCGTTTCCGGTGGATACTCATATCAGGCAGGTCCTGGATGTGCACTATGCGGACGGATTTCCGTTTGACCGGTATAAAGGCTGCGCAGGCGTAATGCAGCAGTATATATTCTATTATGATTTGAAGGGAGGAGGAGAAAAATGAAAGTATTAGTAGTCGTTGATATGCAGAATGATTTTATCGACGGTTCTCTGGGCACAAAAGAAGCGCAGAAAATTGTCCCTGGTGTAGTTGAAAAAATCAGGAATTTTAAAGGCAGAGTAATTGCTACAAGGGATACACATGGAAGGGATTATCTGAACAGCGCGGAGGGAAAGCAGCTTCCGGTGGTTCACTGTGTGAAAGATACAGAAGGCTGGCAGATCCGTCCAGAGGTGGAAGAAGCGATCCGGGAAAAGACAGGCAGCAGGATCCTGGACAAGCCGACTTTCGGAAGTGTGGAACTGGGAGAATATATGAGGCAGCTTGACCAGACAGAAGGTCCGGTGGAAGAGATTACTCTGATCGGTCTTTGCACAGATATCTGTGTGATTTCAAACGCGCTTCTTCTGAAAGCATATCTTCCGGAAGTGCCCATCCGGGTGGAGGCTTCCTGCTGCGCGGGGGTGACGCCGGAAAGCCATGAGCAGGCGCTGGGCGCTATGAAGATGTGCCAGATTACAATAATATAGATTTTTATTTAAGGAGGAACTTATCATGGAAAATTTTACTTATTACACACCTACGAAAGTTGTGTTCGGGAAAGGGACAGAGAAGCAGACCGGAGACCTGGTAAAGGAGCAGGGATGCAGAAAAGTTCTTGTTCACTATGGAAGCGGAAGCGTGAAGCGGACCGGACTTCTGGACCGGATTTATGCTTCTCTGGACGAAGCAGGCATTTCTTATGTGTCTCTGGGAGGCGTTGTGCCAAACCCCAGGCTTTCTCTGATCTATCAGGGAATTGATCTGTGCCGGAAGGAAGGTGTGGATTTTATTCTGGCTGTAGGAGGAGGCAGTGTAATAGATTCTGCCAAGGCCATCGGATACGGCGTGGCTGATGAGGAGCAGGGAGATGTATGGGACTTTTATGAGAAGACAAGAGAACCGAAAGCATGTCTTCCGGTAGGCGTTGTTCTTACGATTTCCGCGGCAGGATCTGAAATGAGCAATTCTTCTGTTATTACAAATGAAAAGGGATGGCTGAAGCGGGGATGTAATTATGATATCTGCCGTGCCAGATTTGCGGTTATGAATCCGGAGATTACCATGACTCTGCCGAAATACCAGACAGCCTGCGGATGTACGGATATTATGATGCACACAATGGAGCGGTATTTTAACCAGTCCGATAATATGGAACTGACAGACGGAATCAGCGAGCACCTGCTGCGCACCGTTATGAATAATGCAAAAATCCTTATGACTGAACCGGACAACTATCAGGCCCGGGCAGAAGTAATGTGGGCAGGAAGCCTGTCTCATAACGGTCTGACCGGATGCGGAACAGACGGCGGCGACTGGGCATGCCATCAGCTGGAGCATGAGCTGGGCGGCATGTTTGATGTGGCTCACGGCGCCGGACTTGCAGCTGTCTGGGGAAGCTGGGCAAGATATGTGATGGACGCCAGGCCGGAGCGTTTCGCGAAGTTCGCGATAAATGTAATGGGCGTGGAACCAGGCGAAGACGATATGGCTACAGCTCTCAGAGGTGTGGAAAAGATGGAAGAGTTCTACCGCCAGATCGAGATGCCGGTATGTATCAGCGATATGGATATTGATCTTACAGAAGAGCAGATGAGAGAGCTGGCGGAGAAATGCAGTCATTTTGGAAAACGTACTGTGGGCTGTGTGAAGAAACTGGATAAGGAAGACATGTATCAGATTTACAGAAAGGCGAGGTAACAATGGAAGAAACATTAAAAGATCTGAAAGAGAGAAGAAGTATTCGTGCCTATAAGCCGGAGCAGATTAAAGAGGAAGAACTGCAGAAGATTCTGGAGGCCGGTACATATGCGCCTACGGGAATGGGAAAACAGTCTCCGAAGATTGTGGTTGTGCAGGATAAAGAAACAAGAGAGTATCTGTCAGAACTGAATGCGAAGTATTTCCCGGGAGGCGGCGGATCCGATCCGTTTTACGGAGCACCGACAGTTCTGGTAGTTCTCGCCGACAGAGAACGTCCTACCTGTGTGGAGGACGGCTCCCTTGTTCTGGGAAATCTGATGAACGCGGCACATGCCGTAGGCGTGGGATCCTGCTGGATTCACAGGGCAAGAGAAGTGTTCGATTCAGAGGAAGGCAAAGCGCTGTTAAAGAAATGGGGTATTGAAGGCGATTATATCGGCGTGGGACACTGTATTCTGGGCTATCCGGCGGACGAAGCGGTTCCGGAGGCAAAGCCGAGAAAAGAAGATTATATCGTCTATGTGAGATAGAAACTGTGAGGTGGAAACGTGAAAGGCTTTCTTTTTGTAGGACTTGGCGGGGCCCTGGGCGCGGTGCTCCGCTATGCCATCAGTCTTTTCCCTTATAAGGGAACGTTCCCTGTACTTACCTTTATTACAAACGTGCTGGGCGCTCTGCTGATCGGCTATATCGCAGGGGCGGCAGCGCGCCGGGGACTTTCCCGGAATCTGGTCTTATTCCTGAAAACGGGAGTGTGCGGAGGCTTTACTACCTTTTCCACGTTCTCTCTGGAAGCATACAATCTGTTTGACGGGGGACATTATATTACAGCGGTTTTTTATATGATATTAAGTATGCTGTGCTGTCTGGCAGGTGTGGCTGCCGGTCTGTATATGGCAGAGCGTATCGGATAAAATTTATCATTTATAAAAGAATACATCAGTCTGCCGCCGGAGACGATAACAGTATTCCGGGAAAAACGGGATGCAGAGGTATGCATTTCCTTACTGATGTATTCCACATGCAACACAGATTGCGATTGACTAACTCTGCATCGGTTTCCTAAAATGTAAAAAAGGAGGGATTCTATGCAGGCGTTGTCAAAGGCAAAAGCAGGAGAAAACTATACGATCAAGTGGATGTTCGGCCTGCCGGATGTTCTGGAATTTCTGAGAGGCCGCCACGTAGAAGAAGGAACTACGATTCAGGTTGTCCGGAACAGCGGCGAATTCGTTATTATCGGCGTGGAAGGACACAGGTATGTACTGGGAAACGGAATCGCGGATCGGATTCAGGTGTAATTTGAATTTGTGCGTGGAGAAAGCTTCCGCCGGGGAGTCCGGGTATGGTGCCGGAGAGCACGCTTTCGCTCGGA
>DWZZ01000113.1 GCA_019117305.1 Candidatus Mediterraneibacter merdigallinarum | reverse complement strand
AGTTTATATTTTATTATATAAAAAATCAGACTGCTATGCATTATCGCGTGATAATGCATGGCGGCAAATTTTGTGAAATTACTGTAATGTAGGGCAGTATGGTCGAAATGTACATTATTATTCTCCTTTTTTAGTTACTCATGACATTGTCCGTGTCTGCGTCAGGGATTATACTAATACCAGATTAAACGAAAACAATTATTTTTAAGGAGGCTGCTTAAAATGGCAAGTTTATCACTGCAGGGCATTCAGAAAATTTATCCGAACGGATTTCACGCTGTAAAAGATTTTAATCTTGAGATTGAAGACAAAGAGTTTATTATCTTTGTAGGACCGTCAGGATGCGGTAAATCAACAACTCTTCGTATGATAGCAGGGCTGGAGGATATTTCCGGCGGTACACTGAAAATTGACGGCAAAGTTATGAACGATGTAGAGCCGAAAGACCGTGATATCGCAATGGTATTCCAGAATTACGCTCTGTATCCGCATATGACAGTATATGATAATATGGCATTCGGCCTTAAACTTCGTAAAGTTCCCAAGGATGAGATCGATAAGAAAGTACGTGAGGCGGCCCGAATTCTTGATCTTGAGAAACTGCTTGACCGTAAACCGAAGGCTCTTTCCGGAGGACAGAGACAGCGTGTCGCTATGGGACGTGCAATTGTCCGTAGCCCGAAAGTATTCCTTATGGACGAGCCTCTTTCCAACTTGGATGCAAAGCTGAGAGTTCAGATGCGTATCGAGATTTCCAAACTTCATGAAAACCTGGGCGCTACAATTATCTATGTAACACATGACCAGACAGAGGCTATGACTCTTGGTACACGAATCGTTGTTATGAAAGACGGAGTCGTTCAGCAGGTAGATACACCGCAGAACCTTTATAATACGCCATGCAATCTGTTTGTAGCAGGATTTATCGGATCACCGCAGATGAACTTTATGGATGCTGTGTGTAATGTGAACGCAAACAATGAAGTTACACTTACAGTCGGCGAGCATGTCCTGAAAGTGCCTGCGTCCAAGAAGAAAGCTCTGATTGAGGGCGGATATGACGGAAAGACGGTCGTTCTTGGAATTCGTCCGGAAGACGTACATGATTCAGAAGCATTTATCAGCAACTCTCCGGACAGCATTATTGAATCAACGATCAAGGTCTATGAGCTGCTTGGCGCAGAAGTATTCCTGTACTTTGATGTAGAGGGAACTCAGATGACCGCACGTGTTAATCCGCGTACAACACTGAGAACAGGTGACAAGGCTGTATTTGCTCTGGACATGGAGAAGATCCACGTATTCGATAAAGAAACAGAGTTGACGATTACAAATTAATGTTTTAAAATCTGGATAGCAGCTTAGCGGTTGCGAAGATGCTATTCGCTGCCGGCCGGTTTATCCGGACGACCGATTACCGCTGGTTATAAAAGGAGAGGCTGCACTTATAAGAGTGCAGCCTTTTATATATGGTGGAGAGTTTTATGGAGCATATACAGGAACTTGATAAAGCATTGAGTGAACTGAAACGTATTACCGGAATTACAATATCGGTAAAAACAGATACACCAGAGGAAACAGAACTGGCTCTTTCCCAGATTCGCTGCCTTTGTGCTGCTTATAAAGAAAAATATAATAAATTGGATTTTCTGAAAAGTCTGATGACAGAGGGAATTCCTTCCTATGATATTGGTGAGAGAGCTTTGCGCCTTCATATAACGCCGGATGAAAAGAGGGTTCTTTTTCTCCTTGAAGCAAAAACGGCAGATGATACACTGGTGGAGATACTGAAAAACCTGTTTCCGTCCCGCAGTAAAACGTATCTGGTTCCTATGAGCGGGAACACGATTGCCATACTGCGTCCGCTGAAATCCGGAGAAAACTCCAATTCCATGAAACAGATCGCGCGGACAATGGTTGATACACTGAATACAGAGGCTCTGACACATGTTCAGCTGTCATACAGCGGTGTTACGGACTCTCTGTCGGATCTTTCCGGCGCATACCGGGAGACAAGTCTGGCCCTGAAGGTAGGAAAATTGTTTTATTCTGAGCAGACGATTTTTCCCTATAATGAGCTGGGAATCGGGAGGCTGATCTATCAGCTCCCGGTATCTATCTGTGAAAACTTTCTGCGCGAGATTTTCGGAAAAGACATTCCTGAAGGTTTTGATGCCGAGACGACTGCGGCTGTTAACAGATTTTTTCAGAATAATCTTAATATTGCGGAAACATCCCGGCAGCTGCACATGCACCGGAATACCCTGATCTATCGTCTGGAGCAGATTCAGAAACGGACGGGACTTGATCTGCGTATTTTTGAAGACGCTATGACATTCAAGATTGCCACTATGGTAATGAATTATTTACATACAGAAAGGAATCAGTAAACAATGAATGACGCACTTTATGAACTGATCGTAGCACGTAAACCGAAGCCGTATGATCTGGTTATCCGTATTTTGGTAATCCTTCTGATTATAGCTGTCGCCATCGGCGGTATGCCGTTTATCGGTATGACGTCTTTCCTTTTGGCTGTGCTTATAGCTATTCTGGCTTATTATTTCATTTTTCCAAGATTGAGTGTGGAATATGAGTACACTCTGCTGAATCATGATATGCAGATTGATGTGATTTATAATAAAGCGAAAAGAAAATCTCTGATGAACATAGATATTCAGGGGGCGGAGATAATTGCTCCAAAGCAGTCTCCGCGGCTGAATTCCTATCATCCGTCAAAGATATATGATTATTCTTCCGGCAGTTCTCCGGCAAAAGTATTCGCCATTCACATGCCTTTGGATCAGAAAAATGTATGTATTTATATTGAGCCGGATTCAAAGATGATTGACCATATGAAACAGTGGATGGGATCTAAAATGTATCTTGATTAAAAATCAGGAATTGGTACGGGCAAAAAGCAGTTTTTTTAATAGCAGCTTTCTGCCTGTATCAATTCCGTTTTTTGATTTGTGATCATTTTATTGCAGTACAAACTCAATTTTTTTCTGTCTGAAAAATTTTTGTACCATTTCGTCCCACGCATGCTCCAGGGATTTATCCATTGTAAATGTTTTAAAGGACGTCCCTGTAATGCAGGACAGATATTTTCCGTCATACCGGATGTTAAGATAAAGACCTTGTACATCTTTTGCCTGCAGGGAGGGAGTATTCCGGGCAATCAGGCGTTCTGTATTTGAGGGCGACAGACTGAACACCAGATGAAAGCTCAGTGGAGTGCGTTTCCCTCTGATAATGGAAAAACAGTATTCTCTCAGATTTTCCCAGTATGAGTACTGAGGCGGTTCTTCTTCTGTATCAAAAAAGTCTTTCTGGATAAATCCATCGATTTTAAATGTATTAAATGTAACAATTTCTCCTTCGATAAAAGAAAAATGATCAAAAGTTTCTGACAGGAGAAGCTGGGCCATAAAGTTTTTAATGTCTGTCAGGTTCAGCGATATCATTCTGGAATCCTCCGTTTCTGTATTTAAACGCCTGCTTTCGTTCTGCCATGTGATGAAGTCCTGGCTGCTGAACAGAACTGAAATACAGCAGTCGGGTAAACTTCATATGCAGACCGTAACAATATGATACCATATGTCGGGGAAGAGAGAACAATTTCTTTTCAGAAAAGCTGATTTCGTGTATAATGAAAAAAGATATTGCAGTACAGAAGAAAACAGCTGCTGTCCGCAGAGGAAGTCTGCGCGGCGCCTGATATTTATAAGGATCGTAAAACTGATAGATTATGAAGAAAATGAAGCGAAGGACACAGAGAAATATTCTCATAGGAATTTGTATAGCAGCAGTGCTTCTGCTGATTATACTGCTGATCCGCGGCATTGGCCGGCTCACGGCAGGACATGCAGATACATCAGAGGGAATTGCGTATATAGAGAATGCGGAATCGGAAGATATTGCAGCAATAGAAGAAAAAATCAGCCGGCTGGAAGAACAGGACGGTACATCGGGACAGGACCGAAGTCTGAAGGAAAGGTTTTCGCAGGCAGTTGTACTGGGGGATTCTGTTGCTTCTGGCTTTTCAGAGTATAATATTCTGAATGCTTCCAGTGTTGTGGCAGATACGGGAGCCGGACTGGATCGGTATGACAGTCTGGTGGAACGGACAAAAGAATTGCATCCCCGGATTGTTTTCCTGGCGCTGGGTACGAATGATATTGCTGCCGCGGACGGAGATATTGATCAGTTTATAGAAAAATACGGCGGTTTCCTGGAAACCCTTCAGAACGAGATCCCCAATGCACATATCTTTGTGAATTCCGTTTTTCCCGCACAGGAGAAAGTTTACGAAGAAGAACCTGCTTTTGAGCAGGTACCGGAGTACAATGCCGCACTCGAACAGCTTTGCGACAGTCGGAGAGTCGGATTTATTGATAATACCGCCATTGTAGAAGATCAATATTATGAGGACGACGGGATCCACTTTAAGGAGTCCTTCTTTTCTGTATGGGCGGAAAATATGGCGGAGGTGGCTGCGCTATGAAACACGTCGGACCGTATGTGTTCACAGTAGCAAAATATGTTGTATTAATGCTGACTGCGGGATATATTGCTCTGCTGCTGCTGTTTGCCGGCGTGAGCAGAAAATCATTTGATGAGGTGAGCGCGGCCGTGAGCAGCGCGGTTGATACGAATAATCTTTCCGGACAGGACAGTCAGGCCTTTAAGCGGAATTTCGGACTGAACAGTTCGGAATATTCCGGGGTGCTTTATTATGCATCTGCATCCGGTATTTCTGCCGAAGAGGTGCTGCTTATTCAGGTCGCGGACAGCAGCCAGATCAGTCAGGTGACGGACGCTCTTGAGGAACATGTGGAAAGCCGTCAGCAGATATTTGAGGGATATGCGCCGGAGCAGGCGCGGCTTCTGGAAAGTGCCAGACAGAGTGTGAGGGGGAGCTATATCTTTTTTGCTGTCTCGGAGAATGCAGACCGGTATATGGAGGCGTTCGCAGGCAGTCTGTGACAGAGAACCGGAAGAACTCTGAAGACGGTCTGCAGCCGGAACGCGCAGAGACCGGCAGACAAAGCACAGCGGGGAGGAAACAGATATGCTATTCAGCAGTGTTACTTTTTTATTTTTCTTTTTGCCGGTTGTACTGGTACTATATTATATTATCCCTGCGAAGGGGAAAAATATTGTTCTGCTTATTGCCAGCCTGGTATTTTATGCCTGGGGAGAGCCGGTATATGTGGCGCTCCTGCTTTTATCCGTTTGTCTGAACTATTTCTGCGGAAGGGAGATTCAGGCAGGAGAAGACGATCCGCGCAGGGCAAAGCGAAGCGTAATCTTTGCCGTTGTGGCCAATATTTTGATTCTTGGTTTTTTTAAGTATTACGGGTTCCTTCTGGATATGCTGTCAGAACTGTTTTCTGCGGACATTCCGTACCGGGTGCTGCCGCTGCCCATCGGAATATCTTTTTACACATTTCAGGCCCTGTCTTATGTAGTAGATATTTACAGAAAGAAAGTAAAGGCTCAGAACAATATTCTCAGTTTTGCTCTTTATATCTGTATGTTTCCCAAGCTTATCGCAGGCCCTGTTGTACGTTATGCGGACTTTGAACAGCAGCTGACAGAGAGGAGGTTTTCTGTCGGCAGAATCGGACAGGGGAGCAGGTATTTTATTATAGGACTGGCAAAAAAGGCGATACTGGCCAATACGGCGGGGGCTATATTCGAGCAGATTTCCGCAGGGCCGGCCTCCAGTATGTCTGCGCTGACCGCATGGATCGGGTGTATTTCCTTTGCATTTCAGATTTACTTTGATTTCAGCGGGTATTCCGATATGGCCGTTGGGCTTGGCAAAATGTTCGGATTTGAATTCCGGAAAAATTTTGATTATCCATACACGGCAACCAGTATTGCCGACTTCTGGAGAAGATGGCACATTTCTTTAACAAACTGGTTTCGGGAATACGTTTATATTCCGCTTGGAGGAAATCAGTGTTCTCCGGCCAGAAATGTCCTTAATATAATGATTGTATGGACCCTGACCGGCATGTGGCACGGAGCAGCCTGGAATTTTATTGTCTGGGGCGTATACTATGGAATCATACTTGTTATGGAAAAGTACGTATGGGGCGTTTTTCTGGACGAAGTTCCGAAAGTTGTGGCGCGCATATACACCGGCATTCTTGTACTTGTGGGATGGGTATTTTTCTTCAGCCCCAGTCTGGGATACTCGGTGAGGTATCTGATGGCCATGATCGGGGCGGGCGCAGGTCTGGCGGATGCTCAGGGGGGATTTCTGCTGATTACCCACTGGCTTCTGTATCTCCTTGCGGTTCTTTGTTCCGGTACAGTGGGAATCCGGTTGTTTCGGGGAATAACAGGCATTTCTTCAAACAGGAAAGTCCGTGCTGTGACAGAGACAGCCGTTTATATGATAATGTTTTTTATTTCGGTGGCATTTCTTGTAACAGATACATACAATCCGTTTTTATATTTTAGGTTTTAGGTGAAACGATGAAAAACAGAAAAAAACTAAAGGGGCCGGCAGACGGACTGCTGGGATTCCTGTTCCCGGCAGTGCTGCTGCTGGTTATGATTATCAATCTTCTTGTTCCTGACAGGGCGGTGTCGGAGACGGAGAACCGGGCGCTTGCGGAAAAGCCGCAGATTACATTGAGCAATGCAGTAAGAAGAGATTTTGCGGAGCGGTATGAAAATTATGCAAGCGACCAGTTCGTGGGCCGCGATATGCTGCGCAGCGTCAAGGTATCTTTAAGCCGGCTGGGAGGCAGCCATATGGAAAATGGCGTTTATATCGGAAAAAACGGAAGGCTTTTTGAAGAAATTCAGGTTCCGGATCAGGGACAGATGTCCGAAAACCTTACAGCCATAAAAAGTTTTTCAGAAAGATATCCGGATATTCCGGTTTCAATGATACTGGCTCCGGATGCAGCCTGTGTGTTAAGTGAAAGTCTTCCTCTTTTCGGGGGAGTGGAGGATCAGAGTCAGCTGATCAGTATGGTGAAAAACGAGCTGGATGATTCTGTAAACTGGATTGATGCCGTGTCGGTATTGAACCGGCACAGATCGGAAAACATATATTATAAAACAGATCCCCACTGGACGTCGCTGGGAGCGTTTTATGTTTTCCAGGAAGCGGCGGCATCGCTTGGAATTGAAGAGGATGTATCAGACAATTTCGTCTCTTATACCGTATCAGATGACTTCAACGGAGATCTCTCTTCCAGGAGCGGCGTTTTTCTGGATGAGACAGAACAGATTGACATCTATGTTCCTACAACGGGAGACAACGATCTGACGGTAACTTATGTGGATGAAGCAAGAAAAACAACCTCCATTTATGATTCTTCCATGCTTGAGACAAAAGATCAGTACAATGTGTTCCTGGGCGGCGACAGCTCTGTCATAGATATCAAGACAGTATCTACAAGCAGCGACAGGATTCTTGTTGTGAAAGATTCTTTTGCAGACTGTTTTATCCAGTTTCTGACTCCCTTCTATCGGGAAATTGTTGTTGTAGACCCCTGTTACTGTACAGAGACGCTGGATGAAATTATGGATACATACCGCATTACAGATGTGCTTGTACTGTACAGCGGAAATACATTTTTTACAGACAAAAATATCAGTGGAGTGTTTGCAGGTGAGTAACAGAATAAAAGAAGAATTTATACGGAAGAGAGAGCCGGTAAGGCTGAATAAGTATTTAAGTGAGGCGGGAGTCTGCTCCAGGAGAGAGGCTGACCGCCTCATTGAAAGCGGAAAGGTAACTGTAGACGGCCGGCCCGCTGTTACAGGAATGCGTATTATACCCGGACAGATAGTAAAGGTAGGCAGAAAAACGGTCTCGAAACAGGACGATATGATCGTTCTGGCAGTGAATAAACCGAAGGGGATTGTGTGCACAGAGGAAAAACGGGAGAGAAACAGTATTGTACGTTTCCTGAATTATCCGGTTCGTGTGACTTATGTGGGCCGGCTTGATAAGGACTCCCGCGGTCTTCTGCTTATGACAAATAACGGGGATATTATTAACCGGATGATGCGTGCTGCCAACCGGCATGAGAAAGAATACAAAGTAACTGTAGACCATGAGATTACGCCGGAGTTCTTAAAACATATGGCTGCAGGCGTGCCTATACTGGATACGGTGACACGGCCCTGCGCGGTAAAACAGATCGGGAAATATACCTTTTCCATTATACTTACGCAGGGGCTGAACCGGCAGATCCGCCGGATGTGTCAGGCGCTGGGGTATGAAGTAAAGGACCTTGTACGGGTGCGGGTGATGAATATTCATCTGGGCGGACTGAAAGAGGGAGAGTACCGAAAGCTGACAGATCAGGAACTGGAAGAACTGTACGATATGATCAAGAATTCTCCGGGAACAGCATCTGGAAAATAGCTGGGAGAGCTGCCGGGCCGGAGCTCTGCCGGAGAAGAAGAGTCTGCGTAAAAACGGGCAGAGCATCAGACAGGAGGAAATTATGGAAGAAAAAAGAAAACGTATGCGGGAGCTGGTGGAGTTTCTGAACCGGGCAAGACGCGCATATGAACAGGAAGATACAGAAATTATCAGCAATTACGAATATGACAGACTTTACGATGAACTGCAGAGTCTGGAGAAAGAGCTGGGAACAACCCTCGCATCCAGTCCTACCGTCAATGTGGGGTATGAAGTGTTAAGCGAGCTGCCCAAAGAACGGCATGAGCGGCCTATGCTGTCCCTGGACAAGACAAAGGACGTAGAGCGTCTGAAAGAATTTCTGGGAGGTCAGAAAGCCATGATTTCCTGGAAACTGGACGGTCTGACTATTGTGCTTACCTATCGGGAAGGAGAACTGCAGAAAGCAGTTACAAGAGGAAACGGAGAAGTAGGAGAAGTTATCACAAATAATGCAAAAGTATTTCAGAATCTTCCCTGCCGGATCCCGTATCGGGGTGAGCTGGTTATAAGAGGAGAGGCAGTCATATCCTATTGTGATTTTGAAAAAATTAACGAAGAAATCGAAGATGTGGATGCCAGATATAAAAACCCGCGCAATCTGTGCAGCGGTTCCGTGCGCCAGCTGAACAACCAGATTACGGCAAAGCGGAATGTGAAGTTTTATGCTTTTACACTTGTAAGAGCGGAGGGTCCGGACTTTCATAATTCCCGCCTGTATCAGATGAAATGGCTTTCAGAGCAGGGGTTTGACGTGGTGGAACATCATCCGGTTACCGCCGGAACCATCGAGGAAGAAGTACAGTGGTTTGCGCGGCATATTGAGGAAAACGAGATTCCTTCTGACGGCCTTGTACTTGTCTATGACGACATTGCGTATGGAGAGTCTCTGGGGACAACGGCAAAATTTCCCCGGGATTCCTTCGCTTTTAAATGGGCGGATGAAGTCAGAGAAACTACGCTTCTTGAGATTGAATGGAGCCCTTCACGGACAGGGCTGATCAACCCGGTTGCCATTTTTGATCCGGTTGAGCTGGAAGGCACAACGGTGAGCAGGGCAAGCGTCCACAATATCAGCATTATGGAGGAACTGGAACTGGGCGTGGGAGACCGGATTGAGGTATATAAGGCAAATATGATTATTCCCCAGATTGCCCGGAATCTGACGCGGAGCGGTGTGAAGGATATTCCGGAAGTCTGTCCCGTATGCGGCGGAAAAACCCAAATCCATATGGAGAATGACACGAAGACGCTGTACTGTACAAATCCGCAGTGCCAGGCAAAACACGTAAAGTCATTTACCCTGTTTGTCAGCCGGGACGCCATGAATATTGAAGGGCTTTCAGAAGCGACACTGGAAAAATTTATTCTTCATGGCTATATAAAAGACTTTACGGATATTTTTCATCTGGACAGATACGAAGAGCAGATTAAAAATATGGAAGGTTTCGGTGAAAAATCCTATATCAATCTGCAGAACAGTATAGAAAATGCCAGAAATACTACAATGCCCCGGCTGATTTATGCGCTTGGCATTCCGAATGTGGGGGCAGCCAACGCAAAGGTGATCTGCCGTGCCCTTAATCAGGATCCGCAGAGAATTCTGAATGCAACAGTGGAAAAACTTAGTGAGATATCCGGTGTAGGCGGAGTGATCGCAGGGACATTTGTGGAGTATTTTGCAGACGAAGGGCACCGGAATGTATTCCTGAAGCTGCTGGACGAAGTGCGCATACCGAAGGAAGAGAGCAGAACGGCTGAGCAGATTTTCAGCGGCATGAATTTTGTGATTACGGGAAGCGTGAATCACTTTGCCAACCGGAGTGAAGTGAAGGAGGAGATCGAAAAGAGAGGCGGAAAGGTGACAGGAAGCGTCACTTCAAAGACAAACTATCTGATCAATAATGACGCGGCTTCTGCTTCCTCAAAAAACCGGAAAGCAAAAGAACTTGGAATTCCGATTATATCGGAAGATGAATTTCTTGAATTAATGGAAAAATAGTAAGAAAATCAGGGGATGTGCGGATTTATTCCGAACAAAACCCGGTGAAAACTGCTTTAGAAAAAGTTCATTTGTATAATCCGAACAAGTATACTATAATATGGACAGGCCTGCAGATTGTGCTGCAGCATGCAATTTACGGTTAAAGAAGGGATTATTTATGTCAGATAACGATTTCACTATATTAGACGAAGAAGAAAAAAAGGAGCAGAGGGACGGCGGAACAGAGAAAGAAAAGAGCCATGAGCTTACTGCTTCAGAACACGGGAAAAAGGATGACAATAGCAGCGAATATGAGAAAATCTGTTTTATCTGTCACCGGCCGGAGAGCGTTACAGGCAAGATGATTGATCTGCCGAATAATATTACAGTGTGTCCGGACTGTATGCAGAGAAGTTTTGACGCTATGACAAGCGGAGCAGTGGATCTGAACCGGCTGATGAACATGCCCGGCGTACAGTTTGTCAATATGTCCGATCTGGAAAATATGCAGCCGAAACAGCAGAAGATCAAGAAGAAAAAGGAAAAGCCGAAAGAGTTTCATCAGCTTGACATAAAGAATATTCCGGCGCCCCATAAGATCAAGGCGCGGCTGGATGAATATGTAGTGGGACAGGAATATGCAAAAAAAGCTATGTCCGTTGCGGTTTACAATCATTATAAACGTGTGGCTACAGACACAATGGATGATATCGAGATTGAAAAATCAAATATGCTTATGATCGGGCCTACCGGATGCGGAAAAACGTATCTTGTAAAAACTCTGGCCAGACTGCTGGATGTTCCCCTGGCCATTACGGATGCCACTTCTCTTACGGAAGCCGGCTACATAGGAGACGATATAGAAAGTGTCGTTTCAAAGCTTCTGGCAGCTGCGGATAACGATGTGGAACGGGCGGAACAGGGTATTATTTTTATTGATGAAATTGACAAGATTGCGAAGAAGCATAATACAAACCAGCGCGACGTCAGCGGAGAGTCTGTTCAGCAGGGAATGCTGAAACTGCTGGAAGGCAGCGAAGTGGAAGTGCCGGTAGGCGCAAACAGCAAAAACGCCATGGTGCCTCTTACGACGGTGAATACAAAGAACATTCTCTTTATCTGCGGCGGCGCTTTCCCGGATCTGGAAGACATTATCAGAGAACGGCTGCAGAAGAAGACTTCCATGGGATTTAATGCGGAGCTGAAAGATAAACTGGACCATGATAAAGATCTGCTGTCAAAGGTGACTGTAGAAGATTTAAGAAAATTCGGTATGATTCCGGAGTTCCTGGGACGTCTGCCTATTATATTTACGCTGAAAGGACTGGACAAGGATATGCTTGTCAAGATTCTGAAAGAGCCGAAAAATGCTATACTCAAACAATATCAGAAGCTTCTGGCTCTGGATGAGGTGAGGCTGGACTTTGATGATGACGCGCTGGAGGCGATAGCAGAAAAGGCAATGGAGAAAGATACCGGAGCCCGTGCTCTTCGTGCAATTATTGAAGAGTTTATGCTGGACATCATGTATGAGATACCAAAAGATGACAGCATAGGCGAAGTGACCATTACACGGGCATATATAGAAGGAACCGGAGGCCCTGTGATCCGGCTGAGAGGCCAGGCGGTTCCGCGGCTCGGATAAAAAGGATGAAATGAAAAGCGGATCGGAGACGGTTCGGAGAGGGATGCTGCGAAGGCAGCATCCCTTTATAATTGCCGTATTGTTTCAAAAGTGTTGTACAGATTGAGCTGACCGTAGCCCCACTCCCGGTTGGGATACTCCATGGTTTTCGGCCTCACGGCTCCCAGGATCAGCAGACTTTTGATCTGATAGGAGTCTATGCCGGGAACATTTTCATAATTCAGAAGCCATTCCAGCATAAGGGCAATGGCGCCGGCGGTAACAGCGGCTGCGGCGCTGGCACCGGTCCGGACGGTAAATCTTCCCCCGGGCAGAGCCCCCGGTACGTCTACACCCGGCGCGGCAATATCCGGTTTAATCCGCCGGGAACGGGTATAGCCCCGTCCGGATGACTGGGAAAGGGCGTCGGTATTTCCGTTATAGTAGGAGACAACAATCGGGCTGTCTGCAGCGGCGGGATTGGTCAGAGTATAGTATGGATCCGGTTCCAGAAAATATACTTCTCCGCGTAAAAACTCTGTTACGGGAAGCCACATATGAAACTGGCCGTCTGCCAGAGCCAGAGGTTCAATTATGATTTTCCATATACCGGGAGCAGGTGCGTCAAAGCGGAAAAATACCAGTTCAGAAGTTGACTTTTCTACAAGAAGTCGGTAATCTATGGAAACTTTTGTCCGCTCAAACAGAAAACTGACCTCTGCACTGGCGCCTGCCCGGAACGGAATGCGGGATGTGTTTTCTCCGGAAGGGGACAGGATAGAGATAGACAGAATATTGGGAATATCGGTCCAAAGTTCCAGAGAAAAGCCGGAAACATTTTCATCTACCCGGATTTCTACGCTTTTCCTGTCAGCCATGTCGGCTATAGTGTTGAAATAGTGATGCCTTTTATCTGCTTCATTGCCTGTGCCGATTACAGTAATATGATTTGCTTTCGTGCTGTAACCCTCGATCAGGTAAGAGAAGGGCAGGGTACCTATATGACCGCCCATATTTGACCCGACAGTAATGCAGACAACCAGTGGCAGGCTGAGGGAATCTGCCAGATCGTTCAAATATTTCAGCCCCAGCATCAGATCCGTTTCCTGGTAACAGACTGCATCAGAAGGAATGAAATAGTAATCTCTCAGATACTGCTTTGCCTGTTTCAGCTTGACGACTGCGATGGATGCTTCGGGTGCCGCGCCCAGAAACTGTTCCTGAGGATTTCCGGAGCCGGCCGCCAGGCTGGCGGTGTACGTTCCGTGGCCGGTATCGTCCGAGGAGGGAACCACCGCCAGAGGATTTTCTTCGTTCAGCGCCTCGTTGATCTGTTTTTCGGTAAATTCCGTCCCATATGCGAAGCCTTCCGGCGGTGATCCGCTCTGCACAGTCTGGTCCCAGATGGCGGCGATTCGTGTGGAACCGTCGATATTCCGGAACCCCTGGTTTGTATAGTCAATGCCGCTGTCCAGAAAGCCGATCAGGACTCCCTCCCCCTTCAGCTGAAGAGTGGGGTAGTTCTGAACCGGCAGAATGCCGGTCTGGTTCAGCGTCTCCATGCTGGTAGGAGTAAAGCATTTGGGAATGGAATTATAGGAAAACCGGGAGAGAGTAACAGGACCTGCAAGCTCCGCGGGCAGATAGAAACATTTATAGTCAAAACCGGCGTCCTGTTCACACTGCCCTTCCCGCATAATACTTTCAAAGAAAGGAGTACGCACATGATTTCCGATAAAATCACGGTAATTTTCGGAGAGAATATGCTGCCGGCATGTTTCGGAATCCGTCATATTTACCTCTTTGTTTTTTCTCAAATATATGAATTCTGCGGGCAGATTATGCCGTGAATTTCTGCCGGTACAGATATGGTCAGCTATGACAGCTGAAAATGAAACAGCATAATTAAGATGCTTAAAAAAGTATGAAAAAAATCCGATTTTGTTGAAGTTGACGCATAATGGGGTATAATAAGGTGTATGAAACCCGGAGTTTCTGTCGGATAGATTCCTTTGAGAAAAAGGAAAAGAAGGGAGAAGGAAAGATGAAAGATTTTTTTGAAGATCTGGGAAAACGTCTTGGCGAGACAGCGGAGACTGTGACAAATAAGGCGAGTGAAGCCATCGAAATTCAGCGTCTGAAAAGTAAGGTGCGCGGCCTCGCAAGAGAAAATGCCGTAGATCTTATGGAAATGGGACGCATGATCTATGACAGTTATAAAGAAGGCGGAGAGGTCAGCGAAGAGGCGGAACAGCTGTGCCGCTCCATAAACGGACGTGAAGACAGCATGAAGAAATTCAATAAAAAGATTGCGGAGCTTAAGGGTGCGTTCGAATGCAAATCATGTGGAAAAATGGTAGAAAAAGGCATGTCTTTCTGCCCGTACTGCGGTACAAAAGCAGAGGAAGAGGTATATGAAGGCGAAGTGTTCGACGGGGAAGCGGAAGAAGAAAATACTGCAGGTGGCAGCGTGAAATCAGATGATATGAAAGAAAAGGCTGCGGATGCGGCCAAAAATATGGCTGAAAAAGCAGGAAAAGCTGCAAAAAGAGCGGGTGAGATGGCGGAAAAAGCTGCGAAGAAGACATCGGAGATGGCAGAAAAGGCTGCGGATAAAGTAGATGATATTGCGGGAAAGGCAGCGGAAAAAGCAGAAAAGGCCGCAGAGAAAGCAGCAGACAAATTAAAAGATTAACAACCTTTTGCAGGACGGAAAAGTATGAAGAAGATATGGTTTATCGGTGAAAGTATAGTCCTGATCGCATTGGATCAGAGTCTGAAATTGTATACAGAGCAGAATCTGAATCCGGGAGAAGAAAAGCATCTTACAGACCGGATTGTTCTGCGCAGAGTTAAGAATAAGGGGATGTGTCTGAATCTTCTGCAGGACAGGCCGGAAGTGGTGAAAAAGCTTTCTGCTTTCGCGGCGCTGGCGGTTACAGCAGTTCAGGCGGCAGGGCTGTTCCGGAAGGGACATTTCTTCCGGAAAAATGGCCTGGCGCTTCTTTCGGCAGGCGCGTGGAGCAATACTTTTGACCGGTGGACGAGAGGCGGCGTTGCAGATTATATTGGCATAAAGTGCAGCAATGAAAAAATGTCGGCAATTACATACAATCTGGCGGACCTGTTTATTTTTGCCGGAAATGTAATTCTTGCGGCATCGGCATTTTTTTCGGGGGGAAAAAGAAAAAATAGGAAATCAGAGAAAAATATGGTATCATAGACAGGGAAAGAAATCTGGCCCGCAGGCAGTGAATTGAATTTTGATCCGCCTGCGGGCCTGTGCGGGAGAAAAGGACTATGATTCAGGATATACAGCCCCATCGTTATGACAATCAGTACCGGCCGGTTCCTCCGGACAGAGACAGCTATGCTTTGTATTATGAGGAACATGCGGCTCTTTTAAAGCGTACGGCAGACAGAATTGTTTTTCCGAAATTCCGGGATCTGGAACGTCTGAATGAGGAAATTTATAATGACTGCACCTATTTGTTTTCCATAGACGGAGAGCGTTATTATCTGGTTGAAGAGCTCAGCCGGGAGCCGCTGTCGGAATTTACGATGGAAAATACAGAGATTTTCCGGCGCGCTGATCCGCAGTACAGCGCTTTTGCCGGAATTACAGGTTATCAGCTTTACATCTGGTACAGAGACCATAAGTACTGCGGAAGATGCGGACATCTCCTGGAACAGGACGGGAAAGAAAGAATGCTCCGCTGCAAAGAATGCGGCAATATGGTCTATCCGAAAATCTGCCCTGCAGTTATTATAGGTGTAACGGACGGCAGCAGGATACTGATGTCAAAATATGCCGGCCGGACTTATAAAAAATATGCGCTTCTGGCAGGTTTTGCAGAGATCGGCGAGACGTTGGAGGAGACTGTAAAGCGGGAAGTTATGGAAGAAGTCGGACTGAAAGTGAAGAATATCCGGTATTATAAGAGTCAGCCCTGGTCCTTCAGCGATACACTGCTGATGGGGTTTTACTGTGATCTGGACGGAACGGATGAGATTATACTTGACCGGGAGGAACTTGCGCTTGCAGAATGGTTTGAGCGGGAAAAAATCCCGGTGGGACCGTCAAGAGACAGTCTTACTAATGAGATGATTATGAAGTTTAAAAACAGAGAAGTATAGGAGGAAGAAAAGTATGAGAGCAGTATTTGATGACAACCTGGTAACGGGAAATGAGATGATTGACGG
>DWZZ01000112.1 GCA_019117305.1 Candidatus Mediterraneibacter merdigallinarum | reverse complement strand
TCACGCTGGAATCAGGGGTTCGATTCCCCTCGGAGTCACTGAAAAGTCCGATTGTTCGGACTTTTTTTTTGCGCCTGCAACGAGCCAGAGTCCGGGCTTGCCCGAGACCTTGGCGACTGCTTACAATCCCGGAATGTGCCTGCGATGGAAGCAATCGGAAAAGAGGGGGAACATAAGATGAAGAAAATGAATGATTTCGGCAGGGATTCTATTCCGCTGCTTGTATTAAAAATATCCATTCCATTTATGTTTGCACAGTTTGTTAATGTGCTGTACAGCATTGTAGACAGAATTTATGTAGGGAATATTCCCGGTACAGGCGCGGATGCCCTTGCCGGTGTGGGAGTCTGCGCGCCGATTGTGACTCTGCTGTCATCTTTTGGAACATTGTTCGGCATAGGCGGCTCGGTTCTGTTTTCGGTCCGGCTGGGTGCGGAAGATGAGAAAGGAGCGCGGAAAGTGCTGGCAAACAGTTTTTCCATGCTCATTATTGTATCCCTTGTGCTGACAGTTCTGTTTCTGCTGACCAGGGATCAGCTGCTGAACTGGTTCGGAGCAAGTGAGACAATATTTCCCTATGCGGATATATACATGACCATTTATACAGCGGGAACGTTTTTTGCTCTGTTATCTATGGGAATGAACTATTTTATCACAGCGCAGGGATTTCCGGTTCTGGGGATGCTGACGACTCTGATCGGAGCGGTGGTCAACATTGTTCTTGATCCGGTCTTTATCTTTCTCTTTCACATGGATGTGGCCGGAGCGGCTCTGGCAACCGTGATTGCGCAGATTTCTTCCTGCCTCTTTGTATTGTGCACGCTGCGCAGAAAGAAAATGCGGGTGCCTCTGGGACTTGTGAAACCGGAAGCCGGGACATGCAGACAGATTGTGAAAATCGGATTTTCCCCGTTCCTGATTCTGGCTACGGACAGCATTATCATTATTGCCCTGAATGCGGTTCTGCAGTATTACGGAGGCCGGGAATACGGAGATACGCTGATTACGGCGGCGACGATCGTTCAGAGCTACATGCTGCTGATCACATCTCCGATGCTGGGTATTACCGGAGGTTCTCAGCCGCTGATCAGCTTTAATTATGGAGCGAACCGGCCGGACCGTATCAGGAAAACGTTTTTCTGGGTGTTCATGCTGTGTCTCTGTTTTACTTCGGTTATGTTTTTCGTTTCCCGGGTTATGCCCCAGTATTTCGTGCGTATTTTTACAGGAAATCCGGAATACGCCGGACTGGCGGTCTGGGGAATTGAAGTGTTTACGATGATGATTATTCCGCTCAGTTTCCAGTATGTGATTGTGGATGGGCTGACGGCGCTTGGCATGACAAAGATATCCCTGAGCCTTTCGCTGCTGAGGAAGATCCTGTATTTCGGCGCCACCTGTATCCTGCCTCTTTTTCTGACTGCCCGCTCGGCTTTTTACGCGGAACCTGTAGCAGACGGACTGGCAGCCTGCGTATCCAGTATTGTATTCATTTTTATTTACAGAAAATATCTGAGAGGAGAAGGCCGGCTCAAAGAGATCAGGATGTGACGGAACAATGTCCGCGTCTGTTTGCCGGAAGGCCGGTGAAGTGCATCCGAAAGAGCCTGACTGAGCATATATGCCGCTTGTTTTTTTACCCCGGATGGGCTATAATAAAAAAAGCTTAAAAAATCAGACAACCCCGCCTGCTGATTCACAGGAAAATGGCGGGGCAGTAAGAAGTGGAGGAAAATAATATGTTAGTATCAGCGACAGAAATGCTTCAGAAAGCAAAAGCAGGCCACTATGCTGTAGGCCAGTTCAACATCAACAATCTTGAGTGGACAAAAGCAATCCTGACAGCAGCTCAGGAGTGCAATTCTCCGGTTATCCTCGGAGTATCCGAAGGCGCCGGAAAATATATGGGCGGATACAAGACCATCGTTGGCATGGTGAACGGAATGATCGAAGAACTTGGCATTACAGTTCCGGTTGCTACGCATCTGGATCACGGCAGCTACGACGCTTGCCTGAAATGTGTTGAGGCTGGTTTCTCATCTATCATGTTTGACGGATCTCACTATCCGATCGAGGAGAACATCGCGAAGACAACAGAGCTGGTTAAAATCGCTCATGACAACAACATGTCTATCGAGGCTGAGGTCGGCGCAATCGGCGGCGAGGAAGACGGCGTAATCGGAAGAGGCGAGTGCGCGGATCCGGACGAGTGCAAGATGATTGCGGATCTGGGAATCGACTTCCTGGCAGCAGGTATCGGAAACATCCACGGTGTATATCCGGACAACTGGGAAGGCCTGAGCTTTGAGACTCTGGATGCAATCCAGCAGAAGACGGGCGACATGCCGCTGGTTCTTCACGGAGGCACAGGTATTCCGGATGATATGATCAAAAAGGCAATCACTCTCGGAGTTGCGAAGATCAATGTAAATACAGAGTGCCAGATCGTGTTCACAGAAGCAACACGCAAGTACTTTGAAGAAGGAAAAGACAAAGTCGGCAAAGGATTTGACCCGCGTAAAGTCCTGAAACCGGGATATGAAGCAATTATCGCGAAAGTAAAAGAAAAGATGGAATTATTCGGCTCTGTAGGAAAGGCCTGAAAAATTTTTTGAATTTCTGCTTGCTTTTTTTACAAGGCTGCGTTATACTGACTGACGTAGACAAGAACAAGGGCGTTCCAATATAGATTGGAGTGCCCTTTTTTCGCTATATGGGGATTCTCACGATGTTCTGCAGGGCAGAGAGAGCCATCCTCACGGCGGGGTCTTAAGTAAAAAGGAGGATGGTTGAGATGAGTACAGAACTGATCAATGTATCTGAGATCTTTGGAGAAAATGTTTTTAATGATACAGTAATGCAGGAGCGTCTGCCGAAAAAGGTTTACAAGAATCTCAGAAAAACAATTGAAGAAGGAAAAGATCTGGATCTTGAGACTGCAGATGTTATTGCGCATGAGATGAAGGAGTGGGCAATTGAAAAAGGCGCTACCCACTATACACACTGGTTCCTGCCGCTGACAGGAGTTACGGCGGAGAAGCACGATTCCTTTATCTCCGCGCCGCTTCCCAGCGGAAAGGTTCTGATGAGCTTTTCCGGAAAGGAACTGATTAAAGGAGAGCCGGATGCATCTTCGTTCCCGTCAGGAGGATTAAGAGCGACATTTGAAGCCAGAGGATATACCGTGTGGGACTGCACGTCTCCGGCATTTGTAAGACAGGACGCGGCAGGAGCCACGCTTTGCATTCCGACAGCATTCTGCTCCTATACCGGCGAGGCGCTGGATCAGAAAACCCCACTTTTAAGATCCATGGAAGCAATTAATACGCAGGCGCTTCGTCTGCTCCGCCTGTTTGGAAATACAACTTCCAGAAAGGTTACTCCGTCGGTCGGACCGGAGCAGGAATATTTCCTTGTAGATGCTGAGAAGTTTGAACAGAGAAAAGACCTGATCTATACAGGGCGTACCCTGTTCGGCGCAATGCCTCCGAAAGGACAGGAACTGGACGACCACTACTTCGGAACAATCCGCCAGAGAATTGCCGGATTTATGAAGGATGTCAATGAAGAACTGTGGAAAGTGGGAGTTACAGCAAAGACACAGCACAACGAAGTCGCTCCCGCGCAGCATGAGCTGGCGCCCATTTATGCAGAGGCAAATATTGCTGTAGATCATAACCAGATTGTAATGCAGACATTGAAGAGAGTTGCCTGCCAGCACGGCATGAAATGTCTGCTGCATGAGAAACCGTTTGCAGGTGTAAACGGATCCGGTAAGCACAACAACTGGTCGCTGACAACAGATGATGGAATCAATATGCTTGATCCGGGCAAGACTCCTCATGAAAATACACAGTTCCTTCTTGTTCTCATGTGTATCTTAAGGGCGGTAAACAGACATGCGGATCTGTTAAGAGAGTCTGCCGCGGATCCGGGAAATGATCACAGACTGGGAGCGAACGAGGCACCGCCGGCAATTATTTCCGTATTCCTTGGCGAACAGCTTGAAGATGTAATGGAACAGCTGATCAGCACGGGCGAGGCAACTCACAGCCTGAAGGGCGGAAAGCTTGAGACCGGAGCAAGATCTCTGCCGGAGCTGGCAAAAGACGCTACAGACAGAAACAGAACATCGCCATTTGCATTTACCGGAAATAAATTCGAATTCCGTATGGTTGGTTCCAGGGATTCCATTGCTTCTCCGAATATTGTACTTAACACAATAGTTGCTGAATCTTTTGCGGATGCCTGCGATACAATTGAGCAGTCAGATGATTTTGATAAGGCGGTACATGATCTGATCAAAGAATACGCGACAGAAAACCAGAGAATCGTGTTCAACGGAGACGGCTACTCGGAAGAATGGGTAAAAGAGGCTGAGAGAAGGGGTCTCCCGAATATCCGGTCCATGGTAGAAGCAATTCCGGCCATGACAACAGAAAAAGCAGTTTCTCTGTTTGAGCGCTTCCGTGTATTTACAAAGTCCGAGCTTGAGTCCCGCGCGGAAATCCAGTATGAGACATATGCTAAGGCAATCAATATTGAGGCGCGCACAATGATCGACATGGCCAGCAAGCAGTTTATTCCGGCGTTTATTAAGTATACAAAGACACTGGCGGATACGGTAAATTCAGTTAAAGCTGCAGGCGCAGATGCGTCCGTTCAGCTGGATTGCCTGAACAAAGTGACAGAGCTTATGGGAGAAACAAAGACTGCCCTGGACGCGCTGGTCAAAGTAACAGACGAGGCGGCTGCAAAAGAAGAAGGCGCCGTACAGGCAAACTTCTATCATTCCAACGTATTCCCGGCAATGGAAGCACTTCGCGCACCGGTGGATAAACTGGAAATGATCGTGGACAAAGAGGCATGGCCGATGCCGTCTTACGGAGATCTGATTTTCGAAGTATAATAAATAAAAAATATGCAAGAAGGCCGGAGCCCCTTCACGGAGCTGTTATTCAGCATCCGGGAAGGGGCTTCTTTGTTTTTACTTGTTTCAGTTAAAGATTGACAGAAAGACCGGAATGGGGGCATACTTAAAAACGAATTAAAACAGGAAAGGGAGAAAATTATCTGAACGATATTCCCGCACGAAAGGAGAAATAATGCAGACATCAGCGGAATTAAGAAGTTTACTTTCCCGGATTGACCACAGAGGCTATCCGGCATACAAAGATACAAAGGGGATGTACCAGTTCCCCGGTTACATTCTGTCAATTGATCATGTTCAGGGAGATCCCTTTGCTTCTCCGTCAAAACTGAGCATTCATGTGAAGGGGAAGACAGCGGCATTTCCTCCGGAACTGTATAAGGACAGGCATCAGAGAATCACACTTCAGGATGAACTGACCCGGAAGTTTGGCAGGCAGGCGGAGCAGTTTGCTTTTAAAGCCAAAGGCTCGGGAAAGAGCGGGTTAATCTCTGTGAGCCGCTGTGGCCAGGAAGTGCTGGAAAGGACGGCATGCAGACTGAACCCGGAGAATGGAGACATTGTGATGCGGTTTGAAGTGGGCTTTCCGGCCAACGGGCGTACCATCAATGCCCGGGAACTGGAGAAGATCCTGTTTGATTTTCTGCCCAGCTGTGTGAGGGATTCTCTTTTTTATAAAAATCTCGACCCGAAACGGCTGAGGGAGCTTATTGATCTGGCAGAAGACCAGCAGTATATCCGGGAAATGCTGCCGAAGCTGGGACTTTGTGCTTTTGTGGCCGACGGCAGCATTCTGCCAAGAGAATCCGGCGTTTCTTCCCGTCCCATGAAAGGCGGCGTGAAATTCAAAGCCCCTGAAGAACTGAAGGTGACTCTTGATCTGCCGCATAAAGGAAAGCTTACAGGCATGGGTATCCGGAAGGGAATTACCCTCATAGTGGGCGGCGGATACCACGGAAAATCCACACTGCTGAAGGCGCTGGAACTGGGCGTTTACAATCATATTGCAGGGGACGGAAGAGAGTATGTGATTACAGATGATACAGCCATGAAGATTCGGGCTGAAGACGGAAGAAGCATCCGGAAGACGGATATTTCCATGTTCATCAATGATCTGCCGAACGGAAAAGATACGGTTAATTTCGTTACAGAGGACGCCAGCGGAAGCACATCTCAGGCGGCGAATGTTGTAGAAAGTATAGAGGCGGGAACCTCCCTTCTTCTGATCGACGAAGATACCAGTGCAACGAACTTTATGATCCGGGATGAGCTGATGCAGAGAGTGATTCACCGGGATATGGAACCGATCACGCCGTTTATCGACCGGATTCGGGAACTGTATGAAAGTTACGGGATTTCTACGGTTATTGTCGCGGGAAGTTCAGGAGCATATTTTCATATTGCTGACAGTATTATTCAGATGGACAGATATGTGCCGAAGGATATTACTGTGTATGCAAAGAAGGAAGCGGAAAGTTTCCCTGTGCTCAGCGGACCGGACGCACCGGCCGGAAAGCCGGATTTTTCCAGATGTCCCGGACCGTCGCAGGCATTTAAAAGCGGCGACAGGATTAAGATGAAGACGATTGCCCGGGAAGGCGTAATGATAAATAAGGAAACGATAGATCTCAGGTACGTAGAGCAGATTACAGACAGTGAGCAGGTGACAGCGCTGGGGTACTGTGTGAAATATGCCCAGAAAAATATTCTGGACGGCAGGAAAAACCTGCGCCGGATTGTGGATGAGCTGGAGTCGGTTATAGAACGTCAGTCTATGGAAGAACTCTGCGAGAGCCGTTCTTCTGTTGCGGGTATGGCACGGCCCAGAAGGCAGGAGATCTTTGCCTGCTTTAACCGGTACAGGAGCCTGAAATTATAGTGTTTCAGCAGGACAGAATGCGGATGAGACGCTGCCGGTATTTTATGAGGCGGGAATATTTATGGTGATGACAATCCCATAAAATAAGAATATAATAAAAAAGACGAAGGAGAATACGGGATGCAGTTAGTAGACGGAAGACCGGAAATTTCAGAAGGAAGACTGGAAAAAGAAATAAGAGTATATGATTTTCTGGACTCTCTGGGAGTACAGTATAAGCGGATTGACCATGAGGCGGCCATGACAATGGAAGCCTGTGAAGAGATTGACCGGACCCTGGGAGAAGGAGCGGCAATCTGTAAAAATCTTTTCCTGTGCAATCGGCAGGAGACAGATTTTTATCTTCTTCTGATACCGGGGGAGAAGCCCTTTAAGACAAAGTATCTGTCCGCTCAGATCGGTTCTTCCCGTTTGTCCTTTGGAAAACCGGAATATATGGAAAAGTATCTGGATATTACGCCGGGTTCTGTGAGCGTGATGGGATTGATGAATGACCGGGAGAACAAGGTGCGGCTTCTCATTGATGAAGACGTCCTGAAGGAACCGCATTTTGCCTGTCATCCATGTATTAACACATCCAGCATCCGATTTGATATGAAAGATCTGACAGATAAGATCATTCCGGCTATGAAACATGAACCGACAATTGTGAAGCTGTAAAGATGCTGCAAAAGAGAGGAGAAGGCGTCATGGCAGAAGAAAAAACAATAAAGAGTACAGAGGAAAATCCGGCAGCTGAGAATTCTGCCGCAGCAGTTTTTGAAGATGAATATGAAAGCGTAACGATCCGGGAAAACGCGCGGGAAGAGGCAGAGCAGGAGGCGGAAGGCGGACAGCCTGATTCAGAAACAGCGGCTGCTTCACTTTATGACAGATTATATGCCGAGGTATCGGGAGAAACAACTGCTTATACAACAGAAACCGGTACAGAGAGCATCGGAACAGGAGCCAAAAATGCTAAACCAGATCCGGAACCGGCGAAAAATGCGGCTGGGCCGGACCCGGAACCGGCAAAAAAAGCACAGGATCCGGAGCCGGCAGACAATGCAGGGGCTGATCCGGAAAAGAAGAAACGCGGCCCCCGGTTTTTTGATTATTTCACAAGAGAAGGAAAATATATCCGGGAGCAGGCTGTTCTTTCCAGAATTGATGATGAACATCTGATGGATTATCTTCTTCTCGAACAGAAACGCTATGAGAATGAGCAGAAATTCAGGGACGAGCGCGGGAAACGGATACTCTCGGCTTTTCAGCTGGCGGTATCTCTGGCCGCGATTGTGGCGGTAATCGGATTCTTGAAAGACGAGCCCACAGTACTTGTCAATATTCTTTATATTATCGGAATTGTAGCTGCAATCTGGCTGTGGAGAACAAAAAATAAAACAGCAGACTAAAGGAGCGCAGGAGCATGGAAAACTTGCAGGTGACAGAATGGGTACAGCATTTTATACGGCAGCAGGTAAGAGAAGGCGACTTGTGTATTGATGCCACAATGGGCAATGGAAATGATACGCTCCTTCTGGCCCGGCTTGCGGGAGAGTCCGGACATGTGCTTGCTTTTGACATACAGGAGCAGGCCCTGAAAAATACAGAAGACAGGCTGGCCCGGGAGGGACTTGAGAAAAGCTGTACTCTGTTCATGGAATCGCATGAGTATATGTCCCGCTATGCCCGGGAGGGAAGCGTTTCCTGCATTGTATTTAATCTGGGGTATCTTCCCGGAGGCAGCCATGGAATAGCGACAAAGGCCGGAACGACTGTCAGAGCGATAAAAGAGGGCCTGAAACTTCTAAAGAAAAAAGGGCTTTTGACACTTTGTATTTACAGTGGAGGCGACAGTGGGTTTGAAGAAAAAGAGACGGTTCTCTCTTTTTTGAAAAAACTGAATCCCAGAGAGTTTCTGGTGATACAGGCGGAGTATATAAACCGCCCCGGCCATCCGCCCATACCGGTGCTTATTATAAAGATTTGAGCCGGGAAAAATGATTTTGCAGCTGTTCGGGTATGAAGCTGTACAGTAAGGACACAATATAAAAGGGATGTTGTGAAATCTGTGTAAGGAAGCCGGATTTTACGGCATCCTTTTCTATCAGGCGGCCGGAGCCTCTGCAGAGGTGAATGAAAGACCGGAGGAAGGGATGATCTGGTTATGAAAAAATACAGAAAAGCGGCAGTGATTCTTTCAGTTGTCCTGTTTGCGGCGGTACTGGCAATATTTCTTAAAAAAGCGGAAGAATCGGCAGTCCCCCCGGAGACTGTCCGGACAGCTTCGGAATCGGGAACAAAGAACCGGGAAGAGATATTCTGTACTGTATTGGGAGACAGTATTGCGAAAGGGTATTCCGGGGACAAGTCAGTCTGGATAGAGTGCTATGGAAGAATTGCGGTAAAACAGACAGCTATCGATAACGGATGCAGATATAAATTAAGAAATTATGCCAGAAATGGTCTGGATACGGAAAAAATGAATAAAGAAATACTGGTCCGGGACGATGTGCTCAGAAGTCTTGAAAAATCAGATATTATTCTTATCAGCACGGGCTCCAATGATCTGCTGAATGAATGCAAGACGGTGGTTCAGCGGATTCTGGATATGGATACCGGATTTAAGAGCGCAGATCAGGCTCTGGCGGAACTGGAAGAACGGGTGAAAGAGAATCCGGTTCTGATTTTCAGTGTAATTGATGCTCTGGGGAAATGGGATTATCATTCCTTTGAGAAAGAATGGACTGAAATGATGGATACTATAGCGGCGGTTAAGAGGGGGGACGCCGGAATTGTGGTGAATAATATATATAATCCTGCTGTCGGAATGAATCTTCCGGAGCCTGTAAGCCAGGCGGTAGGCGATATTATTCAGAATATGAATGATATCATAGACAGTCATGCGGAGGAGTATGGGTACGCGGTTGCGGACCTGGCTTCATCCGATGTTTCCGCCCATGTACAGAGTGATGGCGTGCATCCGGATCAGGAAGGACAGAGAATTATAGCGGAAATTGTCCGCGACTGCCTGTGACAGAATCTGTTTTCCGCGTTGCGGCGGACCGGACAGAGACGATAAAGTGATTCGCCGCCGTGGTGAAAGAGAAAGGGACAAGTACAAAAGACTGTCACATTTACAACACAGAACTTTCACAGAAGGCTGATACCCTTTTAAACGTAAGAACGCGTTTAGGAGGGCATTGTCTTGATAGAAGTAAGGAATCTGGTCAAAAAATATGGGAACCATCTTGCCGTAGACCACCTGGATTTCAAACTGGAATCCGGGAAGGTCTATGGTTTTTTGGGCCCGAACGGGGCGGGAAAATCAACCACTATGAATATTATGACGGGATATCTCGGCGCCACCGAAGGCCAGGTGATTATCGGAGGCCGTGATATTCTGAAAGAACCGGAGGCGGCGAAGAAGCAGATCGGTTATCTGCCGGAGCAGCCTCCTCTGTATATGGAAATGACTGTAAGAGAGTATTTGGAGTTTGCCGCGGACCTTAAAAAGATTCCCCGAAGAGAACGGGAAGAGGCAGTAGAGGAAGTGGAAAGACTTGTGAAGGTCAAAGCCGTTGAGGAACGGCTGATTAAAAATCTTTCAAAGGGCTACCGGCAGAGAGTGGGGCTTGCCCAGGCTGTATTAGGATTTCCTGATATTATTATTCTGGATGAACCTACGGTGGGGCTGGATCCGAAGCAGATCATAGAAATCCGTGAACTGATCCGCAGACTTTCAAAAGAGCATACAGTAATTCTCAGCTCCCATATCCTTGCCGAGATCAGGGAAGTCTGCGATTACATTCTGATTATTTCCCGGGGGAAACTGGTTGCCAGCGATACGCCGGAAAATCTGGAAAAAATGCTGGGAGAATCGGATACGGTGGAAATTGAAACAGAGACTGAACCGGCTGTGATAGAAGGCGCACTGAAAAATGTTCCCGGCATTGAGCGTGTTGTAGTTATGGAGAAAACAGATGGAATTATCCGGGCGCAGATTCATGAGAAGAAAGGCGAAGATGTGCGTGCCCGTATATTCAGCGCTTTCGCAGGCAGAGGACTGACACTTTTGACTCTGCGGAGACTCAGCGTCAGCCTGGAAGATGTATTTATGGAACTGACGCAGAAGGAGACGGTGCCGGAGGCTTTTATAAAAAAGCAGAAAGAGATTGCGGCCTCGCGGACAGAAGAGCAGCCGGACGTGGAAGATCAGGATGAGCGGCAGGACTCTGCGCAGGCGGAACCGAAGATGGAAGAGGACGATCCGGAAACTGTGGAGCTCAGGGATGAGGACGGAGAGGAGGAAGGCGATGACAGCAGTTTATAAAAGAGAAGTCAGAGCTTATTTTCAGTCTATGACAGGACCGGTATTTATTGCGTTTCTGCTGGCATTTACAGGAATATATTTTGTCGCTTATAATCTGTCGGCAGGATATCCCTATTTTTCCTACACGCTCTCCGGTTCGCTTATTGTGTTTCTTGTAGGTATTCCGCTGATTACTATGAGAAGTTTTTCTGAGGAAAGACGCAGCAGAACAGATCAGATGCTTCTGACGGCGCCGGTGAGCCTGTTTGGCATTGTCATGGGAAAATATCTGGCGATGGTAACAGTAATTGCCATACCGAATATTATCTTCTGCATCTATCCTTTGATCATTCAGTCGCAGGGCGTGGCATATCTTACAGTAGATTATATTTCCATTTTTGTATTTTTCCTGCTTGGCTGCGTGTACGCGGCGATCGGCATGTTTCTGTCTGCCCTTACGGAGAGCCAGATTATCGCCTTTGTCAGTACCTTCGGTATCCTTCTGGTGCTTTATCTCTGGGACGGTATTCTGTCGCTGCTTCCGTCTTCCGCTATAAGCGGGCTGGCCGGAGTGCTGATTATCCTGGCTCTGGCAGTATTTTATATTTATCATATGACAGACAATGTGGTACTGGCAGGGATAATCGGCCTGATCGGCGCAGCGGCCGGAATTATTGTTTATATTGTGGATTCCGCTCTGTACGAAAATCTGCTGTCCAATCTGCTGGGAAGACTGGCTCTTGCCAATGTGTTTACGGATATTACATCAAACAGTATTGTGGATGTGACTGGAATTGCACTGTATCTGTCGATTGCGGCTGTATTTGTGTTTCTCACAGTACAGGCGGTTCAGAAGAGACGTTGGAGTTAGGAGGTCGCGGACTGTGGAAAAAGGAAAGAAAATTATAGATAAGGCAGGCAGAATTTTCGGCACGTCCGGAACCAGGAACGGCGCGTACAGTGTTGGTCTGACCGTGATAGTGCTTGCAGTTGTAATTGTGTTTAATCTGATTGTGGGTCAGATCCCTGAAGCATACAGAAACATAGATGTCAGCAGTACAAAAATATATGATATTTCGGATACATCCAGGGACCTGCTCAAAGATCTTGACAAAGAAGTGGATATGACAGTCCTTGCGGTAAAGGATGAGACGGATGAAAGAATCGTAACATTCATAAGCAAATATGCGGCGCTGTCGAACAGAATCCATGTGGAATGGGTTGATCCTGTGCTTCATCCCAGCGCTCTGACAGAATATGACACATCAGAGGATACGATCGTAGTTTCCTGTGAGGAAACGGGAAAGACGACAACGGTGTCTTTCAGTGATATTCTGGTTATGGACACGTATTCCTATTATTATTACGGGACAACATCATATACTGAGTTTGACGGGGAGGGCCAGCTTACCAGTGCGGTAAATTATGTAACCAGCGAGACTGAGAAAACCATTTACCAGTCCACCGGACATGGAGAAAGCACTCTTTCTTCTACTATAACAGATCTGATGGATAAGAACAGCTATACTCTGTCGGAAGTAAATCTTTTGATGAGCGATTCTGTGCCGGATGACTGCGATCTGTTCCTTATGTATGCTCCGACTGCTGATCTTACAGAAGAAGAAACTGAAATGCTGGGAACTTATCTGGACGGCGGAGGGAAAGTGATGATCCTGTTCGGAGAGGCAGGCGCAGCTGAACTGCCGAATCTTGAGGCACTTCTGGAAGAATATGGAATCGGAGCTGTAGAGGGCTATATTGCCGATCCTGCAAGATGCTATCAGAACAATTATTATTATATTTTCCCGGAACTTTCTGTGTCAGGAGATATGGCGGCAGGCATCAGTTCGGAGATGGTTCTTCTGATAAATGTACACGGTCTGGAGCTTATTGATCCTGCAAGGGATACCATTACTACTTCAGAATTTATGTCATCCTCTGATCAGGCCTATGCGGTGACGGAGACCAGCCAGGAGCAGGGACGCTACACAATCGGAGCAGTAGCTGTAGAATCTACAGGCGGAGAAGAATCCGATACAACAGATTCTTCTGATACAGAAGCGGAAGAATCTGCATCGGAATCAGAAGAAGGTACAGATGAAATATTGGAAAGCAGACTTACCGTAATCTCGGGGGCGAGCATGATAGACCAGCAGATTACAGATACATTTACAACACTTGAAAATACAACCCTGTTTATGAATGCGGTTACTGCAAATTTTGAGGGTGTTCAGAACCTTTCTATTGAGCCGAAGAGCCTGAGTATAGAATACAATACTATGCAGCATACAGGAGTGTTCGGCCTGCTGGGCGTATTCGGTATACCCGCGGCAGTTGTTATCGGAGGGTTTGTGGTCTGGTTCAGACGGAGAAAGAGGTGATCCGGCATGAAGAAGAAAAAGGGAATGATCGTCATGCTCTGTGTACTGTGTGTGCTTCTGGCAGTATATTTTGTCCTGCAGAACCGGAATGCTCGGGAGAAAGAAAAAGAGAAGGCACAGGAAGAAGCAGATATTATTTATGTAACGGATACAGACGCAGCAAATATTACATCCTTCAGCTTAAATATGGAAAATGGAGCGCTGTCTTTTGAAAAACGCGGCGGACAGTGGTATTATGCAGACGATGAAGATTTTCCTCTTGATCAGAGTATACCGGAACAGATAACGGAGGAAATCAGTCAGATTACTGCGGACAGAGAGCTGGAAGACGGGGACGCTCTGGAAGATTACGGACTGGATTCTCCTGTATATACACTGGAATATGCGGATGATGCCGGTGAGACGGTAACTGTAAATTTCGGCAATCTGACAGGGGACGATTATTACGTGTCAGTAAGCGCCAGCGACAGCATATACACTGTCGCCTCGACCCTGGCAGACGATCTTAATTATACACTGGATGATATGGCTGTGCTGGATGAGTATCCCGGTATAGGAAGCGGCAATCTGGTCAGAGAGACGATTACCCGGAACGGCGAAACAACGACATATGATTCGGAGAATGAAGAACAGACGGAAGATATTGCCGCGGTGGCGGGCGGTCTGGGCGCTGTAACCCTTTCTGAAGCCGCCGATTATTCGGTTTCTGATGAGGATCTGGGGAGCTTTGGCCTTGATGAAGAGTCGCGTATTACAGTTGAAGCGGTATATACAGACGACGGGGAAGAAAAGGTGCTTACCCTTTATATCGGCGATGAAAATGAGGATGGGAACAGGTATGTTATGATAAATGATTCCCGGATTGTTTATTTGATTTCCGATGAAATATGCCAGAATATTTTAAATTCTTAATAATTATTTCATTTTATTTCAATTGACAACAAGAA
>DWZZ01000111.1 GCA_019117305.1 Candidatus Mediterraneibacter merdigallinarum | reverse complement strand
GAAATATGAGTGGACTGGATAAAATGAAGGCCCGGATTCTGGAAGAAGCACAGCAGTCTGCCGCGGAAATTCTGGAAAAGGCACAAAAAGATTCTGAAGCTGCTCTGATATCGGCGCGGGAAGCGGCGGATGCCAGAGCGGCAGAGATTGAAAAACGTGCAGAACGGGAAGCGGCAGAATATGAAAAACGGGCGGAAGCTTCTATGAATATGCGCAGAAAGCAGGCATATCTTGAAGCAAAGCAGGAGGCAATTTACAGCGTAATACAGACGGCTTATAAAAAAATACTCAATCTGGACAAGGAAGTGTATTTCGCTTTGCTGGAAAAAATACTGGATAAATATGTTCTGCCAAGAGAAGGGATTATCTGTTTCGCGAAAAGAGATCTTGACCGGATGCCGGAAGGATTTTCCGGAAAGGTGAGAACCGCAGCGGCGGCCAAGGGCGGAAGTCTCATGCTGTCTCCTGAACCGGCAGAGATCGATGGAGGATTCCTTCTCATATATGGAGGAGTTGAAGAAAACTGTGGAATAAAGGCAATATTTGATTCTGTGAAAGATGAACTGTCAGATCAGGTAAAACGGATGCTGTTCGGATAGAGTATAGCCGTAAGGAGGGTGTAACTTGAGCAATACAAAATATACGTATGCGGTTGCGCGCATCCGCGCGCTTGAGACTTCGCTTCTGTCTGACGGGGATGTGGAACAGCTTCTCTCCTGCGGGACAGCGGATCAGGCGCTTCAGTATGTAATAGATAAAGGCTGGGGAGATCTTTCTTCGGGGATGGATATAGATGCCGTATTGAAGAGAGAAGGAGAAAAGACATGGGAAGTGATCCGGGAAGTCGCCCCGGATATGAGCGTTTTTGACGTGCTGTCCTATCCGAAGCTGTATCACAATCTGAAGGCTGCTGTGAAAGAGGTGTGTACAGAGGCAGATAATCCTGATATTTTTTATGATGACTGTGCCATACCGGGACGGGAAATGCTGGAAATTATCCGAAACAGAGAGTTTTCACGGCTTCCGGGCACTATGTCCGGGACAGCTGCGGAGGCGCTGGATCAGCTGCTCCATACAAGGGACGGACAGCTTTGTGACATCATAGTTGACAAGGCGGCTCTGGAAGCAATATATGAGGCCGGAGAACGGTCCGGGGAAAAGATTATTGCAGATTATGCGGATACGACTGTGGCGATCGCAGACATCAAGATCGCCGTGCGGTCTCGGAAAACAGGGAAAAGCGCAGATTTTATGTACAGCGCCATGGCAGAGTGCGGCAGTGTGAATGTGGATCAGCTGATCCGGGCCGCGCTGGCCGGCGAGGAAGAGATTGCGCGGTATCTGGAAGGAACGTCTTATGCAGGAGGAGCAGATGCGCTGAGAGAGTCGCCGTCCGCATTTGAGCGCTGGTGTGACAATCGGATGATCGAATCACTGAAACCGCAGAAATATGAAACCTTTTCTGTGGGGCCTCTGCTTGCCTATCTGGTTGCAAGGGAAAATGAGATAAAAACAGTTCGGATTATTCTTACCGGGAAACAGAACGGTTTCCCGGAAGAAGCCATCCGGGAAAGGGTAAGGGAGATGTATGTATAAAATTGCGGTGATCGGTGATTATGACAGCATATACGGGTTCGCTGCTCTGGGATTAAGCATCTGCCCTGTAAAAAACCGGGAAGAGACGCGGGACATTCTGCGAAGGCTGGCCGGGGGAAATTATGGAATTATCTATATTACCGAGGCGGCAGCGGCGCAGGTGGAAAGCGAAATTGAAGAATATTGTGAGAAATCACTGCCGGCGATTATCCGTATTCCGGGCGTGTCGGGAAATACAGGTGCCGGTGTGAAAGGCGTAAAGAAGACCGTAGAGCAGGCGGTCGGATCAGATATTCTGTTTGGAGGAGTAAATGAATGAGCACAGGAGTGATTAAAAAGGTGGCAGGGCCGCTTGTCATTGCCAGCGGGATGCGGGATGCAAATATGTTTGACGTTGTCCGGGTAAGCAGCCGGCGTCTGATCGGCGAGATAATTGAAATGCACGGAGACGAAGCGTCCATTCAGGTCTATGAGGAAACTTCGGGGCTGGGACCGGGAGAACCTGTGGAGTCCATGGGCGTACCCATGTCGGTGGAACTGGGGCCGGGGCTGATTGCCAGTATCTACGACGGCATACAGAGGCCGCTGGACGACATTATGAAAATATCGGGAAATAATCTGAAAAGAGGTGTGGAAGTTCCTTCTCTGAAAAGAGACCGGAAGTGGGAATTTATTCCTGCTGTAAAAGCAGGTGATCAGGTACAGCCCGGAGATGTGATCGGAACGGTACAGGAGACGGTTCTTGTACAGCAGAAAATTATGGTTCCTTATGGTGTCCGCGGAACAGTAAAGGAGATCCGGGAAGGATCTTTTACGGTGGAAGAAACTGTAGCTGTTATCTCCACTGATCAGGGCGACCGGGAGCTGACTATGATGCAGAAGTGGCCGGTGCGGCAGGGGAGACCCTATCGGAAAAAGCTGCCGCCTAAAATGCCTCTTGTAACCGGGCAGCGGGTGATTGATACCTTCTTCCCGCTTGCGAAAGGCGGAGTGGCCGCGGTGCCGGGACCTTTCGGAAGCGGCAAGACAG
>DWZZ01000110.1 GCA_019117305.1 Candidatus Mediterraneibacter merdigallinarum | reverse complement strand
CTTCTGGATGCGGGATTTATCGATACGTTCCGCTATTTCTATCCGGACGCGGAAGGCATTTATTCCTGGTGGTCATACCGCTTCAGCGCCCGGGCCAAAAACGCGGGATGGCGCATTGACTATTTCTGTGTGTCTGAGTGCCTGAAAGACAGGCTGGCAGACGCAAAGATTCTTACAGATGTAATGGGCTCAGACCACTGTCCGGTGGAACTGGACCTGAAATGACAGATAGATCAGAATGATAGAAAGAGCAGGAGGATGAGAAACATGACAAAGATTGATATTATTTCCGGCTTCCTCGGAGCCGGAAAAACAACACTGATTAAAAAACTGCTTTCTGAAGCGTTTACAGGGGAGCAGGTTGTGCTGATTGAAAACGAGTTCGGTGAAATCGGCATTGACGGCGGCTTTCTGAAAGAGTCCGGCATAGAGATCCGGGAAATGAATTCCGGCTGTATCTGCTGCTCTCTTGTAGGCGATTTTGGAAAATCGCTCCGCGAAGTGGTAGACACCTATCATCCGGACCGGATTCTTATTGAGCCTTCCGGTGTGGGCAAGCTGTCTGACGTGATCAAGGCCGTTCAGGACGTACAGAACGAAATCGACGCGGAACTTAACAGCTTTACAACTGTTGTGGATGTAACAAAATGCAGAATATACCGGAAGAACTTCGGAGAATTCTTCAGTAATCAGATCGAATATGCGGGCGCGGTAATTCTGAGCCGTACAGATAAGGCAAAACCGGAGAAAATCGAGGAAAGCGTGGCTCTTCTGCGGGAGCTGAATGACAAAGCGCCTTTTGTTACCACTCCCATCGCGCAGCTGCCGGGAGAAAAAATCCTGGAAACCATGGAATCCGGAAAATCTCTGGAAGAAGAGCTTCTGGCGGAGGCAGCCTGCCCGGTATGCGGACATGTTCACGATCATGACCACGATCATCATCACGAACATCATCATCACGATGACCATGACCATGATCATGACCACGACCATCACGGCCATGACGACCACGATCATCATGACCACGACCATGATCATGACGACCACGATTATGACCACCATGATCACGATCACGGAGAATGCGGCTGCGGCCATGACCATCACCATCACGATCATGAAGGCCATCATCACGCAGATGACGTGTTTACAAGCTGGGGCCGGGAGACAATCCGTACTTTTGACAAAGAAGGAATTGAAACAATTCTGAAGCGTCTTGAAACAGAAGAGGAGTTCGGCAATGTTCTGCGCGCCAAGGGCATGGTTGCAGGCGCTGACGGAAAATGGATCTATTTCGATATGGTGCCGGGCGAGCATGAAGTGCGGGAAGGCGCGCCGGAGTATACCGGCAGAATCTGCGTAATCGGAGCGGAACTGAACGAACAGAAGCTGGCGGAGCTTTTCGGGCTGGCTTAAATGATCTGCCGCCGTGGGGAGCTTAAGCGCCCCACAGCGGATGTGAAAAGACGGGAGAGATAGAAAAATGGAACCAAATGTAATGGTATATCTGATGACAGGATTTCTGGACAGCGGAAAAACCCAGTTTCTGAAGTTTACGCTGGAGCAGGATTATTTTCAGATTGACGGAAAGACGCTCCTGATTCTCTGCGAGGAAGGGGAGGATGAGTATAATCCTATGGAAATGCTCAGATATGGAGTAGTGATCGAAAAGGTGGAAGATCAGGAAGAACTGACGGAAGAATATCTGGAAGAGCTGAACCGGAAGCATGAGCCGGAACGTGTTGTAATTGAGTACAATGGTATGTGGAAGGTCAGTGATTTTGAGTCTATGAAACTGCCGGAGGGGTGGGCCATCGAGCAGAAGCTGACCACGGTGGACGCCAGTACATTTCAGATGTATCTGACAAATTTAAAACCTCTGTTTGTAGAAATGGTGCGGGGAGCGGAACTGGTGCTCTTTAACCGGTGCGAGGACCTGAAGCCTCTGCCGGGCTACAGGAGAAGCGTAAAAGTCGTAAGCCCCCAGGCGGAAGTGATATTTGAGGACGAGCAGGGAGAGATTGACAATATTTTTGAAGATGAAGTGCCTTATGATCTGAAGGCGCCGGTCATTCAGATTGCCAGAGAAGACTATGGCATCTGGTATGTGGATATGATGGAGCACCCGGAGCGGTATAAGGGAAAGACGGTGGAGTTCACCGCGAAAGTCTTAAAGCCCAGATCATTTCCTTCCAAAGTCTTTCTGCCCGGCCGTATGGCTATGACCTGCTGCGCGGATGACACTACATTTCTGGGCTATGTATGCAGAAGCGCCTATGCGCCGAAGCTGAAAGCGGGACAGTGGATCACTGTCCGGGCGAAAGTCAGATATGCGAATGTATCAGTGTACCAGGGCGAAGGACCTGTGCTGGAAGCGGAAAATATCGAGCCTGCTGAGCCGATTGAAGAGCTGGTATATTTTAATTAACTGAGTTTCTGTGAAATGCGTATTCCAGAAGGAAGGAGATGCTGATATGACGAAGATGCGGTTTTCCTGTCCCCTGTGCGGTGCGAAACAGGAAGCGGATAATATGAATGAAAGAGCTGTGTGTCCATGTTGCGGTGTACCTGTGAATATGGAGCGATCCTCTGAGTGGCGACCTATTGTTGCGGTGTATGCACCGCCGGATGTTATGATGCGTAGAAGCAGAGAAAGAGAAGCTGAAAAAAATCATGTAAAAGATGAAAGAGAATGCAAATACTTTAAACCGGCCAGCATGTTCCCGCTGGATGGTTCTCCTTCTTCTGCGCCGCAGTCATCGGAAAACCATGAAAACCCGGAAGAAAAAATTGCCGAGAATTCAGATACAAAAGGCAGCAGGCCATATCCATTTAATTACTCAGGAGCTTCATCGTACATTGGAAACTTCGGAACAATGGAAAATTCCTGGAAGAATCCACCGGCAACGGCGGAAGTTTATGCATCTCCGAGGATACAGGAGGACAGGAAGCCCCGGAGGAAAGGCTTTTTCTCTTTAAGGCGGAGCAGGAATAAAGATGAAAAGTAGTATGGAAAGAACAAAGTGTTTGTTTCATTTAAGATCATGTGTGTGGGAGATTACCCTGGCATGCTGCTTTTCCTGCAGATACTGCGGGTCAAAAGGAGGAAAAGCCAGAGAAAATGAACTAAATACAGAGGAGTGTCTGCGCATTGCAGCGCAGTTGTCCGACCTGGGATGCCAAAGGGTTTCCCTTATTGGAGGGGAAGTTTTCATGCGTCCGGACTGGCATATTATCATGCGCGCACTGACGGAACGAAAGATCAGAGCATCTGTGATTACAAACGGATATCTGTTCACGGAACATGTGATTGCTCAGCTGAAAGAGGCTGGGATCGAGTCGGTGGCGGTATCGCTGGACGGTCTGGAAGAGATTCATGACCGGTACCGGCAGTCCGGCAGTTACCGCCGGGCAGACTCTGCCATTGATGTTTTAAGCGGCAGCGGTATACCGGTTTCTGTTATTACAACGTTACACAGCGGGAATGTTCCGTATCTGGCATCTTTTTATCAGTATCTACTGACAAAGCATATTGCGGCATGGCAGCTGCAGGCGTGTTCGCCGATGGGAAATGCCGCAAATGGCGGAATGGATTACCGTTTTGACTGTAATACAGTGATTGATTTTGTGGAAAGTAAAATGTTTGAGGCGCCGTTTATGATGGGGGTTGCCGATAATATCGGGTATTTCACCGGATCGGAAGGATATCTGAGGGGAAATCTGAGCGGAAACGCTTACTTCCGGGGCTGCAGCGCGGGACTGGATTCTGTCGGGATTGACAGTGTGGGAAATGTCCGGGGATGTGAGGCAATGTATGACGCCCGTTTTATTGAAGGCAATCTGCGAGAGAAAAGTCTCAAAGAGATCTGGGAATCTCCGGATGCTTTTGCTTATAACAGGAAGTTCCGGGCAGAAATGCTGACCGGGGCATGCGGCAGCTGTCCATACGGATCCCGGTGCGCCGGGGGCTGCCGGTCTTATAACTATTTTACCCATGGAAAATTATATGAATCATTCAATTGTGCAAGAAATAGCCGGAAGAATGATGTATAATCAATATCAGTATGAAGAGGAGGTATCTATCTATGGAAAAGAAGTATGATGTAATTGCGCTGGGAGAGCTTCTGATTGATTTTACAATGAACGGACAGAGCGATCAGGGCAATAATATGTTTGAGGCATGTCCGGGCGGAGCGCCCTGCAATGTTCTGGCCCTGCTTAATAAAATGGGCAAGAAGACTGCTTTTGTGGGAAAAGTGGGAGAAGATCAGTTTGGCAGACTTTTAAAAGAGACAATTACAGAAGCGGGCATAGATGCCTCCAATCTGAAAATGGACAGCGAAGTCAACACCACGCTTGCCTTTGTACATACCTTCCCGGACGGAGACAGAGAGTTTTCTTTTTACCGCAATCCGGGAGCGGATATGATGCTTACAGAAGATGAAGTGGATCCGGCATTTATCGGCCAGGCCAGAATCTTTCATTTCGGCACATTGTCTATGACCCATGAAGGCGTAAAGGCTGCGACAAAGAAAGCAGTGCAGGCGGCAAAGGAGGCCGGATGTCTGATTTCCTTTGATCCGAATCTCAGACCGCCTCTCTGGAGCTCTCTGGATCTGGCAAAAGAGCAGATGGAGTATGGTTTTGGCGTATGCGACATTCTGAAGATTTCGGATAATGAGATTCAGTTTGTATCAGGAAAAGAAGATTATGATGAAGGAATTGCATACCTGCAGGAGAAGTATCAGATTCCGCTGATCCTTCTGACCATGGGAAAGGACGGAAGCCGTGCATACTATAAGGGAATGCGGGTTGAAAGACCGGGATTTTCCGTAAAGACCATTGAGACGACCGGAGCCGGGGACACGTTCTGCGGAAGTTCGCTTAATTATATCCTTGAGCATGACTTTGACAGTCTGACGGAAGACGAACTGGGAGAAATGCTCACATTCGCAAATGCGGCGGCGGCTATCGTAACAACCAAAAAAGGCGCAATCCGCGCAATGCCCGCAAAAGAAGAAGTGCTGGAGATGATTCAGGACTGACGGATTTGAATTTATCGGGGACATGGGGCTGAAGTTAAGAAGATCCGAAAATGTCAGAATACGAAGCGAGAGTGAATCGTATTCGGAGAGTGGCTGCGGGAAATCCCAGCTCCGTACTGCGCAATAAATAAAACTACAAAACCCTGAGCACAGGCTAAAAACAGGATTTTCAATGGAAACTCACGTTCC
>DWZZ01000109.1 GCA_019117305.1 Candidatus Mediterraneibacter merdigallinarum | reverse complement strand
TTCCCCGGAACTGGAACGGACTTTTCAGATGTATCTCCTTGTCCGTAAGAATAACTTCGGAGAGATCCCAGAGGAACAGATCCAGGCATTGAGAGATGATCTGTTGAATCTGAGTGATAAGGAAGAGGAGCGGATCGCTATCGTGAAGAAGGCGACGGCCAGCGGATGGAAGTCATTCTATAAGACAGAGAAGAAGAGAGAGGCATCTGGATCCCGGAAGGGAAAGACCAGAGATAACAATAATTTTGAGCGGCGGAAGTATGATATGGATGCTTTGGAAAGCCAGCTGCTTGGAAAATGATAAGAAAGGAGCCAGCCTCCTGCAGGGGTAAGGGTATACCGGGCTTCTTGAGAAAATGAGTGATAAGGATTACATAAAGCGATTTGTAGCAATGCAGCGGTTGCCTTATGAGGTGAAAATAAAACGGGCAGAGCTGAGAATAAAAGAATTCTACAAGAAAGTCGTATATGACATGGGAAAGCATGTGCACATTTCAGTTGGAGGCTTGGATAGTTTGACACTCTTGTATTTTATTCGGAGTCTGGGATATGACGCAGAAGAGATTCCTGCGATTGGTGTGACCTGTCTGGAGCACCAGAGTATTCGTCGGATCCACAAGAAGGCCGGCGTGATTCCGGTAAAGCCATTTATGTATAAACATCAGGTCCTGCGGGAACTGGGCTTTCCGGTGATCAGCAAGGCGAAAGCTCACAAGATTGAGCTTCTGCAGACGAAAGACAGTGAGAAGCAGACATTCATACACGCGATTATGACTGGTGATATGGGAGAACAGGGCAAGTTCCAGCATTCTGACAAGATTAAACTTCCAGATAAGTGGCTGGAGTTGTTCGGCGGGAACTATCAGGAGCACCGCCCGGATCTATGTTGCAGGTGCGCTCCGTTTAAAGTATCGGCGGACTGCTGTAAGTACATGAAAGAGCTTCCTTGTGATACCTGGGCAAAAGAACATGACAGTTATCCCTTTCTTGGCTTGATGGCATCCGAAGGTGGACAGAGGGAATTTGCTCTGATGAAAAACGGATGCAACTATTACGGGAAGAACACGATCCGCAGCGCACCGTTTGCTCCATTCATGCGGCAGGATGTGTTACAGCTTGCATTGGATCTGAAAGTGCCGATACCGGAGGCTTACGGAACGATCGAAAGAAAGCCTGATGGCACATTATATACGACCAGAGCCCAGAGAACCGGTTGTGATATTTGCGGATTTGGAATTCATTTAGAGAAGCGGCCTCACCGGTTCGACCGCCTGCGGGAAGAAAATGAGAAGGCCTGGCATTTCTGGATGTATGAAGTGTGCCAGGATCCGGAGACAGGAGAACATTATGGATGGGGAAGAGTTCTGGACTATATAGGAGTTGAGTGGGAAGACCGGTATATAGACTGGGAAAGGCGACAGATGAGCATAGAGGACTACTTAGGCAATATGTGAATAAATCAAATATATAGCCGAAATCGGTTATAAAGAAATGAACCTTGACAATTGAATATTGATGGTTGGAAAATTCTGGTATAATATAACGGTATATTATCAGATGTGAGGGATACAAATGAGAATTGCAAAGAACCAGATTGCTTTTATGACGAAGTGCAAGAAAAGATGCTATATTAGTTCAAACATGACCAACGAAGAACTTGAAATTGCTGAATACTTAGTATGGCGTAAATTTGCGAAATCAACCGGAGAGAAAACAAAAGTATATACTCTGACACAGGAGGGGAAAGCATATCTGTATGAATACAAAGATATGAAGCGCCAGAGGTATTGGACGACTGGAATAGCGTTCCTTGCACTTGTTGTTTCGATCATTTCACTAGCAATGCAAATATAGATTACTGAATTTTAAATTCACCAACCATCAATATCGGTGGTTGGTTTTTTATTGTCTAAAAACAGAACAAACGAAGGGAGAACGGAGATGGAGAGATTAAAAGAATTTTTGGATTGGCACTGCGAAAATCCTCATAATGTGAATTTCAAAATGATTGTTGCAAAGGAAGACCGGGAAGAAACTTTGAATGGAATGCATGAAATGTCAAAGCTGCTGGATACCGGCCTCACTCCGGAACAGATCGTGGGGCTGAAGGAGCGGGATACAGAATATTTTGCAAAAACAAGTATATTCGATCACGAATCGGTTGTTTGTAAATGCGGAAACGATATAGAGAAAGATTCAGGGTTCGGATTTTGTCCGTATTGTGGACAGCGGTTGAAGTGGGAGGACTGACGATGGCAAAGTTGTTGGACAGACCGTTTACCAGAGAAGAAAAGAGGCACATTCTTGATATGCTGCAGGGAAATATAAACAGAATCTCTGTATCGAACGATATTGAAGAGATTGTGTGCCAGCTGAATTTTGCTGTAGACAGGTTATCTGCGGTGGCATATTCGAGGATTAAGGAACTGACGGGAGGTGAGGACTGACATGCAGGAATTAGAGATTGTACGTGAAAAAATTCAGAATCATTACAGAGTGGTGAGGACAGACGAAGATCTGGAATGGAATAGAGCAATAGATCTGTGCACGAATATTATAAACGCGCACTTATCCCACGAAAATGACCCGGAAATCGCGAGATCGTCACGAGATACGGATTTTCGGAGAGCGATTGAAGTTTTAGACAAGTTGTCTTTCTTCGGTGGCCAGAGAGCCGGAAGAGAGCTGTGGAACGATAAGCCGAGAGAAGTGCAGGATGAAGATATCGCGAGCTTTAACCGGGATATTGAATATCTCAGAGACTTTATCCGCAAACACATGAATGACGGCTGGATCCCGGTTGAGGAGCGGCTTCCGGCTGAGGGCGAAGAAGTGCTTATTACCACAGACGTGGGATTAATTGCAACAGGATATATTCATTGCTGTGATTGGATAATAGGTGCAGAACCGGATTATCCTATTGCCTGGCGTCCTCTTCCGGAGCCGTACCGCTCGGAGTCCGAGACAGAAAAGCCAGACTGGAGACAGGACATGCTGAGGAAATTTGACAGGAGGGAGTAGCATGAGCGAGATTAAATTGAAGCCGTGTCCGTTCTGCAAAACACCGCCATATACTTCAATAGAATGTGCGAACGATACCAAAATTAAAGGATATATACAGTGTGATAACCCCGATTGCGGAGCAAGAATAGATTTTGAATATAAGATAAAAAACGGATTTCTGACATTTGATGAAGTCATTGAAGCACTAAACGAAACAATAGAGGCATGGAACAGGAGGGCGAACAATGAGCGATGATTTAATCAGCCGAAAAGATTTGATCGGAACAGAAAGGTTGTTGATGACAAATATTGTGAAAAACAACGAAGTGGCTAGATGCATTTTAGAACAGGTATTATATGATATTGAACATGCACCAGCAGCCTTTGACAAGGAAAAATTGATCGATCAATTAAAGGAAGAAGGATGCATTATCGATGATGAAGCAGGAAATAGAGCGGTTGAGATTATTGAGAAAGGCGGGATTGAATGACAAAGAAAGAAAAGGCGGATCGGAAGCGTGAGCGGCGAGAGATGGCTGAACAAACGCCGGATCAGAAGGCTCGGGACTGGTTCAAGCGTCCTGCCGGTGTGCAGGTGATGATCCGGGCCCAGGCAGAGCAGATCAGGGATACGAACAAGTATGTAGCGGAAAAATACGGGATAAGGGGTGATGCGGATGGACAAGATCGAAGAGAAGACAGTGAGTGAGAATGACAGGAAAAAGGAATACCTGCGGAGTTACCGGTGTCATGTGCGCAGGATCCACCGGATCAATGCGGAGATCGCAGAACTGCGGGAAATGAAGCTGCATCCGTCTATGAAACCGGACGACGGGATGCCGCACGGTAGCGGAGGGCAGGGAGATCTCTCGGGATACGCCGCAGAACTGGATGAGATGATTCGGGAACTGATCCATGAACGGTATCTCAGAATCAAGACTTATCAGGCAATTGCCCGGCAGATCAAGCGCATGAAGAGCCGGAACGAGTCGGATGTCTTGTTCTATCGGTACATAAGCGGACTTGGATGGTGGGAGATCGCAGAGAAGATGGGGTTTTCAGAGCGACAGATATTCAGAATACATGGGAAGGCTCTGGCGCATTTTGAAATTCCGAAAGATGTCAGTGAATGTCAGTAAGATCTGTGGTAACATGGTATCATCGAGAAGAGGAAAAGAAAAACCTCTTCTCCACGAGCCGGAAGGCAGATCGCCGGATGGTTCGGACAACTTTTTCCCCCTAACAAACCATAGATGGAAGACGCTCTGCACAAATGTGTGGGGCGTTTTTATATTTACTTGAAAAGCGTAAAAGAAAGTTGTAAAATTACTTTACATCCACAAAGGCTTATGTTGATAACTGTGTGAATAAAATGTGAATAACTATTAAAAATATGTGGAAAACTATGCGCCTGTATGGTAACATAAATAAAAGGATAAAACTAATATGAGGGGAACAAAAGATATCATTGTAAAAGGAATTATTTTTTCACTAATTCCGGCTTTATGTAATTTTCTGGGATCTACAGATGCTTTTTTATGGGCACAAAAAAGAGGGTATATAGGGACAAATGTGGATATAGAATGTCTTAAATTGATTTTCTTTATTGCCAGCATATTTTTGACTTTTGCATTGCTAACCGTAAATATTATTCTTTCGGAGTTGCGAGAGAATATATACAGACGTCAAGCCGCCGAATTGATTAAATACACAAAAGAAATAATGGTTATGACGCTTGCAAAAATAGTTGATAGAGATTATTGCCATATTGATGTGAGGATTTTTGTCCCTGAGAAAACATTGAAATGGAGAATTGCCCATATCATAAATAAAAATAATGCACTCTTTTTCAGAATTAAGAATATAGATGGATTAGCAGAACCAGGTATTACAAATGACTTAAAATTTCAGGTTTTTCCGTCAGAAGAGAAACAGGGACTGGTTGGCGAGTGTTTTGTAACAAAGAAAATGGTTTATGATGATAATCTTATACAGAGTAATAGTACAGATTATCATTTATCAGAATATCAGATAAACAAAACTAACGATTTAAGATTTATTATTGTATGCCCGATTTTTTCGGAAAATGGAGATGTGATTGCCATTATTGCTTTTGATAGCAAAAATGACATAAAGGTTACTCAAGAAAACAAAGAGGCTTTGTCGGATCTTATCTTGAATTATACACAGCAATTATATGAAAAGGTTCCAGAGCTGTTTAAGGCAAAAGGAGGTTTGTTATGAAAACTGTTTTGGAAAAAAATTGTTTCAAGAAAGTAAAAGCCAATAAGCAGCGCAAAATTATGACAGAAATAGGGGCTAATGCATTTGTTGTACCCGAGCCAAAAGTGAAAGTTGGAATGCATAAAACGCAAACAACAAAGTATGCAAAATAAGGAACAAAATCCGAGAGGCACTTCGGTGTCTCTTTTTCTATGCGGGCATATCATCAACGGCAGATGTGCAGGGTCGCGCCCTGTGTCCCGGTTCGACTCCGGGTGCTCCGCTTTTACAGAAATAATAAGCCAGAATTGAAGGTGGTGAAGTGGCGAATGAAAAGAACCTGATACGTTTAAGCCCGAGCGAAGCTCGAGAATATGGAAGAAGAGGCGGTAAAGCAAGCGGGGAGGCCAGGCGTCGGAAGGCGGACTTCCGGAAGACGCTGAACATGCTGCTGACTGCTGAAATAGATAGTGAAGAATGGAAGCCGGTTCTGGAGGCACTCGGTGTTGAGTGTACTCTGGAGTCGGCTTTAAATATGGCCATGATCAAGGAAGGGCTGGCTGGCAATGTGAAAGCCTATGAAGCGATCGCGAAGTATTCCGGGCAGAACGGAAGGACAGATTCGGATCTGGAGGCGCAGACTGCTAAGATTCAACTGATGCAGGCTCAAAAGGAGAAGGTCCAGAAAGTGGATCCGGAAGTGGTGGAAACTGCAGGGACAGATCCACATGATGTAATTATTCCTGAATTATGGGATATTTTTGATGATCAGGAGCATGAGCATCAGATTATTACATCTGGTCGTGCCGGAACAAAGTCCAGTTTTTCCGGTATCCTGGGAATATCAACTATCGTTTCCGATGAGCCGGCAGCGGTTGTTGTGCTACGTAAACGCCATAACAAGCTTCGTAAGACGGTATATAAAGAAATGATCCGGGCGATTGGCCGCCTTGGTTTAAGCAAGGATGATTTTGATATCGGAGTTTCTCCGATGGAAATTCGGCATAAAAAGACGGGCAACGTGATTTATTTTTCCGGATCAGACAGCATTGATGATACGAAGGGTATCATCGATGAGGACAAGCCAATCAGGCTGGTTATTCTGGATGAGCTGACAGAGTTCTTCGATGTTGGTGAGGGCGAGGAAGAACTGACCAATATTGAGGCAACATTCGTCAGAGGTAATGATGAGTCATTCCGAATGCTGTACCTGTACAATCCGCCGAAGAACCCGAATGCTCCGGTAAATGTTTGGTGTCAGAAAATGGAGCTCCGGCCGGACGTAGTCCATAAACATATCGACTATCGGGATGTACCTGTAAGCTGGCTTGGAAAGAAGTTGCTTGAATCTGCGGAACTTCTGAAAGAGACCGACTTTAGACTATATCGTTGGGTATGGCTGGGTGAATGCATTGGTGTAGACGATTTGATCTACTATATGTTTAACGAGAATCATCGGCATGAGCCAGAGTCGAAGCATTATAAACTGATTGGAATCGGTGTGGATTACGGTCAGCAGAACGCCACTACTTATCAGGCCGCCGGCGTGAACATTAATAAGCGTAGAATAGAAGGGATTGATGAGTTTTATCATTCCGGACGGGATTCAGGAAAGCAGAAAAGTCCTTCCGATTACGCGAGAGAATTAATAGAATTTACAGATGCACTGCATGAGGAATGTTCCTGCAGTGCTTTTTATGTATTTATAGATCCATCTGCAAAAGGGCTTGCAGAGGAAATCAAGCGTCTGGCCATGCAGACCAGACACTATGGAATTGTTATTAAAGATGCTGAGAATGATGTCGCTGTCGGCATTCAGCGTGTTCAGAAGTGTCTGACATATCAGATTATGAGTGTGTCAGAGAAGCAGGAGAATCTAATCCGGGAAATGGGAACTTATGAGTATGATCCGAAGTCTATAGAGTCCGGGAAAGAAAAGCCTATGAAGGTTGATGATCACTGCTGTGATGCATGGAGATATCTGATAATGGGGCTGTGGAATAAGATTAAGTATTTTCTGCCGGATGGAGAAAGGGATGAATAAATGGACATAAAAAAATATCTGAATAAAGCAGGGTATGACACTGTGGACTCTTCGTTCTATTCCCTGATCCGCGTATGGAAAAGCTGGTATGTGGGAGATGTGAACAAGTTCCATCGGTATAAGATGTATAATGGAAAAGACCATGTTCCGTGTCGGAGGCTCAGCCTGGGTATGGCAAAGAAGCTGTCAGAGGATATCGCGGATTTGCTTCTCAATGAGCGGGTGCAAATCACTATTCAGGATGAGACGACGAGTAAATTTGTCATGAAAGTTTTGGACGACAATAACTTTTCGGTGGTTGGAAATGATTACCAGGAAAGGAAAGCATATACGGGCACCGTGGCATATGTCCCGTATCTTGATAATATCGAGGTGAGTGAAGACGGCGCTGTTATTCCGGGCGATGCGGGGCGGATAAAAATCAACTATGTTTCCGCATCTAATATATACCCATTGTCATGGTGTAATGGATATGTTTCCGAATGCGCTTTTGTTTTTCCGAAGGTTATAAAGTCTAAGAAATATGCGCACATTCAGCTTCATCTACTGAAAGATGGAGTGTATGTGATAGAGAATCACGTGGCTGAATGTACGTCAGGGGCAGGAAGAGAAATCCCAGTAAAGGACTGGGTGGATCTGAAAGGGTTCGAGACGATGTCGGAAAAGATAGACACAGGATCACCGGAACGGCAGTTTGTAATTGACCGGCTGAACATTGCAAATAATTCGGATAAGGATAATCCGATGGGGGTTGCGATTTTTGCGAACAGTCTGGATATTCTAAGAGGCTTAGACACGGTATATGATTCATATATCAATGAGTTCATCCTTGGAAAGAAAAGGATTTTTGCAGCCCCAGAGCTGATGGGGGTAGATATTCTTGGAAATCCTGTCTTTGATCCGAACGATGTAGTATTCTATCAGCTGCCGGAAGGATATCTTCAGCAGGAGGGCGGAAAGCCTATTGAGACTGTTGATATGGACCTTCGTGCAGATGCACATGAGAAGGCAATCAATGATAATTTGAATATCCTGTCGATGAAATGTGGATTCGGGCAGAATCATTATAAGTTTGAAAATGGCAGCATTCAGACGGCAACGCAGGTAATATCAGAGAACAGTGACATGTTCCGCACTATCAATAAGCATGAACTGATCTTGGAGCCTGTCCTAGATGAGTTGATCAGAATCATCGCGCGACTTGGCAGAGTACTTGGCGTAAATACGAATCCGGATACTGAGATTGTTGTAGACTTTGACGATTCAATTATTGAAGACAAGCAGGCGGAACGGCAGTCAGATCGCCAGGACGTCAGTATGGGAGCTATGACGCTTGTGGAGTATCGTGCAAAATGGTATGGAGAGACGGAAGAGGAAGCGGCGCAACACGTCGTGCAGGAAATCCCGGATCCGGAATAGGAGTGATGGCGCATGACACCAGAACAGAAAGGAAGTCTTCCGCTTCGAGTTGAAAAACTGTTTTATGAACTGCAGGACAGGATTTTTACGGACATTATACGCAGGATTCAGAAGACAGGCGAAATTACAAGTACAGCAGATTATCAGATCAATAAGTTAATAGTTCTTGGAAATAGCACTGAATTTATTGAGCAGGAAATTAAAAGGCTGACGGGGAAGACAGATCCGGAGATATGGGAACTGTATGATAAAGTGTCAAACTGGGAATATGTCCGATATGAAGATGCATATGAGCAGATTAATGGCACGTTTATTCCATTGGAAGAGAATGAGGATGTTCAGCAGTGGGCCCAGGCTGTTATCGCTCAGACAAATGATGAGATTGAGAATATTACTCGTTCTCTGGGAATGACGGTTGACATGGGCAATGGCAAGAGGGCTTTTACCCCATTGGCTCAATATTATCAGAAATATCTTGATCGGGCCTGCTTGGATATAGTGACGGGATCTTTTGATTACAATACAGTTCTACGTCGAGTTGTGAAGGAGTTGACTGCATCCGGGCTAAAAACGATAGATTATGCTTCAGGGTATACTTGCCGGGCGACAGTGGCCTCCCGGCGAGCAATTATGACCGGTGTATCACAGTTGTCGGCGCAGATCAATGAGATGGTGGCAAAGAACCTGGGGACAGATACATATGAAGTGACTTGGCATGCGGGGCATCGTCCATCCCACTGGTGGGGTGGAAACGTCTATACAAAACAGGAGCTTCAAGATGTATGTCATCTCGGGGATGTCGACGGGCTGTGCGGAGCGAACTGTCGGCACAGTTATCTGGCGTTTATTCCTGGATATTCTGTTCGTACATATAGTCCAGAACGGCTCCGAGAACTTGAAGCGAAGGAGCAGCAGACGAAAGTCTATAATGGAAAGGCATATACACCATATCAGGCTTCACAGGCGCAGCGTCAGATGGAGACGAAGATGCGGGCGCAAAGGGAAAAAGTTCAGTTACTAAAGGAAGGTGGCGCTGATCCAGATGACGTGATGCTGGCAAAAGCGAAATATCAGGGGATGCTTGATCAGTATTCTGTGTTTTCCAAAAAAATGGGAATCCCTCAGCAACGAGAGAGAATCTATTATGACCTGCGTGGGCGTGTGGCAACAAATACAAAGCGGCAGAATGCGAAGTATACTCCGGAGATGATCCGGAATGCCACAAGAGACTCAAATCAGTATGACAGGTATAAGAGAATTATCGGAGACAGCGCGGGAAGCCTTGCAGACTTCCGCCAGATGAAGTACAATGACCCTGAAGGGTTCGACATTCTAAAGAAAAAGGTGGACGCTTATTCGGATATCAATAAAAAAGCATGGTCGGATGATTTCAAACAGAAGTCAAAGGATGCATACGATCGCTTTGCAGATAATGAAATATACATGTCTGTCCATGCACTGAGCCGCCTGCCGAGATTGAATAAGCCAGGATTGCCGGAAGTATCAGAAGAAGAATTGATAAAATTTATCAGTGGCGCACCTAAATATACTGAAGGCGAAAATAAATTGATTTATTTTGATTCAGAGCGGCAGCTGGTAGCGGTAAAAAATAAAAATACTGGGGATATTGTTTCTGTCGTGAGACGTAAGCGCCCTAAGGAGGTGTGGCAAGATGTTTGAGAAAATAATGAATTATATCAAAGATTTTTTAGATAACACTCCAGAAGATATCTATGATTTTTCATGCGATTTAGAGGGAAGGTTGGTGAGGTATTATGATGAGATGCATACCGAGCAGCCGAAGGCTACAGAAATACTGAACGATGAGACGCCAGATATATGCGCATCTGGAGAGCCCGGGATGACACGGGAAGAGATTGAAGAATTCAAGAGGCAATTAAGAATCGAATATGAGAAGACATTAAAAGCAGTTATATAGTACCGTTCATTCTTCGGAGTGAGCGGTATTTTTATACTCTTTTTAGGAGGTGAGACGGTTGGTAGAGGTAACTGTAAGAGAAGAAAGTATCAGGATGCGTGGTCATGCAGGATGCGTTGGCCCGGATGGGATTGATAGAGCATGCACTGCGGTGTCCGCACTGACTTGCGCACTGATCAATGCACTTACGGACCTGTCAGGAGATCAAATACGGTCAGAAACAGGAAGTGGCATGACAGTAGTTGAGTGGGAGAATCTGACGGATGGAGGCAAGCTGTTGGTCGATGCATGGTTTCTCGGTTTGGTTGATATCGATCGTGAATATAACTGTATAGAATTTCAGTGATTAAACACCCGGCAGAGGGTGTTTTTCTTATGCCCAAAACGTGATGGCATTAAAAGCTCGGGAGCCTGTCGAGGCAAAACGGAGGTAAATGGAAATGAAAAAAAGAATGTTTTTGCAGCTCTTCGAGGACGGCGGGGGAGTTGGATCTGCCGGTGGGCAGGGCGGAAATGCCGGGGCTGGCAACGGCGGCCAGAATGGAAACGTCGGGAGTGTTACCGGAACACATGGATCCGGGACGTACACCTATGAACAGGCAGAAGAGATCGCAAGTGCACGGGCAAATAAGGCCGAACGCACTGCGCTTGCAAATTATTTCCGCAGTCAGGGGATGTCAGAGGCGGAAGTGACACAGGCAATTCATGATTTTAAGGAGCAGAAAGCTAAAAGGCAGCCGAATACAGAACAGCTCCAGCACGATCTTGACGAAGCTCGGAAGGAAAATGCGAGGATGAAGAATGAGAATATCCTCAGGGAAAAGGGTGTTAGATCAGATGACTTGGATTATGTCATGTTCAAGGTGGAGAAGATGGTCGACGATAAGACTGATTTTAAGAAAGCAGCAGAAAAATATCTGAAGGAAAACCCGAGATTCATCGGCGCCGGAAGAGGAGCGGGAACTTACAGGGTTAGTACTGGCTCCCAGTCGAGCGGGAATGGTGGAGAAGGGAATCCGAATGACAGTATTAATGCCGCAATCAGGAGAGCGGCAGGAAGGCAGGTATAAATGAACAGAAACAGAATGAATTTAAGAATGTTTGAGAACGATGCGGTCCTTATCGACCGTACCGGAGCAGACACGCTGATTCCGGAAGAGAGAGCCAGGGAGATTATCCAGGGCGTTGTCGCGCAGTCAGCAGTCTTGTCCCAGGGACGAAAGCTCCCGAATATGTCCAGCACGACATACCGCATGCCGGTTCTGGATATGCTTCCGCTTGCATACTTCGTGAACGGAGATACGGGGCAGAAAAAGACAACAAAAATGGCATGGGATAAAAAGATCATCACGGCGGAGGAAATCGCAGTAATTGTGCCAATCCCGGAGTCTGTGCTGGATGATTCCGAATATGACATCTGGGCAGAGGTAAGGCCGAGAGTCGAAGAGGCATTCGGCAAAGTTATTGATGGTGCAATTCTCTTTGACGAGAATAAGCCCGATTCCTGGCGGGATGGCGTTGTAACAACGGCCACAAAAGCAACCAGCGTAGTGACTCTTGGAGCGTCTGACGATCTCTACGACAAGATCATGGGAGAGAATGGCGTGATCGCGAAAGTAGAAGAGTCCGGATTCTTCGTAACCGGACATATGGCAGACATTTCTATGCGCGCAAAATTGCGCGGACTGAAAGACAGCACGGGTAATCCTCTCTTTAAGTCTGACATGCAGAACGGCACAACATATTCTCTGGATGGATCGGCAATGAACTTCCCGAATAACGGTGCCTTTGACAAGTCCAAGGCATTGATGATTTCTGGAGATTTTTCTCAGCTTGTGTACTCCATCAGGCAGGATATTACTTTTAAGCTGTTTACAGAGGGAATTGTCCAGAATACAGACGGAACTATCGCATATAACCTGATGCAGCAGGATATGGTTGCCCTGAGGGCTGTGATGAGACTTGGATGGGAGATTCCGAACCCGATCAATTCTCTGAAGACGGATAAAACAAAGAGATGTCCGTTTGCTATCCTGAAATCAGGATCTTGATGGAGGTACAGAATATGCAGATTGTAGATGCAATTAAAAATCTTATAATCGCAATGAAAGGAAGTGGATCCGTGGAAGACATTACCACGGATCAGATTGCTGGTGCGATTCAGTATATGGCAGATAACTGGGGAACAATTTCTGCAGGGATCAGTGGCGGATCATATGAACTTCCGGAAGCCACAACTTCTGAACTTGGAGGTGTGAGGAAATCTGCTGCTGTATCAGTAGTATCTGCTGCAGATGCGACAGCAGCTGGATCGGCTTATGACCAGACGATTGCTCAAAGTGTGGTGGCGCTGGCAAATGCTAATAAGGCTGCGATTAACCAGATCATTGCGAACTTGAAAACTGCCGGAATTATGGCATAAGGAGTGAGTGGCATGCAGGTATATGCAGACTATGCTTTCTATAAAGATGTATATCATGGAGATATGGCCAAAGAAGAATTTGATCGTCATGCGATTTCTGCTACGCAGTATATCCGGTACTTGACGATGAATAAATCAGACAGCTATCAGGGAGAAGAACTGAAATATGCAACATGCGCAGCTGCAGATTTGTGTTATTCTGCGGCTCAAGATATGGAGCGACAGTCAGGAAGAGTGAAAAGTGAGAATACGGACGGATATTCTGTCAGTTACGTTGCTGAAGGCAAAGATGGAGAAACGAATGAAGATTTGATATCCAGGAAGGTATATACGACAGTTCGGAAATATCTTCTTCCAACCGGATTGTTAAACAGAAGGGTAAGGTGTGTGTATGCTTGTAAATGCGTCTCTGACCATATTTAATCGTTTCCCGGACGGTCGGTCGAGAAAATTTGTGTATATCCCTCATTACATTCCAAATGTCTGGTTTCACACTGACCAGAAGGTCAGTGTAGGAGACGGAGGATTGAAAAGTGCGGATGTATACCGGATCAGAATTCCATATTCTGAATGCGAGGACTGGCTGCCGCAAAATGATTTTGTAGATCTGGCGAATCCGGAAGGAAAGTGGACTGTGCAGAATGGGGATTTCTTTATTATAGGAGAGTGGTCCGGTTATGAAGTCAGCGGCATAGAAGAGATAAAGAAAGAGTTCTCGGGAGTGGTAGGAAAAATAAACAGCCATTCCGAGAACTTTTTTGGTTCTTCAAAACATATCCGGATTGGAGGCGGTGTGTAATGGCTACAAAAATCAGACTGCAGCTGGATCCGGTGGACAGGATTCTTCTGAAAAGAAATCTGGATAAGAACGGAAAAGGGCAGCGTTTTTTTACTCATCAAGTGAGAACTCTCTCTGATCCGTATGTTCCGTTTTTAAATGGACCACTGTCTCGGAATGTAACAGAGCATGCCGACAAAATTATCTATAATTCTCCATATGCCAGACGACAATGGTACGAGAATCAAGGAAAGAATAGACGGTTTCATCCGCTTGCGGGTGGCTATTGGACTGAGCGCATGTGGCCGGATCGTGGCAAGGAGATTACTCGGGCAGTTGCAGCGTATTGCGGAGGTAAGGCTAAATGAGTGTAGCAAGCAAGGTAAAAGAGTTTATAGAGTCCTGTCCCTTCCTGGAAGAGTTTGAGCAGGCGTACTTTCCTGTTGTGAATCTGAATGTGTTGGAAGAGAATGCAACAATGTACAGCATTGAGGAAACACCGGCGGATCCCATTGTGAAGAACTATACCAATGGAGACTCTGTCAGGCAGTATGTTTTTTCATTGTGTTCCCGGGAACTGTATGGACCGGCGGAGAATGAAAAAACGACAGCATTCTATGAAAAGTTTGCAGACTGGCTGGAGGAATGTACAAGAACAGGAAATTTACCGGCGTTATCCGGTCAGCTGAAAAGTAAATCGGTACGGGCAACAACAAACGGTTACTTGTATGACAGTGAAGGAACAAAGTGTCAGTACCGGATACAGTGTCAATTTGTTTATTTCAAAAAACGGAGGTAAAAGAATATGAGTGAAGTAAAAGCAACAGTTTCTGAAAATACAAACACAGGAACAGCGCAGCCCAGCTCTGTAATGACAATGTCGGCAGGAGTTCAGACTCTGGCAGAAACAGGGACAGATTCCGGTGTTGAGCAGAGATATCAGCAGGCAGATTATATTGATGTTACGGGAGGAAGCGGTACTGCTCAGTATGAGCTTCTTGGATTCGGTGTGACAAAGCTGGATAATTCCCCGGCTGCACAGACCACATCAAAGCGGTATGTTAATCAGAAATCTGCAACGCAGAAAATAGGATCATATCAGTTTTCCGCACCGCTGGAATTTGATCTGGTGCGTTCTGAAGCAGCAATTGCCTATATTGCTGATATCGGAGAGAATGAGAAGACCGGAGCTGAGGCAGAGACGCTTTATGTGAAAGTATATCTGACAAAACCTGTATCGGAAAAAGATAATACATTTGAGGCGAAGCGTCGCAAAGTAGCAGTGGAAATTGCTGATTTTGCAGATAATGACGGAGAAATCCAGGGCACTGGAAACCTTCTGGGTGTATCTGACTGGGAAGATGGAGAATTTAACACGCAGACAAAGACATTTACGTCTTCAGCCGAAGCAACTGTATAAGAAACAGGCAGAGAAAGGAGACCGATATGCAGATTAATGGCGTAGAACTGGATTTTCGTTTGTATGATGAAGATCAGGCAGAACGTAAAAAGAGGTATTTTGAAGAACTTAAGCGGATGCAGAATGTAAAAGCTGAAATGCCGGCCGGTACTGAACAGGAGAGAAACAAATATCTCTGCGACAGAATAAAGGATGTATTCGACAATGTATTTGGAGAAGGTACCGGAAAGGCAGTCTGTGGAGAAGGAAATGATCTCCTGGAGCATCTGGAAGCATTTGATCAGCTTGTGGAAGAGCAGGTTTCACAGAATGCCAGATTTAAAAATTCTCTGTCGAAAATGCGGGCTCTTAAAGACCGCGTGAAGGCGTGAGCGTTTTGACAGAGCCTTTCCCGACAAAGTTGACCGTAGACGGTGCGGAGTGCCCGATTAACTCGGACTTTCGCACCGTTTTGCGGTGCTATGAGCTGCAGGGAGACAGTGATGTGCTGTCTGGGAACACCCTTATTAAGATTCTGCAGCTGTTTTATGGAAAAAAACGTCGGCTATATACGCAGGAACATATCGACAGAATGCTATGGTTCTTTGCCTGCGGAAGAAAAAAGAAGAGCAAACGTTTTCCACGGAAGATTGCAGGACTTAACGATAAACAGCCATTTGATTTTGAAGAAGATGCCGATCTGATCTATGCGGGATTCATGCAGCAGTATGGGATTGATCTTCAGGAAGAAAACATGCACTGGTGGAAATTTATGACTCTCTTAGAAAGCCTGGGATCAGAAACCCGTCTTCAAAAGATTATGGAGTTCCGGACGATTGATACGAATAATAAGAATCTTTCGAAAGAGCAGAAAGGATTCTATCAGGCAATGCAGCAGTATTATGGACTGAAGGCCGGGGCTCCGGCTATGACTGACAGGGAAAAGCAGATCGAGGAGGCTCTGTTGAATGGAGGGGACGTAAGCAAATTACTTTGAGGATGAGGAATATTGAAAAAATAAAATGTGAGAAGTGTGGGCACACTCTTTTGTTCGCAGAAGTGATAAAGGGTGAGATTAAATGCCCACGCTGTAAAAAGATAAATAAGATCGAATATCCGGCAAAGGGAAGAGTTCAGAGGCGCACCTCAGAGTAGCGTCCAAGCCTACTTTGCAGAAGTACAAGGTAGGTGAATTGTTTTGGCAGACGGAAAGGTCGTAATTGAAACTGATCTGGATTCTTCGGGAATTGAAGATGGTCTGAAGAAAACTCAAAAATCAATGAAAGCACAAGCGGCTACTCTTGCAGCAGAGTATAGAAAGCAGGGGATGACAGCAAGTGATGCTTTTAAAAAAGCTTGGAGTGAGATTGAGAGAAGTTCAGAAGCTTCAGCTATTTCTGTAGAAAAAGATTGGGAAACTTCCAGTGGAAAAATAGGAAAAGCTATATCAAAAATAGGAAGTATAGCGTCAAAGGGATTAAGGGTTGCAGCTACTGCTATTACCGGAACCGCAACAGCTTTAGGCGGTGTAGCTACTGCAGCGATTAAAGTAGGTTCAGATTTCGAAGCGCAGATGTCCCGAGTGCAGGCTATATCCGGAGCTACGGGTAAAGAATTGGAAGAACTGCGGTCACAGGCTGTAGAACTGGGCGCCGATACGTCTTTTTCAGCGAGTGAAGCGGCACAAGGTATGGAAAACCTGGCAGCCGCCGGTTTTGAGACAAATGAGATCATGGATGCCATGCCTGGCTTGCTGGATTTGGCAGCGGCATCGGGGGAAGATCTGGCCAGCAGTTCTGATATTGCCGCATCAACTCTTCGGGGGTTCGGATTAGCTGCAGAAGATGCCGGACATGTGGCAGATGTTCTGGCCGAGAATGCTAACAGAACGAATTCTTCTGTTACAGAAACCGGAGAGGCAATGAAATACATTGCTCCCCTTGCAAGGGCTGCTGGTATCAGCTTGGAAGAAACAGCGGCAGCCATTGGAATAATGGCTAATGCAGGTATCCAGGGATCGCAAGCAGGTACGACTCTGAGAGGTGCACTGTCAAGATTGTCAAAACCAACTGACGATATGCAGCAGGCAATGGATGAGCTGGGAGTTTCTTTCTATGATTCTGAAGGAAAGATGTTGTCGCTGGCCGATCAGGTAGGTATGTTGCAGTCAGCTATGGAAGGCATGACTGATGAACAGAAAAACAATTACCTGGTTACGCTGTACGGGCAGGAAGCTCTGTCAGGAATGCTGGCTCTTATTAATGAAGGCCCGGGCAGTTTGGAAAGTCTTACGGCAGCATATGAAGAATGTGATGGAGCAGCTCAGACAGCAGCGGCTACAATGCGGGACAACCTGAAAGGAGCCGTAGAAGAACTATCAGGTTCAGCTGAAAGCCTTGGTATTGTTTTTTATGACAGCGTGGCAGGCAGCTTGAAAGATGCCGCCCAGTCAGCTACCGAAAGTATAAATAATATAACAGATGCTTTCAATAATGGAGGTCTTAGCTCGGCAATCGAGGCAGCTGGAAATGAGTTCGCAAACCTTGCAACGGCTGCAGCGTCACAGGCCCCGAAGATGGTCGATGCCGCAGTCAGCTTCATTCAGTCATTTATCCAGGGAATTGTTGATAATAGAGGCCAGCTGATCAGCGCTGCAGGAGATATGGCTGGTGCATTGGCATCTGGCTTAGCAGAGCTTCTTCCGGCTCAGTTGCAAAGGCCAATTGATGATGCAATTGATGCGTTGTCAAAATCACTTGGTTCCGGAGGGCTGAAAAAAGCCGGAAAGACGGTAGTGGACACGCTGGATAATGTAATTGATATTGTAGGAAAGCTTGCGAAAACAGCGCTTCCCCCGCTGATAAATGTTCTGGATTTTGTTGGAGAAAATCTGAGCCTGGTCGCAGCGGCAGCTACAACGGCGTTTACTGCATTTAAAGGATATAAAGTCGTATCAAGCGCTATGAAAGCGACCAAGGCATTGACGGCAACTGTAAAAATGCTGTCCGCCGCAGAAGCCGCAAATACTCTTCAGACTCTGGTTTCTACAGGTGCCCTTACTACAAAAGAGATAATCGTCGGTGTGCTCACTGGAAAGATCAAACTTGCCACAGCCGCGCAAATGGCATGGAATGCTATTATGGCAGCAAATCCCATCGGGTTGGTCATTACGGCAGTAGGTGCTCTCGCTGCAGGTATTGGCATTTATGCGCTGACTACAGATGATGCAACTGAATCTACTGAGGAATTGGCGCAGAAACACAGAGAGAATATAGAAGCATCTCAGGAAGCTATAAAAGCGATTGAGGATGAAGCAGCGGCCCGGCAGAAGAATATTGATGCATCTACTGCTGAAATTGACAACGCTGAAGCTCTCTGGGGCGAGCTGAGCAAGATCGTTGATGAAAACGGGAAGATTAAGTCTGGATATGAGGAAAGAGCTCAATACATTACAGGCGAACTTGCAGATGCGCTGGGTATTGAAATCAGCCTGGTAGATGGTCAGATTACGAACTATCAGGAACTGAAAGGATCCATATATGACGTGATCGCGGCGAAAAAGGCCGAGGCGGCATTGAGTACTATGGAGTCTGATTATAATGATGCCAAGCAGGAGCAGGCCAAGATTACAGCTAAACTGGCAACGGAATACGATAAACTTTTAGAAAAACAGTCGGCTGTAAAGGAAATAGAAGAACAGATAGCCGCGGTAGAGTCGCAAGTGCAGACAGAAGAAACCATACAGCGTACACGGGAATTGCAGGATGCTTTGGATGGCGCAAATGCTGAACTGGAAGAACAGGAAGCCGCTTTTGAAGCGGCAAATGCCGATATGGAATATAATCAGAAAAAAATTTCTGATTATGACATGCTTCTTGAGGCGGCAATGAGCGGAAGTACCGAGAAGATCAACTCAGCACTTGCTGAGATTCAGAGCGGAATAAATACGACTCTTGACGCCGGATCAGACGCAGCGCTTACACAGGCCCAGAGCGTTGGAGACACGCTCCTCGGTATTCTTGATGTACAGAAAAGTGGTCTTGCCGATATTGAACAGTCTACTATAGACAGTACAGCAAACTCCATGGGAATTGCTCTTAATACGATGTCCGGATCTGCCGAGAACATGAAGGCATTGCTGGAAGGTATCGGGTCAGAAGGCTGTGAGCGTCTGCTTACAGCTATGAAGAACGCAGATCTGTCTGGGAATCTGAGCCAAGAGGCTCAGAACGGTATGGAAGCTATGATCCAGGCCATGGATAGTATGGATGGAGAACTGAACGAAACCGGAAAAGACGGGGGAAGCAAATATGCTTCAGGAGTCAATAATGCTATATCTGCGGGAGCGAAAGGAGCGTATGAGGCCGGAAAAATTCTTGCGGATAATGCTGATTCCGGTGCCAAGTCGAAGACAGGCCATGAGGCAGGAGCGGCATTCGGTGACGGTTTCGCAAACGGAATTCTATCTAAGATATCAAGAGGAATTGCTGCTGGGGCTCAAATTGCGGCATCAGCATTGCAGGCCGCTAAAGATGAGCTGCAGTCGAAATCTCCTGCAAAGAAAACGATAAAACTGGGGCGTGACTTCGGCCAGGGCTTTATTATCGGCATAAGAAAAGACAGAAAAAAGGTAGAAAAAGAAACTACAGGACTTGCTAGCGCGGCTCTGGATGCGCTTGATCTGTCCGATATTTCTTCCCGGATGAGAGAAACAATGGCCTTTAATACAGGAAGGATAGCGAAATCTTTTGCATTAGAATCCAGTAATACAATTCTGAAGAAGCAAATTAATGAAACTGTCATGCGCCTTTCAGATGACGACATGAAGAAGATGGCGAAAGAGATCGGCGCAAGTGCTGGAAAAAGTGTTGCAAAAGCACAGAACAACAGACCTATCTATCTTGGTACAGACCGGATAGACAAGCAGTTACCGAAAGGAGCAGTGCCGCGGATATGATAACAGCATATTATAAAAACTCAAAAGGTGAAACCCTGGATCTGCTCAATTATCCTTACCGCACGGCAGATGCAGACTGGTTTGATTCAGAGTGGGATGAAACAATCGGAGGAGAGTATCAGAAAACAGTACAGGTGGATGTATTTGGAAACAATGCAGAAGATTTTTCGCTGAATATGGAGCGGCTGTACAGTGTGACAGCTGTGGATCCGGAAGAAGGGGCATATGGCCGTCTTTATGTGAATGATACATTTCTCCGTTGTCGCATCCAAACATCAAGAAAAACAAGCTGGCAAGGATACGTTTATGCCGAGGTGGAGTTGACATTTACAGCTCCGGAGATATCTTGGATAACAGAAGTGACGAAACAATTCTTTCCCCAGGATGATAGTGCAGATACAGGACTTGATTTTCCGTATGATCATCCGTTTGAATTTGCAGAGGATGATACAGGATCAAAAGCCTGGGATATTGAACATGTGGGTTCAAGCGAGTTTCAAATGATTATGTATGGTCCGTGTACGAATCCATATGTAATGCTGAACGGTCATTCTTATGCAGTCTATACCGATTTGGAACAGGACGAATATCTGATTATAGATAGTCAGAACTGCACCGTGCTGAAACATCAGTCTGATGGCATGATCCAGAATCTGTTCCATGAACGTGGGTTGGATGATTCAGTGTTTGAACCGGTACCGTCCGGATTGCTTCGGATCAGCTGGCCAGGGACTTTTGGTTTTGATCTTACATTGTTCCTGAAACGGAGGGAAGCAAGATGGTGATACTGGCAAATGAAGATCTGCGCGAGCTGGGATCCATTAAGGACGCAAATATTACAGTAGATCTGAATGGGAACCGAACATTTTCCGTGCAGATCGCGCGGAGCAACTGGTATGAAGAACTAACTTTTTCGAGTCTGATCTACATTATGGGAACCGAATATGGCGGTATTATCGGAGAAGTTTTGACGGATACGACGTTGGATTATGTGGAGCTGAAAGGATTGTCCTGGCGTGGTCGTCTGGCTAAGAAGATTATACAGCCGCCAGCCGGATCGGATTATAAAACAGTATCCGGAGAATTGCATACAGTGATGAAGAGCCTGATTGAACCTGAATTCAACGGGCTCTTTGTTGTATCTCAGGAAGACACGGGTGTGACGGTCAGCAACTATCAGTTTGAGCGGTACTGTACTCTGCTGGACGGATTAACAAAAATGCTGAAAAGTAAAGGGTACCGACTGCAGCTGTCATTCCGGCGAGAACAGAATGAACCTGGGTATCTCTACATTGAAGCAGTTCCGATTGTGGATTATTCGAATCAGATTGAGTTATCAAGAGACTGTCAGCTTAACTACACAATGGATGATAAGCGGGATGGTGTAAATCATCTGATTGTGACTGGAAAAGGCGAAATGCAGGATCGTAATGTACTTCATCTGTATGTACAAGAGAATGGAACGATTGGAAGCCAACAGTATTATACTGGATTGCAGGAAATTGCTGAAGTGTATGAGAATACATCCACTGAGACGGATGAACTTCAGAGCAAATCGGAAGAACGATTGCAGGAGCTTATGAATAAAAAAACGTTTAAGATGGACGTTGCTGCCCTGGGTATTGATGTGAATATAGGAGATATTGTCGGCGGAAGAGACTATCTGACCGGAATGTATATGGCAAATCCAGTTGAAAATATCGTTTATGAATTAACCGGTGACATTGAATCAAAAACTTATAAATTGGAAGGAGAGAATCAATAATGCAGATAGTAACAGGGAAAACTGGAACGCCTCACGTAACGAGCCAGCAGTTCAGGCAGTTTATAGAAGGAACAGTCGGGCAGGGAAGTTACATATTGAACAGCGCTGAAAATCTGGAGCCTGAGTTGGTTACAAACAATAAATTGAAAATTCGGAGCGGAATGATGTGCCATCATGGCAATCTTTCTGTTGTAGAAATTGGAACCTATGATGAGGTGACAATACCGAACGGGACCCAGGGGATGAAAAGAGTCATTTTGATTGCAAACAGGTATACAAGAAATGAGGAAACCGGAATTGAAGAATGCGAATGGCATAAGTTTATAGGCGCTTCTGATCCGGATGAATTTAAGGAAGTAACGAGTTATACGGAGGGAAATCTGCAGGAAGGTGATTTGGTAGATGATTGCCCTGTATTTGAAATTCATCAGGACGGTCTTAATGTTACAGAAATAAAAAAGCTGTTAACAGTAGCGACAGACATTCCTGCGATAAATGCGTCTTTGACCGATTTATCGGAAACAGAATCCGCTGAATTACGAAATAATTTCAATACTCTGTTTGGATATGCTGAACGTCGCGGAAAACAGGTGTCAATCACTTCTGTATTTGCGGCGAATCAATGGACATATCAGACGGCAAATTGGATTACAATCGGAACGCTGCCGGAAACTATGCGTCCGTCGCGTCAGCAGAATGGGGTTGCAATATATGGCAATAACCAAGACTCTGTGACAGGACTGCGAGTTCTGACGACAGGAGAAGTACAGGTATATTTCCCGGTAGGTACAAATCGCTATTTATCATTTTCTATTTCATTTTTGATCGAATAGTTTTTAAGATAAGAAAGGATTGATTATATGAAGATTATTTTTAATGATGCCACAGAGATCACCGTGCAGCAGGTGGAGCCTCACGGCGATTATCTGCGTGTACTGACAGTAGGGAATACGCCTGAGCAGCTCAAAGTGCTGTTTACTGACACGAGCCGCACATCGAAGATGATCGTGCAGGAGCGCGGCCAGACGATTGCCACATATGAGGGATACACGGCGTTCTATCGGACAGAGATCTATACCGGTCAGATCTATGGCGTAATGATGTATAAGCCGGAGAAGACGCCGGAAGTACAGTCGTCTATGGTACAGGCAGCGGTCACCGTTGCACAGATTCAGGCGCAAAGTCTGACGGACGAGCAGGCAATTACCGTGAAAGATATCTATCCTGTATGGGATGGGAATGGTGTGGCATATCAGAAAGACTTCTATCTGACACATAATGGAAAACTGTATAAGGTTCTACAGGCACATACTTCACAGGAAGACTGGACACCGGATTCGGCACCGTCTCTCTTTGCGGAAGTGTTGCCAGGGCAGAGCGGCACCGGAACTGGAGAGTGGGTGCAGCCAGATAGCACAAATCCGTATATGACAGGAGATAAGGTGACACACAATGGAGAAACGTGGGAATCTCTGATCGACAATAACGTCTGGGAGCCGGGAGCGCAGGGGACAGAGGCCTTGTGGCAGAAAGTAACAGAGTAAGAAAGGCGGGTAGCATATGGCAGAAATCAAAGAGGTGAAAGCAGAGAAAACCACAGTGAATGCTGGGGAGCGAATTCATATATCATTTGAATTTTGGTATGAGCAGGATTATCCCTATGACTACCCGTTTGACTATCCAATATCTTCAGAACGTAAATAAGTTTATAGGAGGATAATAATATATGAGTGAAATTGTACGGGCTTATGCCGAATATAAGGGGCAGCAGTATAATGCGTCATACAACTCAGGCACAAAGCTGTGGGATGTAGATATTCCATCAGGTTCCGAATCATCTTACGGCGAAGATAATCATACATATCCGGTCACATTGCACGCATTTGATGCGGCCGGTAACGAAACCATCATGTATGCCACGGACGATACCTATGGAGACCAGCTGAATATTAGAGTTTTGGAGAAGACCAAACCAACAGCGACGATCATATCTCCGACTCAGGGATCAGTTCTGGGATCTGCGACTCAGGATATCGAAATGGAACTGCAGGATGCCGGTGGATCCGGGCTTAATATGGCATCCGTTATTTTCAAGGTTAATAATATTCAGATTTCAACAGGGCTTACCTGGCAGGATGGCTCCGGGGGCAAGAAGGTCTGCACCTACCATGCAACAAACCTGTCGGATGGATCGAACTCTGTATCCTTACAGGTAACAGACAATGATGGTAATGTATCTGATGTTGCGGAAGTCTCATTCGTAATCAGTACATCGGCGCCGACCCTTAATGTCACAAGCCCGACAGAAGGACTGCTGACCAACAGCAATAAGGTTGTGGTAGCCGGTACTGCTGCAGCTGGCTCCGATGCTGTAACACTGTCAAGTGTTAAGATCAATGGTGAGACGGTATCTGTCGGATCTGGAGGTGCATTCTCGAAAGAGATTACTCTGCAGGAGGGTGAGAATACTATCACCATCGTGGCGGAGGATAGCATCGGTAAGACAACATCCGTAACAAGACATGTTACTGTAGACACCAAGGCACCGATTATCAGCGATGTAGAGGCGGAGGCAACCACCGTAGACGCAAACAGCACGATCCATCTCACCTTTAAGGTGACGGATCCGGCGGACTGATATGATTATCAGGGTATGGGGCGTAGTGAATTCCACTGAGGTGGAGTTCACTCCTGTCCTGGACCGCCCGGGGTACTGGGAAGGGTACGCCCCACGTTTACCGGGACTGCAGGACATTGAGATCTGGGCGGAGTCCGACAGCGGACTGCGGGGGCATCTGCAGTGCACCGTGATGCTGGACTATCATGCGCATACCGAGGCGCGGCTGCTCCGGGATCGCACCGAGGCAGATCTGGTCAGGCCGGAGCGGACAGTGCGACTGCTGTTACTGCCGTGGGTGGCGAGTCTGATTACCATCCGGGAGACACAGATCCTGCAGGAACACTATAATGCGCAGCTGAAATGCTGCAGAAAGGCGGTGCGGAATGGATCGGGTTGATTTTACAATGGGAGAAAAAAAGTATGTCTGCATTAGTGTGAAAAGCACCTGCGGAAACAGACCTTTTGATGTGACATCTGCGAAATACATTCTTCGAAATGGAGATCAGGAAGAAAACAAAGGGGATTGTATCATCGAGAAGAAGAGCGATTCGGAGACAATCCTGTCCGCATTGATCCAGCCAATGATTAAGGGAGGATCCTATACATTGGAGTATACATATGAAATACCGCCGGAGATTCTCAAATATGAGGTAAAGGTAAAAGTATCATAAGGCAGGTGAGAATATGGAAATCAGAGCGAGACCGTGAACCGGTCTTATTTTTATGCATAGAATAAATATGGAGGTAGAACCCGTGTACATAAGTATAGGGACAATTATTACGGCAGGTAGTCTGATCGGTGCGCTGGGAGTGATTGGAGGGGTGCTGATCGCGGCGTATAAATTCTTTAAAAAGCCGAAAGAACTTGAGGAGAAGACGGAAAAGATACGCAAAACCCATGAAGAGGATATACGGAAGATTAATGAAGAACAGTGTCTAATCACCTACGGGCTTCTTGCCTGCCTGAAGGGACTGAAGGAGCAGGGCTGCAACGGTCCTGTAACGGAAGCTATAAATAAGATTGAGAAGCACCTGAATAAACAGGCGCATGATATGGAGGAATGACTATGGAACAGATTATGAACTATGTAAAACCGGAACTGATTGTCGTTGCAGTTGTGCTGTATTTCGTCGGAGTTGGACTGAAAAAGGCTCAGGCTATACCGGATAAGTATATCCCGATTATTCTGGGGGCAGCCGGTATTGTGATCTGCGCTGTCTGGGTGGTTGCTACCTGCCCGCTTGATTCCGGTCAGAATATCGCAATGGCTATATTTACAGCGATCGTACAGGGAATATTAGTGGCCGGATTAAGCACATATGTGAATCAGATCATTAAGCAGGTTCAGAAAACAGAGTAGATCAGAGGGCGTGCAGCCCTCCTGTTTGTGTGTTGCGACGTCGCAACGGAAAGGAGAATAATATGTCAGATGAGAAAGTAATGGAAAAAGAAGGCTATGAACTGGATATGGATGTAGAGCCGACAGCGGAAGAGATTGAGGCGGCAAATAAGATCGCAGATGAATGGGAGGCTGAACAGGATGGCTAAATATAATGTACATGGTGGACACAACAGTATCGTCCCGGGAGCGGCAAGCATACTGAACGAGGTAACAGAAGACAGAAAGGTAAAAAACAAGTTGATTTCCCTGCTTAAAGGCGACGGGCATACTGTGTACGACTGCACGGATGATGCTGGAAAAACATCGGGAGCCAATTTGGCCAACATTGTCGCTAAATGTAATAAGCATTCCGTAGACCTTGATATATCTATTCATCTTAACGCCGGCCGCAACGATTCAAAGGGAGACGGCAGCACAGGTGGCGTAGAAGTATTCTGCTATGACAGCAAGACAAAAAGCGTGGCTGAAAAGATTACAGATGCTATTGCGGATGAATTTGGATATCATAACCGCGGAGTCAAATACAGCACCGGATTATATGTTTTGAGAAACACAAAATCGAAAGCTATTCTTATCGAGTGCTGTTTTGTGGACGATAAAGATGACGCTAAAGTCTGGAATGCAGAGAGATGCGCTACAGCAATATATAAAGGGATTACAGGAAAAGCAGCAACATCAAGTACAACTTCGAGCGGAACATCTGGAACCAGTGCTGATCATGGCGGATCGCCGGGACATTACTGGGCAACGATGCGGATGGAGTACCTTAATTATTCAAATGATCATCGCTGGATCGTGCATAAACACAGCGACAATACTTATTCCCTGAAGAACGTAGAAGCAACAACATATATGAGCGTCCGCGATGGAAAGATGGCGGAAAATCAGGAAGTGTGGGCATATAGTTGGAATGAAACGAAATCTCAGCGGTTTGTGCTTGAACAGGCAGAGTGCAGTGAGATTACATCCTGCGTATATCTCAAGTGTGCGTCCAATAACAACTATGTTCTCGCATCAAGCGGAGAAAAGCTGTGCATTCAGAAAAAGAAAGGAAATTTTGCACAGAGGTGGGTTCTGATCCCGACAGGCTTAGAGGACGAGTATTATATTCTTAATTACGGATCCGGAAAGGCTATTGGCGTCAAGTATAAGTAATAATTTACCCCGGAGCCATCGCTCCGGGGTGGAATATTGTATCATCTCTTTGTAAAAATTGACGAAAAATCGTTGTGCAAAATGCCAGAAATAAAAATGTTTCTACACAACGTATTTGCGCGGCTTTTCAGAGCCGTCTCTGCCTATCTTGCTATCTCCGAAACCACAGACCAGATCCAGGTTGATCCCTTCGTCCTCAAAATATCCTTCCTCGATTGCCACATACATTGGCGCATAAAAGATGGAGTGGGCCACCTCATTTAAGGTTACTTTTGTAAGTTCTTTCTCTTCTTCCTGAACAGCAGAGCTGTTATCGTCCGGCGCAGATTTGCCGGCGTCTCCGGAGTCACCAGAGCAGGCGGTAAGAAGTCCGGCGGTCAGAACAGCGGAAAGAAGAGAGGCCAGTATACGCTTTTTCATATAATCCTCCGTGAAACTGCTTTCATTCTTTTTTACTATATGATATGTATGGAAAAATGTGATTGAGAGAGACAAGCAGGGTATTAAAAAAGTAAATGCCGTTATCTCTGTATCAGAGATAACGGCACAGATTTTCAGTTATATATTTTATTGATTTTTCAGATGTCAGATTTGTGCAGTTAATTGTCGTGTTCATCTTCAAACGGATCATCATAGTCGTCATCTTCCATGCCTGAACCTCTTGAAGCAATGGCCATAATTAATGAAATTACGGCCAGTACTCCGCCTGCGGCTGCAGAAACCAGGAGAAGTGTATCATTTCCTCTCATAAGAAATGCTGCGATGGCACCGCCAAGGTAGAACAACATAGGAAGCAGGAAAGCAAAGACAGTGTTTTTTCTCATCATAATGAAGTACAGCATAGCAGCTACAAGGAAACAGAGGGCCAGAATAATATATGTCGTACCGGAAGAACCGCTTCCGGAAGAAACACCCTGAAGGCCGTCTATAAATCCATTATATATAAAGAATGCGAAACCGAGAAGAGAGAGTACGCCCATTACAATACGCATTGCGCGGAATCTCGGCACAACGTCATCATAATCAAAATCGTCGTCGTCATAACTGTCATCAAATTCCGGTTCCGGAGCTTTGCGCGCGGCTTTTACATCGTCGCGGCGTTTGCCGGAAGAAGCTTTTAAGGTTTCTTTTTCATCATCTTTATCATCTGCCGCCTTTTTGCGCACGGCTTTATGTTTCGGGTCAGTAGAAAGCATATCTTCATAGCCTTTTCGTACTGCCTTTTCACGTTTCGCCCGGACTTTCTCAGAGGGGATGTTCGCATAACGCTTATCTTCCGCAGTTTCCGAAGAGGATGATTCTTCTGTACGTTTCTTTGCGGGACGGCTTTTGACAGAGCCTGTCCCCCCGGATTTCCCGGTACGGTCCGTGCCGTCAGAACTCTTTCTGGCGGCGGCTTTCGTCTTGTCCGTTCCTGCTTTTCTGGTTCCGGATCCTGAAGATGCCGATTCGGAATGTCTTTCCTCTTCCGATCCGGCAGCTTTTTTGCGCGGCGCGGTTCTTTTTACAGGCCTGTTTTTTTCAGAAGCTTCCTGTTCCGCAGCTTTTTTTTCAGCAGACGCCTTTTCAGCCGGGGTATTTTTTTCGGCAGCTTTCCGGAGGGCTGCTTCTTTTTCCGGAGCAGGCGCTTTTACTTTTACGGCTTCCGAAACTGGACTTTTCCTTTCTGATCCGGCCACAGGCGCTGCAGCCGCTTTGGCGGCCATTTTTTTCGCACGCTGTTTGTCAAGGTTCCACTGCTTTTTGCAATCCCGGCAGATTGCGTATTCGTTAAAGACCGGCTCCCCGTTTTCATCGGTGCCAACCTGTCTGTTCTTCAGTTCAACATCTTTCCCGCATATTGGACACTTCATATGTATACTCCTCTCTTTTGTACGCCTCTCGTTTTAATCAACAAAATTTGCAACAATAGTATTATAGCATTTAAGAAACGCGGCGACAATGGAAAAATGCAGGAAAATGTGCTATACTTTGGACGCAGAACAGAGATTTAAAGGAGGAAGGCAATTATGGAAATTCTTGTCGATACACATTCTCATACAATCGCCAGCGGTCATGCCTACAGCACACTGTCGGAGATGGCCCGGGCAGCCGCTGCAAAAGGACTGCAGGCGCTGGCAATTACAGAACATGCGCCTCAGCTGGAAAAGACATGCGGCCTGTTTTATTTTATGAATTATGATGTGATTCCAAGGCAGATGAACGGGGTGCAGCTGTTGATGGGCGCGGAGCTGAATATTATGGATTCTGACGGAACGGTGGATCTTCCGGAGGATGTCTGCAAAGGACTGGACATTGCCATTGCCAGTATTCATCCGCCGTGCTATCAGAGTGAGGCTACTGTGGAGAACAATACCCGTGCTTATGTGGAAGTAATGAAAAAGCCATACATTAATATTATCGGGCATCCGGACGACAGCAGAGTCCCTGTAGACTATGAGGTGCTGGTAAAAACGGCGAAGGAAACCGGAACACTTCTGGAACTGAACAATTCATCTCTCCGTCCCCAGAGCAGCAGGGTAAACGCAAGGGAAAACATGCTTGTTATGCTGGATCTCTGCCGTCAGTACGGGGTTCCCATTACGACAGGAAGCGATGCGCATATAGATGTGGACGCAGGCAATTTTGAACGGGCAAAGGAACTCCTGGAGTATTGCAATTTCCCGGAAGAACTGGTGGCAACAACAGATTTTGAGAAGGTCAGACCATTTCTGAACATAGGCAGAACGCTGTAAAACGGACCGACTGAGAACGGCCGGCCGGAAAAGTAAATGAAAATCGGCAGAAACATTATAAAAAGGTGGACTTTAAGAATTTAGTGTGCTAAAATGTAACGGTAGCTTTCCAGGCTGCCGTTTTTTATTAATCTGAATCTGAAAAGGAGATTAGATAAATATGAGCAAAAAAATACGGACAGAGGCGGTAGACTATCTGTTTAGTGCCATTCTCAGTTTGAAAAATAAAGAAGAATGTTATACCTTTTTTGAAGATATCTGTACAATTAACGAGCTTCTTTCTCTTTCCCAGAGATTTGAGGTCGCGAAAATGCTTCGTGATCAGAAAACGTATCTTGAGATTGCGGAGAAAACCGGCGCGTCAACCGCTACGATCAGCAGGGTGAACCGTTCCCTGAATTATGGAAACGACGGGTATGACATGGTATTTGAAAGAATTGATAAAGAGAAATAAAAAGTGAGGCGCTGGTTCCGATCTGGAATCAGCGCCCGGTTCTACTCATCCTTTTTGTCTTTTACAGCCAGACCGTCGATAATTTTTTCAATCATCGTTTTCTTAAGATAGACGTCAAAACTCAGATTGCAGATAAACGCAAAGAGCTGAAGCTCATCCCGGTTCTCTTTGTCTGAAACACCGGAAAATGTTTCCATAGACCGGTCATAAGCAGCTTTGACCGCTTCCTGCAGAGGTTCGATCCGGCTTTTTTCCATACTGCAGATTTCTTCATAGAGATCTGACAGATCTACCTCCTCATCCCCGGAAAAATACTTTTCTTTCAAAGGCTTTAATACAATTTCAATATCCTTTATGGACAGGATGTTTTTAAAATAATAGATAAAAATCAGCAGAAGCACATGCTCCTTGGAGTATTTTTTTTTCAGCGGCGGCGGAAGCAGATTGTTCTTCGTGTAATTGTTGATCATTGTCTTGGTCAGGATTTTGTCTTCGTCATATCTTTTTGTGGCCGCCAGCTGTGTGTCCATGAATGTCGTGACCTGATCCATGTACAGATCTATATTCGGAATCTCTTCCGGACGGATATAATCAATGCGGGAGAGACTTTCCAGAATGCTGTTCAGTATATCATTTGTATCAATTGTCATATTATCACCTCAGTACATTTATTATATAGTAATCAAAACCAGATGGCAAGTAAAATCCGGTTGACAATCGGGAAGGGGTGTTCAATAATGGTAATACTGAAGAAAAGGAGAATTCTATGAGCATATATGATAATTTGAATGAACCGCAGCGGGAAGCGGTATTTCATACAGACGGCCCGCTGCTGATTCTGGCCGGCGCCGGTTCGGGAAAGACAAGAGTGCTGACGCACCGTATTGCATATCTGATCGAGGAAAGAGGAGTCAATCCCTGGAATATTCTTGCCATTACATTTACCAACAAGGCGGCCGGGGAGATGAGACAGAGAGTGGACGATCTGGTAGGATTCGGTTCAGAGAGTATCTGGGTAAGTACTTTCCATTCCGCCTGCGTCAGAATTCTGAGACGTTTTATTGACAGGCTGGGGTATGATAACCGTTTTACTATTTACGATACAGACGATCAGAAGACCCTTATGAAAGAAGTCTGCAGAAAGGCTGACATTGATACGAAAAAGTTTAAGGAGCGGATGCTCCTGTCTGTGATTTCTTCTGCAAAAAATGAAATGATACTTCCTGATGAATTTGAACTGAATGCGGGAGGCGATTTCGCGCAGCAGAAAATTGCCAGGGCCTACCGGGAGTATGAAGCCCAGCTGAAAGCAAATAATGCCCTTGATTTTGACGATCTTCTTGTAAAGACTGTCCAGCTTCTGGATACGCAGCCGGATGTAAGGGAAAACTATCAGGAACGGTTCCGCTATATTATGGTGGATGAGTATCAGGATACCAATACGGTTCAGTTTAAGCTTGTAAGCCTGCTTGCAGGGAAATACCGGAATCTCTGTGTGGTCGGCGATGACGATCAGTCTATTTATAAATTCCGGGGCGCGAACATCAGAAATATTCTGGATTTTGAGAAAGAGTTTCCGGACGCCAGGGTGATTAAGCTGGAGCAGAATTATCGTTCAACAGGAAATATATTAAGCGCGGCGAATCATGTGATCCGGAACAATAAGGGCAGGAAGGAGAAAACGCTCTGGACGGCCAATGGAGAGGGGGATAAGATTCAGCTGCGCCAGTTTGATACAGCTTATGACGAGGCAGAGTTTATTGCAGAGGATGTGGCAGAAGAAGTCCGTGAGGGAGCGTCCTATGAGGATCATGCCGTGCTTTACCGGACAAATGCCCAGTCCCGTTTGCTGGAAGAAAAGTTTGTGGCAATGAGTATTCCTTATAAAATTGTAGGCGGCATTAATTTCTATGCCCGTAGGGAAATTAAAGATATTCTCGCATATCTGAAGACCATTGACAATGGAATGGATGATCTGGCAGTGCGGAGAATCATTAATGTGCCCAAGAGAGGGATCGGGCTTACCACGATTAACCGGATTCAGGAGTCGGCGGCTCAGAGAGGAATCGGTTTTTATGAGGCGCTGCTGGCGCCGGATCTGATCCCGGGAGTGGGGCGGAGCGCATCCAAGCTGGATTCATTTGCCGCCCTGATTGAATATTTCAAAGGACAGGCAGAGCGGGAAAGTCTGACGGATCTGCTGGGAGAAATTATTGAAAAGACAGCATATATAGAGAATCTGGACGCAGATGATCCGGAGGACGCACAGGCCCGGATTGAAAATATTGACGAACTGGTGAGCAAAGCCGCGGCATATGAAGAAGACTGCCAGGACCGGGGAGAGAAGGCCACGCTCAGCGGTTTCCTGGAAGAAGTGGCTCTGGTGGCGGACATTGACAGTCTGGATGAGAAACAGGATTATGTGGTACTGATGACGCTCCACAGCGCCAAAGGCCTGGAATTCCCCCATGTGTATCTTGCAGGAATGGAAGACGGTCTTTTCCCCAGTTATATGACGATTACAGCAGATGATAAGGAAGAACTGGAGGAGGAACGCAGGCTCTGTTATGTGGGAATTACCCGGGCCGAAGAGAAGCTGACGCTGACCTGCGCGCGGCGGAGAATGATCCGGGGCGAGACCCAGTTTAACAAGATGTCGCGCTTTATCAGAGAAATTCCGTTTGAAATTCTGGACACCGGGGCAGTTAAGATGGAGAAGGATGAGGAGATCCCTGTTCAGAATACATACCGCAATGCAAGAGAAGCATTCCGGGCAAAACCATTTGCGGCCGGCTATGCCCGGGAACAGAAACAAAGAGCAGAAAAACAGCCGTTTTCTTCTTTACAGAAGGGAAGCCAGCTTGCAGCAAAGACATCGGACGGACTTCCATACGGCGTAGGCGACCGGGTGCGGCATGTGAAATTCGGAGAAGGCACGGTGCTGGACATAAAAGAAGGCGGCAGGGACTATGAGGTAACTGTGGAATTTGACGGGGCCGGGACAAGAAAAATGTTTGCCATGTTTGCAAAACTGGTTAAATTATAAGCAGATGCGTGAAGTTTCCTATCAATTTGTAATAAATTAGTAGTAAATTGAAAATGTTAGTGTTATAATAACAGAAAGTAAACCGCTGTCGGCAGACGGGGAAAGGACGTGTATTATGAGCAAGGTAGAAGAATTTATTGCTGAATCAAAATTAAGTGATTTGCTGAAAAGAAATGAAGATGAGAAACAGAAAAATACAGTGATCTGGGTACTGGCTATTATCGGCGCAGTGGCGGCAGTTGCGGGAATTGCATATGCAGTATACCGTTTCTTCACACCGGATTATCTGGAAGATTTCGAAGATGATTTTGACGATGACTTCGATGATTACTTCAGTGAAGAAGATCAGGTATAAAATATCAGCAGCAGAATTAATAAAGAAACGAACAGAATACAGGCGGGATGCACAATGCACCCTGCCTCTTTTATTGCGAAAACAAGAAAATTTTCTGAAAACTTGAGGAAAAGGGGACGGCCCCCTTTTTGTGGGAATCGTCTGAAAATTTGGAGAAAAGAATGAAAAAAGGACAGATTTTTGAAGGAGTAATAGAACGAGTGGACTTTCCGAATAAAGGGATTGTCTATATCCGGGAAGAGGATAGGTATGTTACAGTGAAAAACGGAATTCCGGGACAGAAAGTCCGCTTTATAATCAACAAATTTAAGCGGGGAAATGCGGAAGGGAGACTTCTGGAAGTACTGGAGAAATCTCCTCTTGAAACGAGAGAGCCGGTCTGCAGCATCTTTCCGGCCTGCGGGGGATGTATGTATCAGACCATGCCCTATGAAGAGCAGATGAAGATGAAGGAAGGACAGATCCGCAGACTGATGGATGAGGCGGTCAGAGGCGACTATATTTTTGAGGGCGTCAAGGCCAGTCCGAAAGAATTCGGATACCGCAATAAGATGGAGTTTTCTTTCGGGGACGAATATAAGGACGGTCCCCTTTCCCTCGGACTGCACAAAAAGGGCAGTACCTATGATGTGCTGACAGCGGGAGACTGCAGGCTGGTACATGAAGATATGAATAAGATCCTCCTCTGTGTATTGGAGTATTTCCGAGAGAGAAATGTCAGTTATTATAAAAAAATGCAGCATACAGGATATCTGCGCCATCTCCTTCTGAGAAGAGGAGATACAACAGGAGAAATTCTGGTTAACCTGGTGACTACAACCCAGGAAGAACATGATCTGGCTCCGCTTGCAGATCGGCTGCTTGAGCTGGAACTGGAAGGAAAGATTGTAGGGATTCTTCATATTCTGAACGACTCTCTTTCCGATGTGGTAAAGAGTGATGAGACAAGGATTCTGTACGGGCAGGATTTCTTTTATGAAAAACTGCTCGGTCTGGATTTTAAGATCACGCCTTTTTCCTTTTTCCAGCCAAATACAAGGGGAGCGGAAGTTCTGTATGAAACTGTGCGGGAATATATCGGTGATATCCGGGATCTGACAGTATTTGACCTGTTCAGCGGCACCGGAACCATCAGCCAGGTGCTGGCTCCGGTGGCAAAAGAAGTGGTCGGAGTGGAAATTGTCGAAGAAGCGGTGGAGGCGGCACGGGAAAACGCCGCACGCAACGGTATTTCCAATTGTAAATTCATAGCAGGCGATGTATTTCAGGTGCTGGATGAGATTGAAGAAAAGCCGGACGTGATCGTTCTGGATCCGCCCAGAGACGGCATACATCCGAAGGCGCTGCCGAAGATCCTGAATTACGGCGTAGAGCGGATCGTGTATATCTCCTGTAAAATGACAAGCCTGGCGCGGGATCTGGAGATGATGCAGATCGCGGGATATAGGGTGGAGAAGATGACGGCGGTGGATCAGTTCTGTGAGACGGTGCA
>DWZZ01000108.1 GCA_019117305.1 Candidatus Mediterraneibacter merdigallinarum | reverse complement strand
TGCGTTTTTCTCCGGAGATTCCCTTCGACAAATCCGAATTTTTTCTTGCAATTTTCTCTCCGAACTGATAATATATTCTCAGTTCGTGAGGGAGTAATTGGCGTACTTCTACGTGGTAAGTCAACATACTGGCCATTCGGTCTGGCTTATCTTAAATAATGAGACTCATGTACAGTTTCTTTGTGTGCTGTACATGTTTGTTCCGGCAGGTGCAGCAGACGCGCCTGTTTTTTTTCGCGGAAAATATATTCATACCTCTTCAGAGACATGGATATTTCAGGCGGGAAACGTATCACAATACATTTTACATATCAGGAGGAAATTTTATGGGATTACTGGAACTTTTTATTTTAGCAGTAGGACTGTCCATGGATGCCTTTGCTGTTTCTGTCTGTAAGGGCCTTGCCATGCCGAAAATCACGGTTAAGAAAGCAGCTGTCGTAGGCATATGGTTCGGAGGATTTCAGGCACTGATGCCGGCGCTGGGATATCTGCTCGGTTCTCAGTTCAAAGACAGCATCACAGCCATTGATCACTGGATTGCTTTTATTCTGCTTGGCATTATCGGAGGAAATATGATACGGGAAGCCTGTTCAGGCGAATGCGAAAATGAAAGCGATTCTCTGGATATAAAGACCATGTTTCTTCTGGCAGTTGCCACCAGCATTGATGCCCTGGCCGTGGGCATTACATTTGCATTTCTGAAAGTCAATATTGCTGCCGCTGTCTCCTTTATCGGAATTACAACATTTATCATTTCTGCCGCCGGAGTGAAAATCGGCAATATCTTCGGCACAAAGTATAAATCAAAAGCAGAACTGGCCGGCGGAATCATACTGATTCTGCTGGGTCTGAAAATCCTGCTGGAACATCTGGGGATTCTGTAAAAAAAAGTTCCCAGAAAACAAAGATACCGCAAAAGATCTCGGGAAATTAAAGCCGGAATCTTCTGCGGTATTTTATTTTTTCAGAAAACATATTGACGCGACACTAAAAAACACATATACTGATATCAAAGCTAGTTAGTTACTCAACTAACAAACTAGTAAGCAAAGGGTGGTGATTTATTTGCACATTAATCCGGATACAGAAAAACCGATTTTCATTCAGATTGCAGAACAGCTTGAGGACTCTATCTTCACAGGGGTATTCCCGGAGGAAAACAAAATTCCTTCAACCAACGAAATCTCTGCCCTGTTGAATATTAATCCCCACACAGTTCTAAAAGGAATGAATCTGCTTGTGGATGAAGGAATTATTTATAAAAAAAGAGGTCTGGGTATGTTTGTAAAAGAAGGGGCTGTTGAAAAGATACGTAGGAAACGGCAGGGACTGTTTTATGACCAGTATATTGCCGCAATGATCGCCGAAGCATCAAAACTTAAAATGACAAAGGACGAGATTATTGCTTTATTAGAAAGGGGTTATGAAGATGAGTGCAATTCAGATTAATAATGTTACCAAACGCTATAAAAACGTTACCGCTCTTGACCATGTCTCATTTTCTTTTAGACATGGAAAGATCTATGGTTTTCTCGGGAGAAACGGCGCCGGAAAATCCACTCTTATCAACATTATCGCCAACCGCATTTTTGCTGATGAAGGAACTGTTTTTATCGACGGTCTTCCTGCAGGAGAAAATATGGACGTGCATGAAAAGATTTTCTGTATGAGCGAAGCTGATCTTTATGCCTCAAGCCTTAAAATTAAGGACCTCTTTAAATGGATAGACCGCTTTTACGACAGCTTTGATCTGAAAAAGGCATTCCAAACCGCAGAAAAATTTGATCTTGATGTAACCAAACGTTTCAAGGCCCTTTCAAAAGGCTATCAGTCCATTGTCAAACTGACGGCGGCTCTGGCGCTGAACGTCCCCTATGTGATCTTTGACGAACCGGTGCTGGGGCTTGACGCCAATCACAGAGAATTATTTTATAATCTTCTGCTGAAAAACTTTGAAGACAACGACCAGACAATTATTATCGCTACCCATCTGATTGAAGAAGTCGCCAATATTATTGAGGAAGTTGTTTTAATTGATAAAGGAAAACTGCTTCTCCAGGAAAACGTGGACACGCTGCTGGAAAGAGGATACTGTGTCTCTGGTCTGGCAGAAGAAGTTGACAGTTACTGTAAGGATAAAAATGTGATCGGGAACGATGAACTGGGTGGCCTGAAACTCTCCTATATAATCGGCGAAAAGACGAAACTTCCACAGGGAAGCCATTTACAGATTACCCGAATGAATCTGCAGAAGCTGTTTATAAAACTGACAGAGAAAGGCGGGGATGAATGATGAAAAAATTACGTATCCTTATTCAGTATGAATGTATGACTTCATTTAAGTATATCTGGCTGTTTTATGCAATCATGTATGCGATTGTTCTGCTGATCTATATTATGGTCTCCGCCATAACAGGAGATCCGGAGACCGCAGGAACCAGCTGTCTGGAGATGAACACCTTTATTTATGTGGGTATTCTCGGTGCATTAGGGTACAGTGAAGACTTTAAAATGATGATCCAGAACGGATTTACACGGAAATATATTTTTGCTGCCACACTCTCCATGTTTGCATTTATCGGAGGGATTATGTCGTTTGTAGATACTGTTATGGGTAATCTGCTGCACTATTTTGTTCCAAATTATAACTCTCTGTTCGGCGTTATTTACGGATATGGCGATATTCTTCCAAACTGGATCTGGCTGTTTCTTCTCTATATGCTAATCAGCAGCCTGTCCTATCTGGCCGTCCTTGTGATACACAAACTGGAGAAAACTCTGTCCCTCTGCCTGGTTGCGATCCTCGCCGGTATAATACTGCTGGCGGTGGCACTGTTCCGATATGTTCTGCCGCAAAATCTTGTGGATAGTATCAGGAAACTGGCCTCCCGGGCAATGGGCTTTATGAACGGCGGAACAGTCAACTACCTGTTACCCCTTCTGACCCTATTGCTGCTGGCAGCCGTCTTTTATCTGGGTGCCTATGCCATCATTCGCCGGACGGAAGTGAAATAAGTATAACTTCGGATTTGTCGGAGAGCTGTGCGTGGAGAGGCGTCCGAAAACACCT